>JAYEIM010000078.1:20406-40868 GCA_034660095.1 Campylobacterota bacterium | reverse complement strand
AAAAAAATCACTTGGTGTAAAAAATGTATATATTACAAATGTTGCCCTTGCATAAAATGAGGTAAAAATTTGATTTAAACCATAATCAAAACTAAATGATAATAGTCCAGATAAAACATCTTCTTCATTTATATCTAAATATCCATTTACAACTCTAGCACTATCTATTAAATTTCTATGAGAGATAACCACACCTCTTGGAAATCCACTACTAGCAAAACTATAAGTTATAACTGCATTATCATGACCTTTTATACTACAACTATAGTCACTACTATAACATTTATAAATCTCTTCAAAGGATACTATCTCTGCATCACAAGATTCAACAGTTATGATTTTTCCATCAAAAGATGTATTTTTTAATGTTTCAAGTTTTTGTTTATCTGTTATGACACAATCTATCGTACAATCTTTGATGATATATTCAACTTGCTCTGCTTTTAGAAGTCTTGATATTGGTACAAGTACATAATCTGTTGATAAAACTGCTAAAATAGATATAACTTTTGCACTATTTTTATTTGAGTATATCCCAATTCTAGCACCTTTTTGTAGCCCCAGTCCACTTATATATAAAGCCAATTGATTTACTTTTGTATATACTTCACCATAAGTTATTTTCTCTGCTTTATCAATTAGAGCTATTTTGTTTGGTACTTTTTCATTTGCTGTTACTACTAAATTTCTTATACTGTTTATTGACATATACTATCCTTTTTCATAATTTAGTCTTCCATCCCTAAAGTCCAGATTGCATAATCTTTATCTACAACTACTTGTGGTGATATGTGAAAGTTTAATATCTTTTTATAGAAAAATGAAACAATATCTTCCATCTCTTCTTGAGTTAAAACTTTTGTTATACCACCTGTTAAAACTATACTATTTAGTGTATCAAGTTTTATATTTAAGTATGATTTATGTTGGTGTGAAACTTTGTATAATACTAAGAAAATTGAAAGTTGCATAAGTAATTTTGTAGCGTTTTCACATCTCTCATCTAGCATATTTTCTGTTGTATTTAGATGTGCTAAAAGTTCATACACAAACTCATTGTTTTTTGCACTAAAAACTAAACTATCTCTTGATTTATAAACACCAAGTTTTTTAAATACAAGTCTATCGTACTCATTTTGTGTAATAATATTATCTTCAACTAAATCTTTACTATAATGTATATCAGTGGTTGCACCTCCTATATCAACAACTATAAAAGGATCAACAACTTCTAGTTTTGTATGTATAAGTGGCAATGATCTGTTTACAATATATGGAGTTGAATATATTTGATTTGAAGTTATAGAGTATAGATGTTTTATATCCTCTTTTCCCATTATATCTTCTTGATATAAATTAGTAAGATAATCTTTTAGTTCATCTTCCCTCATTTTTAGTTTATTGTCTATGATATTTGGTAAAACCTTTAAGTTTTCTATATTATTATTTAAAAATTTAGTTTGTGAAGAAGCACCTACGAAAACTATATTTGAATAGTTTAGTTTTTCAAGAAAATTTATCAGTTTTTCATCATATATATTTTCTACACTATCAATACCACCAACTATTATAACTACATCTAACATATCAGTTGGTATTGTAGCCTCTTCTATTTTAGAGTATATTACAGTTTCAATGATATTTATGCCAGAATTATAAGCAATATTTCCAGCATATTTTAAACTATATGATTCTGTAAGACCAACTATAAGGGTACTTAGTCCCCCATTTGCTGAACTACAAATATGTATATCTTCTTTTTTATATTTTTTTATCTCATCTTCACACTTAACTATCAAATCATCATATATATCTTTATCAAAGTTTCTAAAATGATGACTTATTTTATCATTTGATGATACCTTAAAATATGTACTTCCTATATCTATTAACATTTTACTCACATCTTTTTCCTAATTTCTTCATTTAAGCACTAAATCTTTTTTCAACTAACTGCCCTGTGATATATTTATGCAATATAGAATTTATAAGTGTTTGATATGGCATACCCTCTTCTAATGCTTTAGATTTGAATCTTTCTATATCACTTTCTAACACTTTTAAGTTTATTGCTTTTCTCTTGGTATATTTTTTAGTAACAGATGATTTAATCATATCTATTTTGTTAGATAAATTTACTATACTTTTGGGGTTTTTATTTTCTATATAATCTACAATTTCTAATTCTTCTTTAGTATACATCATCTACTCCAATTCTTTTTTATATTTTTTATGCAGTTTTCTACTTGGAATTATATTTTTTAAAAATATCTCTTCTTCGCTTATAACAAATGGTACATAATATATATAGTCTTTTAAATAAACTATCATTAACTCTTGATTTGGATATTTTTCTATGTTATGATGAGGAATAATATCTAAAACATTATCATTCATAATAGCATTTTCAACATCTTCAAAACAAATATTTCTAGTTTCTTTTAAAATACTATTTTTTTCATCACTCCAATTTATCTGCATCAACTACCTTTTACATATCATATCATATGTTTTATAAATACTTAGTACATACTAAGTATATATTCTTTTTACCCATTCCCATCTATAACATTCGAACTAAAACTTACAACCTCATCATCAACAATTCTAAAGTTTACAACTATAGGACGGCAACAAACTTGACAATCCTCAACATAATCATCATCTTCCATATATGGGTCTAGCAACATTGAAATTTTTTCCCAACAATATGGACAAGTAAAAAAATACTCGTTCATATCTAAAGCATAACCCCAATATCTTTTATGATTTGATTTACTACAGAATTTGGATTATTACCCAGATTTATTTTAGATTGTTCATATTTAAAACTTTTTTCACTTATTGGAAGTTTCCCTTTTTTATAAATGCGAATATTACTACTATCATCTCGTACAGTTATAAGTTCATTATTGTTTATAATATGTGGTGAAAAAGGGACATCTATGATACCATTTTTGATACTATTGAAAATCTTTCTCCATAAGGTATCTGCACTATCATTGAATATAGCTTCAAATATCTCATCTACTTGATTTGTAAGATTTTCTTCCTCCTCTTCATCTACAAAAGCAGGAACCCCTTGAAGCATATTTAATGTATATTTTACATTTGATACAGCTTGTGCATTATCCTCTTTTGTAGGGATTCCAAATGCTTCTGCTCTAGTTTTTGTGATAATCTTATCAGCTCCCACCATACCAGCTATCATAGCACTAGCGTTTATTAAACTATCTGATTTAAATTTATCTCGAGGGAAAGCTCCCATCCATTGATGATACACAAGATTTATAGTTGCATCATCTACACCAATTTTATTTGCATATTTATTTGCAAGTTTTCGTAAGACTTTAGAAGTAACTAAATCTTGATTTAAACTTCCAGTTTGGGCAAAACTAACAGAAAAAGATTTTACACCCTCCTCTAAAGACAACATCATCTCTGCTATTTGTATAACTATAGTGATACATGGTGGTACTAATGTTGCAGTTAATGGTCCAAATGATTCTCTATTTATTGGTTCATTTAGTGTGGAATATTTTGCACACACTTTTTCCACATGTTTCCAATATAAAAATGCTTTATCTTGTGGAAAGTTTTTAGAATAAGGCAATATATATGTAATTGGACCGCCCTCTATCTCAAAAACTCCACTTGCAATTGCAAGTTCTACTAAAAGTCTAGCATCTGGTGTACCATGCCTTAAGCTAATAGGAGTATTAAAATGTGTTACCATTTTTCTAGTCGTTCTATATCCTTGATTTATAAGTGGATAACCATTAAGTAGATCTGTTTCTGTCTCTTCTGAAAGACGAAGCATTTTAGCAGCTGAACCATAGTCATTTAATCTTGTGTGTGAGTCAATAGTCATAGGTAACACATCTACATCAACTTTTTTGAACTCTTCATATAGTGAATACATCTTATCGTAAGTTGGAAAACCACCACGAGGTTGTACCAAAGTTTTACCTTTGTTTGTTTTAAATTTATGTGATATAAAAAGATCTTTACTGGCACCTTTTACAAACTGTTCCACCTCTGAAAAATCAAAATTATCTACATATTCATTCGAAAGTATTATCTCTCTATCTCTTTGAAGTAAACTCATTTCAAATCCTTTGGCATTGGAATTTTAATTTTAGTGTTACCTTTTAAATAGTTATCTAAAGTATCAAGACCCTCAAGTAAATCTGACTGATGAAAAACTAAATCAAAACCATACTCTTTGTATCTTGGTACAATCTCACTTTCATCACCTTCACCAACGCTCAGATTTCCACCTATTACAAATACAACATCTTTTAAAGCATCATTATCTTTATATCGATATAACTCTCTACACCAACCCTCAGCTTCACCATTTAATGAAGATATCAATAGTACTTTTGCATCTGTTTCTATAACTGCATCTATAAACTCTTCAAGGTAAGTATTTACACCTAAATTAAATACTTCATATCCCCTACTTTGCAAAGATATATCTATAAGTCTATTTGCAACCACATGGATATCATTACCAACTACACCTGTAACAACTTTCACTTTTTCAAACCTTTTTGGGATAATTCCCTTTATATAATATCACAATCTAGTGTTTCTTTATTTATTATCGCGATTATATCTAAATTTGTATTTAATACCAAATCAAATGTATTTTATGTATAATATATGCAGACAAAAGCATTTAATAAATAGGAAAAAATATGAAATCATACACAGCAGATATATGTGACAACCATCCAGATGAAGTACAAGTTTTAGACCCAAATTACAAATCTTATGGTGGTATTGCAATGTGTCATGGCCAGATAGTTACAATTGAACTATTTGAAGATAATAAAGCTTTAGTAGAACTTCTAAGAGATACTAGAGGTGATGGTAAGATATGTGTTGTAGATGTAAAAGGTGATTATTGTGCGGTTGTTGGTGAAACTTTGATGGGATTTGCTTATCACAATGGCTGGGGAGGTATCATCATAAATGGTTATGTAAGAGATACACATCAAACGCAGGTTATTCCTGTAGGACTTTGGGCATTGGGAACTTACCCATTTAAAAGTCAAAAGAGAGCTGCTGCAAATCAAAATACAACTTTAAACTTTGGAGATGTAGAGTTTAGAGTGGGAGAATTTTTATATGCTGATAAAGATGGTATCATTGTAACAAAAAATAATATTATTATATAAGTTTTTCTCATTTTATTATGATATAATAAATTTAATTCAATTATTAAATTAAAAAAGGGTTTATTATGTTTTCAATGTATGATGATGATGGATTAAACTTTAGAAGTAATATTGACCATCTTTATAGTGTTCATTCATTGTCTTCATCGCATAGATTACATAATGAAACTAAAGATAAAGAAAACACTCCACAATTTAAAGACTCTTTATACAAAGGGAAAATTGATCAAGAGGCAAAAGACAAATATAAACAGATGGCAAATCTTGATACAAGGACAGAGATATTTCATGTAGAGCAAGTGATGTCTTATACATCTATTATTATAAATGATTCTACAACTATACAAGAAGCATATGATCTTATGCAAGAGCATAAAGTCCAACAACTTTTAGTTCGATCGGACAATAAAAACCATCTAAAAGGGATGATTACACAACTTGAAATATTAAATTTTATGATGGTAAATAGTGATTCAAAAAATACTATAATAAATAAACATATATCTGAAATTTCAACAAAAAATATCATCACAACTGATCCTATCTCTGATATAAGAAGAGTATCAAAAGTTATGATTGATTTTAATTTAAATGCTATACCTGTCGTAGATTCTGAAGATGTAATACTAGGTGTTGTATCAAGACATGATATTGTAAAAGCTGTTTCATCTATACCTCACCTTCAAATTTGGGCTTAAATAATATGGATGTAGAAAATTTAAATAAACTTATTTTATCTACAAAACAATTAGTTGTATTATATGTTGAAGACAATGATGATGTTGCTCAAAATATGATATTAATTTTAGATGATTTGTTTGATAAAGTAATATATGCCAAAAATGGGATAGATGGTTTAAATAAATTTAATGAAAATCATATAGATTTAATAATTTCTGATATCAATATGCCAAAATTAAATGGTATTGAGATGCTAGAAAAAATAAATAAATTAGCACCTAATACACCCTCCATTTTAGTTACAGCAGAAAGTGAAACAAAATACTATAAAGATGCCATCGATTTACATATAAAAGCTTTTTTAAATAAACCAGTAGATTTATATCAGTTTTATAAAGCACTTGAAGATATTGTTAAAGATATTAGAGAAAAAGAGATTCAATCAGATCAAATCACATATCTTTTAAATACAAATACTAAGCTTTTAGACTTAGCTAGTCAGATATCAACTCAAAAAGATATAAATAAACTTTTAGAAAATGTTTTAAAAGGGGCTATAGAGTTATCAAGTTCTGATGGTGGTACTCTTTATCTATTAAACAAAAAAAAGAATATACTAGAGTTTAGTATCTCAATCAACAATACTTTAGATATACATTATGGTGGTACTGGTCAAAAAGATTCTTGGCCACCATTGCCACTTTATAATGAAGACAATACACTTAATAAAAAAAATGTATCTGTAGTTTCTGCTATGGAAGATAAACTAATAAACATAAATAATATTTATCAAACAACATCATATAATTTTAGTGGTGCAAAAGAGTTTGATAAAAAGATGGGTTATAAAACAACTTCTATGCTTGTAATACCACTTAAAAATAGAGATGATATTGTAATTGGAGTAATTCAACTTATAAATAAACATAAAGATAATGATATCACCTCTTTTTTATCTCATGATGAACATATTATTACATCGATGGCATCACTTGCAACTATGGTTTTAGAAAATAACCAATTAGTTAATGACTTAGAACATTTTTTATACTCTTTGATAGAATCGATTGGATCTGCCATTAGTGCAAAGTCTAAATATACAGCTAAACATATTGATAATGTATCGATACTCTCTAAAATAATAGCAGATGGTATAAATGATAACAATACAATATATAAAGATATAAAATATGATGCAGTTCAATTAGAAGAGATACGATTAGCTGCACTTTTACATGATATTGGTAAGATATCAACGCCAGCTTATATTATGGATAAAGCAACAAAACTTGAAAAAGTATGTGATAGAATAGATACTATTAACTTACGATTTGAACTTTTAAAAAAAGATATAGAGATAGCATATCTTAAAAATGAGATAGTTGAGCATAAGAAAAATGATATAATAAAACAACTTGATGTAGATTTAGATTTTTTGAATATTATAAATAGTGGTCAAACAGTTATGAGCGATAAATATATAGATAGATTAAATTCAATCTACGAAAAAACTGGATTATTAACAGAAGATGAATTTTATAATTTATCAATAAAAGCTGGTACCTTAACACAAAAAGATAGAGATATTATAAATAATCATGTTGTAGTTACATACGATATGATTAAAGACTTACAATTTCCTAAAAAGTTTCCAAATGTTGTAAAAATAGCATCCTCTCACCATAAAACTTTAGATGGAAAAGGGTATGCTGCTAAAGAGATTATTGATTTAGAGTTAACTTTAGAAGATAAAATATTAGTTTTGGCAGATATATTTGAGGCATTAAGCACACAAGATAGACCTTACAAAAAACCAAATACAATAAATCAAATTGCATATATTTTTGTATCTATGATTGAAAATAAACAACTAGATAAAGATTTAGTAAAAATGTTTTTTGAAGATAAGTTATATCTAAAATATGGAAAAATTTATCTTCATGATTCTCAGTTGGATAAACTTACAGTTGATTTTAGTAAGTTATAATAACTATATAAAACTATTTATATAGTTATCTATTTTTTTAATATTATTTTTTTCTACTATTACCTCTAAATCCATTAAATATATATTTTCTAAATTAAATTTATCGAGCTTTACCATATCTTTTGCTGTTACAACTATATTGTAGTTTGGATATTTTAAATATAAATTATCAATATTTTCTTGTGTGAAGTTATGGTGATCAGGATAAATAATTGTTTCGATATTTTTAGGTAAATATTCTAAAAGTCTATTTGTTTTAGAAATGGCAGTTAAAAGAACTATTTTTTCTGGTAAGTTTTCTACAGTTTCATCATTAAATTTAAATGTTACAACTCTTTTAAAATCTTTTTGTTCAACTAAAACTACATCTGCAAACGAATACATCATTTTACTATCTTTATATCCACCTGTTGGGAGACAAAATATATTTGTAGGTTCATTTTCTACTCTAGGACGAAGTAAAACATCATATTTCAATATATCATGCTGTCCATATCCATCATCTAAAAAAATAGTTTTACAACCCAATTCCTGAGCTTTTAATATAGCTTTTGTTCTATTTTCAGATACTATAATTGTGGTATTTGGCAAAGACTGTGCCAACAACATAGCTTCATCTCCACTAACTGTTACATCTTCTAATATTTTGCCATTGTTTGATATAACAAAAAGTCCTTTAGATTCTCTTCCATAACCTCTTAAGATAACAGCTACATCTTTTTTAGGTTTAACCAAAGATATAATTACAGGTGTTTTACCAGTTCCACCTACAAGTAAATTTCCAATGCTTACAACAGGTATTCCAAAATTTATAGGTTTCTTTGAAAGCCTTTTATATGAAGTGATAACACAATATATAACTGTAGGAGGTAAAAGAAGAACCCCAATTAATCTTTGTAAAGGGGTTGGAAAAAATAGATACTGCTCAACCCACTTAACAAAAAAACTGTTCAATATACTATATCCACTCTTGTGCTATATTTTTAATTGTATCACATACATATAATACATCTTCATCACTCATAGCAGGATAGATAGGTATAGATAAAATTTGTCCATATGTACTTAAAGCACTTCCATAAGCTGTGATTTTAAGTTTATATTTCTTTTTGTAGTATGTTAATAGATGCAAAGGTATATAGTGAAGTCCTGTAGAAACTCCTCTATCTTTTAATACCCTTGCAAAACCATCTCTATTTTTACTAACTTTTATAATATACTGACTAAAAATATGCTCTTCATCAAAAGTAGGTAATATGATATGTTTTAAATCAGCTAGTTGTTCATTATAAATTGCAGCTATCTCTTGTCTTCTTTCACAAAAACTATTTGTTTTATAAAATTGTGCAAGATTAAATGCAGCTTCAAGTTCTGTCATATCGTATTTATATCCAATATCTACAACATCATAAATATAGTCAAGATTACCATACTCATCAAAAGTACTATTAATAGCATGTGTTCTTAATAATCTAGCTTTCGTAGCTAATTCATCATTTGATGTAACTATAAATCCACCACGACTTATTGCTGTTTTACTATTTGAATAATTAGTTGAGAATATTGTCATATCCGCATCTAGTGAACCAACCATTTTATCATCATACATTGCACCCAATGCACTTGTAGCATCTTCAATAACTAAAATATCATACTTTTTAGCAATTTGATATATTCTATTTAAATCTGGAATTTCACCTGCAACAAATGTAACCATCAAAGCTCTTAATTTTTTACTATTATTCTCTTCTAAATATTGTTCCAATTTATTTAAATCAATATTAAAGCCATTTGATTCAATATCTATAAATATAGGCTCTGCATCAAAGTGTCTAACTGTTTCAGGTAGATTTACAAAAGAATTTACACTCATTAGAACTTTATCTGCTCTTTTTAATTCCATAGCACTTAGAGCCAAATGTAAAGCTGATGTAGCATTATTTGTAGCTATTGTATGTTTTGCACCAATAAACTCCTGTATCTCATTTTCAAGCTCTTCAACCTTACTTATACTTAAAGATTCAAGTTCTAGTATAGATTGAACTTGTTTTTTTTCCTCTTCATCAATTGTTGACTTGAAAAATGGGATTGTTTTAGCATTTTTAACATTTTTTATCATTACTTTACCTTTAGTTAGTTTTTAGAAATTTATATTTGCAATTGTAGGTAATTTACCTTTAAATGCATTTGCTTTTACTCTGTATTGTAACATATCTATAAGTGTTTCATCTGTACCATCACTTAATAATTGTTCTTTTGTTTTACCATTATCAATTAACTCTTTTAGTACATCATCCATCACTTTATAAGAATATCCAAGCTCCTCTTCATCACTTTGACCTTCCCACAAGTCTGCACTTGGTTTTTTATCAATAATAGCATCTGTAACACCGATAAATCTTGCAAATTCAAATGCATCTGATTTATACATCTCTCCTATTGGATTTATAGCACATGCTGTATCTCCAAATAAAGTACCATAACCTAAAAGTATTTCTGATTTATTGCTAGTTCCAACTACCAAAGAGTTGTCTCTTGCACTAATATCATATAAAACAGACATACGCATTCTAGCACTTAAGTTACCAATTCGAAGTGGTGTAGAATCTTTTACATGTTCGAAATAACCTTTAACCATAGGTGCAATTTCAACAACTTCATAAGAGATATTAAATTTATCACAAAGCTCTTTTGCATCAATTATAGATTCATCACTTGAAAAATGTGATGGCATAAAAACACCACTCATATTATCTCCAAATGCCTCTTTACATAATACTGCAACTATTGCAGAATCTAATCCACCACTAATACCAACTACAACTTTACTTAAACCTATTTTTTCAACTTCCACTTTTAAAAATTTAATAAGTTGTTTTTTTATACTTGCGTGATCCATTTTAACCCTTACTTTATATTTTAAGTTATTATATCGTAAAGTCATTGAAATATTATATATATTAAAAAAGAAATAGAGATATAACATTTAGTTATTCTTAATAAATTATATTTATAAAAATATTTTGCTTCACTTTGTAACATAATTAATTTTATAATATTTATATTTTTATCTCTTTAACCACAATTTATAAAACAATTTGTTAAAATCTATGAAATTTATAATTTATATCTTAAAATAAGAGGAACAAATATGAGTATTCCAATTCATAAATATGATGTTGTTATTGTAGGTGCTGGTCTTGCTGGTTGTGCAGCTGCACGAGAAGCTGCTCACGCTGGTTTAAGCGTTTGTGTACTTACAAAACTTCATCCACTTAGATCACACTCAGGTGCTGCTCAAGGTGGTATCAATGCTGCATTAAGTGCAGAAGATAGTGTAGAACTTCATGAGTTTGACACAGTAAAAGGTAGTGATTATTTAGGTGATCAAGATGCTATTAAACTTATGTGTGAAAAAGCTCCAGAAACTATTAGATGGGCTGAAAAAATGGGTGCTGTTTTTAGTAGAAACGATGAGGGTAAAATTGCACAAAGACCATTTGGTGGTCAAAGTAAGCCAAGAGCTTGTTATGCAAAAGATAGAACAGGTTTAACTTTACTTCAAACTATTTATGAACAAGCCCATAGAGATGGTGTTGATTTTAAAGATGAGTATTATGTATCTGATATTATCTATGAAGATGGTAAAGTAAATGGTGTATTTGCTTTTGATCTTGTAGATTCTAAACCTATGATTTTTAATGCTAGAGCTGTTATGTTTGCAACTGGTGGATATGGTAGAGCTTTTAAAATAAACTCAAATGCACATGCAAATACTGGTGATGCACTTTCAATTGTTGCTCGTCATGGTCTTCCACTTGAAGATATGGAATTTGTACAATTTCATCCAACAGGAATAGCGGGATCTGGTGTACTTATATCAGAAGCAGCAAGAGGTGAAGGTGGTAAACTTTTTAACTCATTGGGTGAAAGATTTATGGAAAAATATGCTCCAAATAAATTAGAACTTGCTTCTAGAGATGTTGTATCAAGAGCAATTTCACAAGAGATTTTAGAGGGTCGTGGATGTGGTGAAGCTAAAGATCATGTACATATTGATTTAACACATCTTGGAGCTGATTTAATAAACTCTAAACTTCCAGAACTAAGAGACTTAGCTATTACATTTCTAGGTCAAGATATGATTGAAGAGCCTATTAGTATTGCAGCAACTGCACACTATAGTATGGGTGGAATTCCATGTAATAAACATGGTCATGTAAGAAAAAATTCGACTCAGCTTGTTGAAGGTTTTTATGCTGCTGGAGAGTGTAGTTGTGTATCTGTACATGGGGCAAATAGACTTGGTGCAAACTCTGTTCTTGAAGCACTATTTTTTGGTCGTCATGTAGGTCAAACAATTATTCAAGATGTAAAAGCAGGAATATCATTTAAAGATGCAAAAGTTGAAGATGCAACACCTGCAATGGATAGACTTGAAGCAATTAGAAATTCTAATGGTGATGAGAGAGTTCCAACTCTTAGAGATGAATTACAGCAAGGTATGACAGATAATGCTGGTGTATTTAGAACAGAAACATCTCTTTTAAAACAAAAAGAGAATTTAAAAGATTTAAAAGCAAGATTTGCAAATGTAAGAATAGATGATAAATCTAAAATATATAATACAGATCTTCAAGAGGCAGTTGAGTTAAGTCATATGATTGATTTTAGTGCTTTTATTGTTGAGAGTGCTATTGATAGAAAAGAGAGTCGTGGAGCTCATTTTAGAGATGATTTCCCCACAAGAGATGATGAAAAATATTTAAAACACACTATGACTTATATGTGTAAAGATGGTGATATTTCAATTGAACATATGGATGTTGTTATGGGTGATTTTGAACCTCAAGAACGAACATATTAAGGAGTAAATAATGAGTCACATACAAGGGATAAAAAAATTAAAAATTAAAGTTTTTAGATTTAACAAAGATACAGATTATTTACCACATTATGATACATTTGAGATGAATGTAAATCAAGATGAACTAGTTCTAGATGTAATGAATAGAATTAAATGGGAACATGATGGAAGTTTTTCATATAGAAGAAGTTGTCGTCATGGTATTTGTGGAAGTTGTGCTGTTAAAGTAAATGGTAAACCAACATTAGCATGTAAAGATAATGTATTTGAATTGATTGATATATTTGGTGAAGATTTAGTAATTGAACCACAAGATATCAAAAGAGCATATAAAGATATGGTTATAGATAAAGAAAACTTTTGGAATAAGTATAATTCAGTTCAGCCATATCTTGTAGCAGATATAGATGAATTTCCTACTGAAGAAAATATAGTTACACAAGAGGAAGCTGAAATTATTGATGAAGCTGATTATTGTATCGCTTGTGGAAATTGTTTCTACGCTTGTCCTGCAGTTGAAGTAAATAAAGAATATGTTGGTCCTATGGCACTTACAAAAGCTTGGAGATTTAATGCTGATATAAGAGATACAGCAGCAGATTCAAGACTAGAAGATTTACAGCAAATAGGTTCTGGAATTTGGGATTGTGTAAAATGTAATGAATGTGCTGAAGCTTGTCCTAAAGAGCTTGATCCTATTGGAAAAATTACAAAACTACATCAACAAACATTTGAAAAAGGTAAACACCTTAAAAATGTTGCAGTTCGTCATGCAGTTGGTTTTAAATGGTCAATTGAAAAACATGGTATATTAGATGAGGGTGAGCTTGTAAGATATAGTGAAGGAAATATTGGTGTTATGAAACATATTCCTGAAGCTATTGCAATGTTTAAAAGAGGTAAAATTGTTATGCCTTGGAATATGCCAAAATCTAAAAACTTAGATGAAATTAAAAAGCTTGTTGAGATATCTTCAACAGCTAAATATTAGAACAGGAGTAATAAAATGGAAAAATTAAAATATGCTTTATACACAGGTTGTACAGCTAGAGAATCTACTCCTGAATTATTAAAATCTACTATGGCTATTGCTGACAAGCTTGGTATTGAACTAGTTTTATTAGATGAGGCTAGTTGTTGTGGTGCTAGTCATCTACAAGATTTTGATGATAACTTATCTTTAACTTTAAACGCTAGAAATATCTGTTATGCAGAGAAACTAGGTCTTACTATGGTAACTATTTGTAATACTTGTCAGTTAAATACTGCATTAACTAAAGATAGATTAGATAATGACGAAGAGTTAAAAGCTAAAATAAATAAAAATCTTGCAGAAGTTGGTCTTGAATATAAAGGTACAAGTGAAGTAAAACATTTCTTATACGCTCTTCAAGATGATTATGGATACGATAAAATATCTGATCAAGTTACAAATCCTATTGCAGATATAAATGTTGCATCGTTTTATGGTTGTCACAATATTAGACCATCTCACCTACAAAATAAAACAAATGGTGGAGAAAATCCATATAAACCAGTTTCATTAGATAATCTTGTAGTTGCACTTGGTGGAAATGCAGTTGAGTATGAATCAAAAAATAAATGTTGTGGTTTCCATGTAGAGTTACAAAACCCAGAAACTGCAAATAAACTTAGTGGAACAGCTATGTTAGATGCAATTGATCAAAATGCTGATGTTATGGTTACACCTTGTCCATTGTGTCATCTTAGAATGGATGTTCAACAACATGGTATCTCAAAAGAGATTGGTCGTGAAGTAAATATTCCAGTTTTACATTTACCTCAAATGGTAGGAATCGCACTTGGAATTGATCCAAAAGATTTAGGACTTCATCATAATGTTGTTCAAACTGGACTAGATTTATAATAATCTTAATTAAGATTACTAGATAAATAGTAGTAGTTTACTTAAATTTTATTTATGTAAACTACTCTAAATTTAAAATAAACAAAAGGAAATAAAATGCCAAAAATTAACAAATATGTAGATATCGATCAAGTAGAAAGAGAAGCTAAAAAAGATTTAATAGATAGACATAGTCCATTTATCCATTGTGCAGATACTGCAACTGCTGGAGAGCCATTTGAAGTAACAGTTAAAATGGGTAACGAATATACTCATCCAGATGATTTTGATCACTATATTGAATCAGTTACACTTTTTAATGGTGAAACAAAACTAGCTCAAGCTACATACATACCAGGAACTTTAGGAAATACTAAAGCACATAATACTACAACATTTACTGTTATCCCAACAGGAAAAAAACTTAATCTTGTAGCTCATGGTTACTGTACAAAACACGGTATCTGGGAAGGTACACCAGTAGAAGTTACTGTTAACTAATTAACTTCAAAATATAACAAATGGTCTATTTAGGATATGATTTTATAATCACCTCTTTATTATGGCTATTTGGTATAGCTATATTTGTTTTTGCTTTTAGAAAACATATTCTTAAAATAATATACCCCCAAACTACTTTTGATCTTTTTTTAAGTAAATTAAAAATATATTTAGATAAAACTTATCCACTTATAAAATTTGACTTATCTATTATTGAACAAAGCAAAAATGAAAAAAATCCAGACTCTAGAAAATATACTATTATAGATGATATTTTAAGACAATTTAAAAATCTAAATATTGATAGATCTAAACTTCCACAATCTACACCACAATCTTTACAGTGGAGTGAATATATATTTAACTGCGAACCAAATAGAGATAAACTGCCACCAGATTGGATAAAAAGAAAAAATGCACTAATTATAAGAGATCATAAAAAATGTTTTAGATGTAGTAAAACAGTTACTCTAAATAATATAAAAATCCATATGATAAGATCTCTTAAAAATGGTGGAAAATACCATCTTGAAAATTTAATAGCTATTTGCCATGATTGTGAAATAATATTGAATAACGATACAAAAAAGATGCATCAATTAACTATAAAAGATGATCTAAATTTAATAGTCCAAGAATCATTTTAATCACTAAATACATATTTAGTATATTTTAGCTATTATCACTTATAGCTAAACAAATTACAAAGGAATATTAAATGACTATACTTGATGGTAAAAAGTTATCAGATAAAATTAGATTAGAAGTAAAAGAAGATGTTGAACTTCTTCAACAAAAAGGTATCACCCCTGGTCTTGCTGTTGTTCTTGTAGGTGCAGACCCAGCAAGTGCTGCATATGTAAATATGAAAAGTAAGGCTTGTAAAGCAGCAGGGATATATTCTATAGCTCATGAGATGCCAGAGTCGATATCTCAAGAAAATATATTAGAAATTATAGAACTTATGAATAAAAATCAAAATATAGATGGTATCTTAGTTCAACTACCACTTCCAAAACATATAGATACAACAGCTATACTTGAAGCGATAATTCCAGAAAAAGATGTAGATGGATTCCATCCATATAATGTAGGTAGATTAGTTGCAGGTCTTGATGCATTTATCCCTGCAACACCTTATGGTGTAATGGAACTTTTAGAAGAGTATAATATTGATCTACAAGGTAAAAATGTATGTGTAGTTGGTGCTTCAAATATAGTTGGAAAACCTATGGCCACATTAATGTTAAATGCAAATGCTACTGTTGATATTTGCCATATACACACTAAAGATTTAAAAGCACATACTTTAAATGCAGATATTATTTGTGTTGGTGTTGGTGTAGTTAATCTTATAACAGAAGATATGGTAAAAGATGATGCAATTATTGTTGATATTGGTATAAACAGATTAGAAAGTGGTAAATTAGTTGGTGATGTTGATTATACTAATGTACATAAAAAAACATCTTATATCACACCAGTTCCAGGTGGAGTTGGACCCATGACAATTGCAATGCTACTTAAAAACACAATTAAAGCTGCAAGAAAACGAAAATAAAATACAGGAATAAAAAAAATGAATATATTGAAAAAACTATATAACTGGAGCAGTACTTGGACAGGTACAATTGTAATTGTATTAAGTATTATATTTTTTATAGCACAAGCATTTGTGATACCAAGTGGTAGTATGAAAAATTCACTTTTAATTGGTGATATGCTTTTTGTTAAAAAGTTTGCTTATGGTGTACCAACTCCAAGACTTCCATGGCTTGAAGTTCAAGTATTGCCAGATTTTAATGATAATGGTCATTTACTAGAGGGTCCGAAACCACAAAGAGGTGATATAGTTGTATTTAGATATCCACACAATGAAAAAATTCATTATGTAAAAAGATGTGTAGCAACTGGGGGAGATCTTATCGCACTTTTAGATAAACATCTGTTTATTAGACCAAAAGGTGGAGATCAATTTATCATAGATAATTATCCAAAAGAGTTAAGAGTAAGAATACAAAATGAACTTTGGGTAAGAGATCCATATAAAAAAGATCATCCAGGAATTCATAACGATAAAAGTGTTACAAAAGATGGTATGCAACCTGAAAAACTATTTAATATGATGCCAATAAAAGTACCCGAAGGTGAATATTTTATGATGGGTGACAATAGAGATCATAGTAATGATAGTAGATTTTGGGGAACAGTGCCATACAAATATATAGTTGGAACTCCATGGTTTATATACTTTAGTTGGGATGAAAATAAAAAGATTAGATGGGATAGAGTTTTTCAAACTCCTAAATCTTTAGAAAATACTAAATATATAAGTGGTGAAAACAAGCATCAAGAGGGGATATACTAAATGACTTATTATATTGGAGCAGACCACGCAGGGATAGAGATAAAAGCTTTTGTAAAAAAAGTTTTTGAAGATTTTGGTCACGAAGTTAAAGATTTAGGTCCATTTAACAAAGATAGAGTTGATTATCCAGATTTTGCTGCTAAAGTTTGTGATGCTGTATTAGCAGATGAGGGAAGTAAAGGTATCTTAATATGTGGTACTGGACTTGGGATGAGTATGGCTGCAAATAAATTTGATGGTATTAGAGCTGCTCTTTGTCACAATGAATATAGTGCTACAATGGCAAGAGAACATAACGATGCAAATATACTTTGTCTAGGTGAGCGTGTATCTGGAGAGGGTATGGTTGAAGCTATCATAAACGCATGGAATTCAAATGAATTTGCAGGTGGAAGACATAAGGGAAGAGTTGAAAAGATAAATGCACTTTCTAAAATGGGAAGTTGTAGAGTATAATTATGCTACTAAAAAAGATATCTATTCAACATTAAAATTAAAGATAAGGGGAAAATGATGTCAATAAATGAAGTTTTACAAAGTGCTTATGAGTTATCATTAGAGGAAAGAAAAGAGTTAACTAAAATTTTAACTCAAAATATAGAAGATCCAATGCTTCAAATCGATCCATATTTTTATGAGAGACGAGAACAGCTACATAAATTAAGAGATGATATAAGAAGTGGGAAAGAACCTATGTATGATTTTAATGAATCTATGGATGAGTTAATAAAGGAACTTGAGTCTTGAAAATTGATGATATTTAACCAAAACTTACCTATACTAAGGGAAAGTTAATGTCTATAAATGAGATATAAACAAATACCTGAACTTTATAGAAAAACAAAAGGAAAAATTAAATGACAAGAACACCACCACCAGCAGATTGGGTAGTATATGTAGTAGTTTTAGGGGTAGTTGCAGCTATGATGTTTGGTAAATACCTTATGGGTAGAGGGGACAAAGATGAAGTTATCAGTAAAAATGAAAAACCTGAAAATACTCAAAAATTAGAAGAGGATATAAATACAGATGTTAAATCCTAAAATTGTAGATTATATATTTAGTTCTGCATCTATTCAAAGGTGGAATGACTATCCTCGTATGGTAGATTTAGTTGAGCTTGACAAACAAGCTCATAAATTTATAATAGCTTATTTTATAGCAAAACTTGAAAAAGATGTAAACTATACACATCTTATAGAAGCTGGTATATTTGAATTTTTACGAAGAGTTGTTGTAACAGATATACGCCCAGATGTATTTAGAAAAGCTTTACAAAAAAAAGGTGCAGAGATAAATGGGTGGGTTTTAGAAAAACTTGAGGATTCACTTATCGATATTAATGATGGATTATTTTTCCAAAAATTTAAAGAGTACCTAAATGATGAAAATATGTATAAAAAAGAGAGATTTATACTAAAAGCCGCATCTTACCTATCTACACGATGGGAATTTGGTATAGTATATCAAACAAGTCAATTTTTAAATGATATTGATGAAGTGAAAAAAGAGGTTGAAGAGGAGATAGAGGACTACTATGAATTAATAGGTGTTCGTAAAATTGCTTTAAATAAAAAACTTGCAAAAGTTATAGATTTAAGTGGGCGATTAAGATTTCAAAAAAGATGGGCACAAACTCCTCGTATCCCTGAAACATCAGTTTTAGGACATATGCTAACCGTTGCTATTTTTGGATATTTTTATTCATTGAAGGTAAATGCTTGTGACAAAAGAGTTCAAAACAATTTCTTTGTAGCACTTTTTCATGACCTTCCAGAAGCATTGACTAGAGATATTATTAGTCCTGTAAAATATTGTGTTGATGAGTTAGCTGATATTATTGCAGAATATGAAGTTGATCAAATTGAAGATAAAATTATGCCATTTATCCCATATAGTCTAAAAAAAGAATTTTCATATATTTTAGGACTAGATGAAAACAATGTAAAAGATGAGTTTGACAATAAAATCATACAAAATGGTAAAATAACAATAGTTAAGGATATGAAACAATATAACCTTGATAAATATGATGCAATAGATGGAAAAGCACTAAAACAGTGCGATAAATTATCTGCATTTATAGAAGCTAGTTTATCTATATCTCATGGTATTAAATCAAAAGAGTTAATAAATGGAAAAAAACAGATTATGGATGGATTAGATACTATTTCTGGTGTTAATTTTCAAGAAATAGCAAAATTAATAGATGAAGAGTTTGGAACAACAGGTACAACTCAAACAACAATGGACTTATAAATTGGAGTTTGTATTTATATTTATACTATTTATAACTATACTGGGTGCATATTTAGTTGTTTCAAAAACAAAATATAGATTAAAAGATACTGCTGTAAAAAAAAATGAAATTATTGAAAAATATGAACTTAGTTTAAAAAATATTCTAGACAAATATCAAGAAGATAAAAATAAACAACTTGAAGAGAAAAAGATATTTTTAAAGCAATGCAATTGTGAACTATCAAGAAATATTTTTTTTACAGATGATGAGGCATCAAAAGTACTCCAAAGACTAGCAAAACTTTGAAAGAGATATATTTTATAACTGCAACAAATACTGATGTAGGGAAAAGTTATGCAAGTGAAGTTTTTCTTAAAAGATTTGCGAAAGATGTCAAAAAAGTTGGATATTTTAAACCAATAGAAACAGGTGTTGTAGATAAGCCAATTGATGGTGCAAAGCTATTAAGTATAACAAAAGAACTAAATCCAGATTTTAAAATAAATATTGATGATATTGTACCTTATCAATTCAAATTACCTGCTGCCCCTTTTGTAGCAAAAAAAGATACTAAAATTGATATAAATCTAATCATTGACAAAGCAAAAGAGCTATTACAATATTGTGATATTCTCATAGTTGAAGGTGCTGGGGGATTGATGGTACCAATTGAAAAAGATTATTTTATGATAGATCTTATTTTAGAGTTTCAAAAAAAATTAAATTCTAAAACTATTTTAATATCTCCTAGTAATTTAGGAAG
>JAYEIM010000078.1:0-20306 GCA_034660095.1 Campylobacterota bacterium | reverse complement strand
TAGTTGAAGGTGCTGGGGGATTGATGGTACCAATTGAAAAAGATTATTTTATGATAGATCTTATTTTAGAGTTTCAAAAAAAATTAAATTCTAAAACTATTTTAATATCTCCTAGTAATTTAGGAAGTATAAATGACACTCTACTATCTCAAGAGATGTTAAAAAATTATAACATAAATTATCAATGGTATATAAACCTTTATAAAGATAAAGATGGTTTTAAAACTATCACTTTACCATTTTACAAAGAGTATTTTGATAAAATATCTTTTTTATAAATAAATAGCAAGGCACTAAATGAAAATTATATTTCTAATCACACTTTCTCTAAATATTTTAATTGCAAATATAGACTTAAGTATTCAAACTTCAAAAATATATGATATTGAAACAGATACTGCAAAAATAGATATTGTAAATCTTAAAATAGGTCAAAGTGGTATAGTAGTACATCAAACCAATAAAAATAAATTGATTCTTTCACAAGCAACTATAACTAAATCTAACAGTAATTATTCAATCATAACTTTTATACAAAAAGATATTTTATTGCAAGATGCAATTCCAACATCTAAATTAAAACCATCCACAAATGATAAGTTTATTTTAAATCATCTTTATCAAACAAGCCTTTTAATAGTACCAAATATAAAAGCTAAAAAAGAGATTTTAAGTTTATATAAAAATCAAAATTTTTTAGATGAAGATTTTTTTGCATCTTATTTAAAGCTTGTGTCTCAACCCACTCCTACTAAAAAAGATATAACAAATTTCACACATAAACAACAAATTGGTACTATATTTTTAGTGATTAAAAACAATTTATATATTGTAGATGCTTTGACATTTAAAGTATTAGATACAATTGAAATAGAGATCAATGATGAAACTACAAAAAAACCATTTTTAACAAAAATAGATGAGATTACAAGAGGTTTTTGGGATTTTGGACCAGATAGTATAGAGAACTACAATGAATACTATTCAAAGTTATTAAATATAAAATGATGGAGATAAAATAATGATAGATAAACAACATTTAGATAAATTTGTACAAATTGTTGGAGATGAAAATGTAAAAAGTGATAAAGCACACTTAATTGCATATTGTTATGATGCTACAAGAGATAGATTTGAACCTGATGCAGTTATATTTCCTAGAGATGAAGATGATATAAGTAAAATATTAGCCTATTGTAATGAACATAAAATTGTTATAGTTCCTAGGGGTGCTGGAAGTGGTTTTACTGGTGGAGCATTACCTGCTAGTGGTGGTATAATATTATCTCTTGAAAGACATATGAATAAACTAATTGAAATTGATATGCAAAATATGGTAGCAGTAGTACAACCTGGACTTATCAATATGCAACTTCAAAAAGCAGTAGAGGAGGTTGGATTATTTTATCCACCAGATCCTGCTAGTGAAGAGTATAGTACACTTGGTGGAAATGTAAGTGAAAATGCAGGTGGTATGAGAGCTGCAAAGTATGGTATCACAAAAGATTATGTGATGGCTTTAAAAGCTGTTTTACCAAGTGGTGAGATCATAAGAGCTGGTAAAAAAACTATAAAAGATGTTGCAGGATATAATACTGCTGGTATATTAATAGCATCAGAAGGGACACTAGCTATTATTACTGAGATAACTTTAAAGCTAATTCCAAAACCAAAACATAAGCAAACATATATGGGAATATTTCCAGATGTTACAAGTGCTATGAATGCTGTTTTTAAATCTTTAGCTAGTGGTGCAAATCCAGTAGCAATGGAGTTTTTAGATGCACTTGTGATTAAAGCATTAAGGGAAAAATTAAATGTCGATTTACCAGAAACTGCTGGTGCTGTTTTAGTTGGTGATGTGGATGGAAACTTAACAGATGAAGTTAAATTTCAATTAGAAACTTTAGAAAAAAGTTTTATGGAAAATGGAGCTACTGCTTTTGTAAGAGCAACAAATGAAGAGCATGCAAAAGAGATTTGGTATGCTAGAAAAAATGCATCTCCATCTATAACTATTTTTGGTACAAAAAAACTTAATGAAGATATATCAGTTCCTAGAAGTAAATTACCAGAAGCTTTAAAAGAGATATATAAAATTGGTGATAAATATGGTTTACAAGTACCATGTTTTGGTCATGCTGGTGATGGAAATATACATGTAAATGTTATGGTAAAAGATAAAGATGATGAAAAACAGATGGAAGATGGTCATCATGCAATTGAAGAAATATTTCAGCTTGTAGTTGATATGGGTGGAACTTTAAGTGGTGAGCATGGTATTGGAACTGCAAAAGCTCCATATATGAGTATCGCTTTCAATGAAGCGGAGATGAATCTATTTAAAAGTATAAAAAAAGCTTTTGATCCAAATAATATTTTAAATCCTTTTAAGATGGGATTATAGTATTGGATAGATTAAAAAAAATATTTAATTTTTTTAATGATGATACTCCATATTTTGCTGCAAGTTTAAGTTTTTTTACAATATTTTCAATATTGCCTTTAATAGCACTATTGATTGTTGTAATCTCATCACTTCCAGCTTTCTCTTCACACTTAGATACGCTAATGTTATATATTTTAGACTTTATGAATCCAACAAGATCAGAGACATTAGCTAGCCAAATTACAGACTTTTTAGCAAATACACATAAGTTAGGTTCTATTGGTATATTTTATCTACTATTTGTATTTACAATGTTTTTTAAAGATTATGAACATATTGTAAATAAAATATATGATGTAGATACACGACCAATATATAAATTGTTTTTTATGTATTTAGGTTTTGTTATCCTTATACCTTTATTGCTTTTTGTATTTATTTTTATATCAACTTTATCTAAAGTAACTGATTTTACATTTTCACAACAGATATTTTCGTTTTTATTTATCTGGATAATGTTTATAATACTATTTATATTATCTGCAAATACAAAAGTTACATTTAAAGCATCTGCAATTTCAAGCTTTATAACACTTATATCATTAAGTATTACAAAAACATTGTTTGGATATTATGTTAGCACTAATACAACTTATTCAACTATTTATGGTTCATTTAGTGTTGCACTATTTTTCTTTTTATGGATATATATATCTTGGAATATATATCTATATGGTACAAAATTGTGTTCAATTATAAACAAAAATAGTCAAGAAAAACATGATGACTAAAAGGAACTTCATTGTATAAATTTAAATCAATTATTATATTTTTAATTGTTAGCATTGTATCTGCTGTATCATTAAATGCAGAAGATGCCGCACCTCTTATAAACCTCTCCGTAGCAGCCGTAGATGAACCTGCACAATTTGTAAAAACTATAAATATAGCTGTAATTTTAATGCTATTTGTTTTAGCACCAACACTTCTTTTAATGGTTACAAGTTTTACAAGATTAATCATTGTTTTTGGACTACTAAGACAAGCATTGGGGCTACAACAGTCACCACCAAATCAAATCATCATCTCATTAAGTTTAATTCTTACATTTTTTATCATGGAACCTTATGCAAAAAAAGCATGGGACAATGGTATAGACCCTTATATGAAAGAGACTATAAACTATGAAGTTGCCTTTGATGAATCGGTAGGACCATTTAAAGAGTTTATGATAAAAAACACTAGAGAGAAAGATTTAGCCCTACTTTATCGTATCAAAAAACAGGAAAATCCTAAAAATATAGAAGATGTATCTTTAACTCTACTAATGCCTGCATTTATTATAAGTGAGCTTAGAACAGCTTTTGAGATTGGTTTTTTAGTATTCTTACCATTTTTGGTTATAGATATTATTGTAGCTTCTATTCTTATGTCTTTAGGTATGATGATGTTACCACCCGTTATGATTTCACTGCCCATAAAGTTAATCTTTTTTATCATCATTGATGGGTGGCATTTGATTATTGGAAACCTTGCTCAGTCTTTTAAGTGATGGGCTTTCTTGCATTCATAAAATTTGAATTAGGTATGCTATTTTAATTAAAATAACATACTTTAAACCTCATCAATTGGCAAAGGTTTACCAAAATAATACCCTTGAGAATAATCTATACCTAACTCTTTTACTAAGATATAAATATCTTCATTTTCAACAAATTCTGCAACGGTTTTAATATCATACATTTTTGCAAAATCTATTATTGCTTTTACTACATCAAAATCTTTTGTATTGTGAATATTCTTTATTAAAGAGCCATCTATTTTTAAATAATCAGGCTCTATTTTTGCTAAATATGAAAAATTAGAATATCCTGTACCAAAATCATCTATAGATATCTTTGCACCATAACTTTTAATCGTATTTACAAATCTACTAAATAGTTGATCATCATCTATGCCATCACTCTCTACTAGTTCAAATGTTATATTGTCATTAAACTTATTTTTATTTAAAAGATCAATGATAAGATTAAATGTTCTTATATTTGCTATATCTTCTATAGTGATATTTATACTAACACCTATATCACTATTTATACCAAAATGTTTAAAACTCTTTTTTAACATAGCACGAGTGATTTTATGATAATATTTTATTTTTTTTGATATGTCTAAAAATTCACCTGGTGAAACTACGTTGTTATCTTTAATTAGTCTTGCAAGTGCTTCATATTTAACAATTTTACCTGTTTTGTTATCAATAATTGGTTGATAATAAGGTACAATTAAATCATCTTTAATAGCTTTTCTAATATCACCTGCAATCTCTTTATTCATGGTAAAGTTTGCAAATTGTTCTAGTAAATTATCCTCATATATAGAATAAGTCAAATTTTTTGACTTTGCATCTTTAAATGCTAAATTTGCATTTCTCAAACAATAACTACTTCCAATACTTATACCAGATGTAGCAGTAATATGAATAGCAATATCTTCTATATTAAATACATTGTCAAATATAGATTTTAATTTATATTTTGCCATATCTTCTATTATTTTACTATCATAACTTATAGGCAATTGTTTTAATATAGCAAATTCATCACCTTGTAATCTATAAACTAAACTACCTTTAAATACTTTCAACAATCGTTTAGCAGTCTCTTTGATAACATCATCTCCAATAAAACCACCATAAAACTCTGTAATATCTGAAAAATTATCTATATTTATAACTATACAAATATATTCTTTTGTTGAATCTATATCATTTTTAAAAGTATCTCTATTTCTAAGCCCTGTTAAATTATCATAAGTTATGAGGTCTATATATTGTGTCAAGTTAGTAGAAAAAGATACAAATTCTTCTATTTTATTATCTTTATTTTTAATTGGATATATAGAGGTATCCATGTAAAATGCTTTTCCACTTTTTGTTTTATTTTTAAAGATACCTTTCCAAGTATCTCCTTGAAGTATTGTGTTCCATAACTCTTTATATATTTCACTACTTGTATCATCTGATTTTAAAAAGCTATGAGTTTTTCCAAGAAATTCATCTTTGCTGTAACCACTTATATCGCATAAATTCTGGTTTACAAAGTTTATATCGCCTTTTAAATCAGTTTTAGTTACAAAACCTGTGTCATATATAATGTGTTCATATAAATTATTTTGCATGCAGAAATAAGCCTAGTTAATTTTAGAGTATTATTGCTAAATATTACTTAATATAAACTAAACTTAAGAAATGTATAGTATATATTCATCTATAACTCTTTTAACCAATAGGTATAGATATAGTAAATTCTGCCCCTATATATTCTTTATCATTATATTTATATTCAACATTTTTCACACTTAAAGAACCTTCCATATTATCAATTATTAGTTTATATGCTACATGCAAACCTAGCCCTGTACCTTGACTTCTATGTTTTGTTGTAAAATATGGTTCAAATATATTTCCAATTATATCTTGTGGTACTCCTCCACCGTTATCTTTTATTTTTATAAATAGATTATTATCTACTTTTGAAGATGAAATAAAAATCAATTTATCTTCATCATTAGTTTTATCTCTTAATATATCTTTAGAATTATTAAAAATATTATGTAAACACTCTATTAATTCTATTGGATAACCATTGATTGTTATATTTTCTTGTAAATCTAAAACTAAATTTATTTGTTCCATCCGTATTGGTGCTTCTACTATTTTTAAAAAATCATCTATATCATCATTTAAATTAAACTTTTTCTTAACTCTATTATCTTTAATTATATCATTAAAACTATCTAATATTTTTCCTAAATACTGTGCATTATTATTAATAGTATGACTAAAATAGATAAGTAAATCATCTGTAAGATTACCATGTTTTTTTTGTAGTTCTATACCTGTTGCAGCAGTAGATATTACAGATAAAGGCTGTCTCCATTGATGTGATATATTCATTATCATTTCACTCATAGCAACCATCTTCTGTGACTTATATAAGTTTTCTTGAATATCATTATTTTTTTCTACAGCAGTTATAATTTTATTTTCAATATTATTATTTAAATTAATTAAATCATTGTTTTTATGATGAACTTCATTTGATAATTCTCTTCTATAATTAATATTTTTATATATAAAATATAGTATTATAACCAACCCTATAAATATAATTATATTTAAATATTTGTAGCTTTTACTAATATTATAAATATTATCATTGTTCGTATATGATACCAAATATGCAGCTGTATTTTCTTCAGTATCTTTAATAGGGAGAAATGTAATAACTTTAGCTATCTCTTTACTATTGACAAATAATGCAAATGGCTTATTTAAAGACATTTTATACACTATTTTTTCTTTCAAAGGTAAAATTAGATTTTTTGCATTTTTATCTAATATTTTTTGATTTGAATCTTTAGTTAAAGCATACATATAATCATCATTTTCTATACTTTGTATATATTTTTGTATTAAATCTTTCTCTTCCCATGCTTTTACAAGAAAAATATTTTTATTTACTAAAAAATGTGAATGTATCTTATTTATCTTTAATAGTTTTTGCTGAAGAGCATATGAGGCTAACGATATTTCAATAGCCCCCAAATAGTCACCTTTTTTATCGTAATAGGGAAATACATATCTAAAAGCATGTGTCGTTCTCCCTTGTTCAAAACCTTCTATTACTTTTCTTGTTTTATTTACATAATTAAAACTATATCTTATATTAGACAGATCATCTCCATATTTATTAGGCTTATGCATTCTTAAAAAAGATTTATTATTTGGAAGTACAAAATGAAATTGTAATACCCCCTTCATCTTAATTCGTTTATACATTGGTAACAATATCTCATATAGTTCTTTTCTTAGTATATCTTTTTGTTTTTTTGAACTATTGTTTACTTTTGAAAATAGTGTTATAGCTTCATCATTATTTAATAGACACCCACTTGAAACAATAGCATCTGTAATAAAATAATCTTTTGTTAATGAATAGTGTATTTTTAAAGTTTTTATTTGCTCATTTAATGCTAGTTCTATTCGACTATTTTTACTATATGTATTTATATAGACAAATATTCCGTATATTAATATAAAAGCCAATAATATTACTAATTTAAGCCTATCAACTTCTCTTCTAATAAACATTTTATTTTACTTATTTATCTTCATTCTAAAATATCTAGGGAAATCACCAGATATTTTTTCATCTATAACTAATGGAAATAGATTTAATATATTTTCTTTATTTAAATCAAATATCTCTTTATTTCCCTCTACAAATCTAAGTTGTTCATAACTTCCATCTTTTAAAATAGTTATTTTCAATCTCATAAATCTATCTTGTTTTGTTCCATTTGTATCTTCTGGGTATATTATATTTTTTCTTATTTTATATTGTGTTTCTATTAAAAATGCTCTTAACATTTTTAAATCAACATTTTTTTCATCTTTAACTATAGATTCTTTTTTTTGAACAACCTCATCAATTTCTTCCACTACAATTTCAGGTTCTTTTTCAATAACCTTTTTTTCTTCAACTGATCTATTTATATCTTTTATGATTGGTTCTTTTTTAGTTTTAACTACTAATTGTTTGGCAATTATTTTAGGTTCTGGTTCTAATTTTGGTTCCAGTTTAGGTTCAATATTTTTTTCTACTACAATTGGTTGTTCAATATTTTTTTCTGTATTATAAGTGGAATATAAATAGTACAAACCATAGATAGATGCTAGTGCAACTATACCTATAGCTATATCCTCAAAAAAACTTTTTGTTCTACCATGCATTTTACTATCCTATTTTGATAACTCTTGAAATTCTAATTTTGCATCATCTAGCAGTTTTTGAGCATCTTCTAGCTCTTTCATACCATTTTTATAAACTTCAACACTATTACTTAATGTTATCTCTGGATCTATTAACTTTTCCAGTAATTTTTGTGCCTCTACTATTTTTGTTTCGAAACTTGATTGTTCTATTTCATCTTTACTCATATTTACCCTCTAACATTTTTATTATTTTATCTTCAAATTTATCAACTTCAACCAAAAAAGCATCATGCCCATAATCACTTTCTATCATATCATATGTACAATGATCACCATTTCCAACTTTATTCATGATATTATAAATCTCCTCCATCTCATATGGAAAAAACAACATATCACCACTAAAACTAATAAGATGCAATTTTGATTTTATTTTTGATATAACATCTTCAAGTGTATCACTACCCCTTGCTGCATTAAAAATATTTATTGTTTTTACAATATATAAATAACTCAATGGGTCAAAATTATGTGGAAAACTATATCCATTATATTCTAAATATCTTTCAACTTCAAATCGTCCAAATAATTCATATAAACCATCTTGATCTACATATCTTCTCCCAAACTTATCATCCATACTATCTTTAGATAAGTATGAGATATGTCCAGCCATTCTACCTACAGCTAAACCTTTTAAACCATTCTCTTTAATATCTTTGGTCTCATAATATCCATCTTTAAAATCAGGATCGTTTCGTATAGCTTCAACTGTTACTTTGTTAAAAGCAATTGCCCAAGGTCTTGTATATGCAGTTGTAGCAAGTGGTATAATCATATCTGCAAAATCTGGATACTCAATAGCATAACATAATGCTTGCATACCACCCATAGATCCACCTATAATTGCTTTTACATGATTTATTTCTAATTGTGTAAGTAAACTTTTTTGTGCTTTAACTATATCACTTATGGTTAATACTGGGAATCTAAATCTATATGGTTCACTATTTTGCATTTTACTCATAGGTCCAGTTGAACCAAAACATGAACCAATATTATTTGTAGCTATTACAAAGTATTTAGTTGTATCTACAGCTTTTCCATCACCAATTAAACTATCCCAATATCCAGGCTTTCTATCCCCTTCATAATGTCCAGCAGCATGATGTGATCCACTTAGTGCATGTGTAATTATAATGATATTTGATTTATCACTATTCATCTCTCCATAAGTTTCATAAGCTATTTGATATGACTCCAATAACCTTCCACTTTCAAGATATAATGGTATATCAAATTTTGCTATATCTGTTTTTATATTCAAATTAACACCAAAAATATTATATGTAAATTACTTTAAAGCTTTTGCCAATGCATCTATTAAATCATCTGCATTTTCAAGACCAATACTTAATCTTATCAAACCTTCACCAATGTTTGCCTCATTTAATTCTTCTAAACTCAACTGTTGATGTGTTGTTGATGCTGGATGTACTATCAAAGATTTACTATCTCCAATATTTACAACAACACTAAATATATCAATATTATCAACAATTTTTTTAGCTTCTTCTAAACTTTCAACTTCAAAACTAAGTAATCCACTAAAACCACCATTTAAATATTTTTGAGCTCTTTTATTGTTTGTATCAGATTTCAATCCTGGATAATTTACTTTTTTAACTTTTTTATTTGATTCTAAAAACTCTGCAATTTTTAGTGCAGTATCGCTATGTTGCTTCATTCTTAGACTTAAAGTTTCAAGACCTTGTATCATTAACCAACTATTAAATGGACTAGGTGCTGCCCCTAAATCTCGCAGAACAGAAAGTAATATTCTCATTATAAAAGGGGGAAATGGCAACTCACTATAAACCAATCCATGATATGATTCATCAGCTTCATTAAAATGGCTATATCTACTATTTCCTTTTATTTTTTCTCCACTTGTTGCACTATCTACAATAATACCACCAAGAGCAAGACCCTGCCCTGTAGTATATTTACTTGTACTGTGTACAACTATATCACAACCAAGTTTTATAGGGTTACACAACATTGGAGTTGCTACTGTATTATCTACAACTGTTATAATATTATGTTTATTAGCTATAGAAGTAATGCCTGTAAAATATGCAATTTGTAAATTTGGATTTGACAATGACTCAAATAAGATAAGTTTTGTTTTTTCATCTATTAAATCTTCTAAATTAGATGGATCTGTAACATCAAATTTTCTAGTTTCAATTCCAAATCTTTTTATAGTATGATCTGTTAAAGTAGATGTACCACCATATACAGCATTTGCTACAATGATATTATCCCCTGCCTCACAAAGATTTACAATACAAGAAAAAATTGCTGCCATACCACTTGATGTTGCAATAGCTGCAACTCCACCTTCAAGTTGGGCAAATCTTTTTTCAAATACTGCTGAAGTTGGATTCATAAGTCTTGTGTATATATTACCAAGCTCTTTAAGAGCAAATAAATTTGCAGCATGTTCGCTATCTCTAAACTCATATGCAGTACTCATATAAATAGGAACTGCCATAGTTCCTTGAGAATCCTTTTCATATCCATGGTGTAGTGCTATTGTCTCTTGTTGCATACTATCTCTCTTTGTTTTAAATTATAGAGATTTTATCTAAATTTTGATTTATTTGTAATTAGGAATTTGTTTCTATCTTCTGCCCCTATTATACACTTATACATAAATAGTCGTATTTTGTTTTTCTCGGGTATTATAATGATGAATAGTTTTATTTGTTGAGACTGGAAATGTTAGTTATTTCACAGACTCTACGATTTGTTATTTCCTATCTTGTAAGTTTATTGCATTTCTACTAGTGTGAAATATAGCTAATATCATGATGATATTTTCATATTGTTCATATATTACAATATAAGGAAACTTATCCATCAAAACTTTTTGTGATGTTTTTGTTTCATATTGATATAAATTTGGAAAGTCTAATATTTTACTAAATGTTAAATCTAAATAGTGAATAAACTTTTTTTCTAAATTTAAATCTATTTTAAAATAATGACTTAATGCTTCCTCTAAATCCTCTTCTGCTTTTGGATGTAGCTTAATATTCATAATTATCTTGAAATATCACTTTTAACTTCATTCCAAGATACACCTATTGATGGGTCATTGTGAAATGAAGAGATTCTTGAATTTAGTTCTTCTTTTTGTTCAGTTGAAAGCTCTAAATTATTTTGATTTGTTCCAAAATCTTTTATATTATTATCAACAATAAATTTTAATGCTTTAATAATCTCATCTTTAGAGTGATTAAAAAACTGTTCTATCTTTGGTTCTTCTATTGCTACTTGCATCATGATGAACTCCTTAACTTAAGTAACACAATAATAGCATATTTTTTTGAATATATGATAATATTGATATTTTTGATTTTTCATAGATATATTGTATATCAATATTTATTTTGAGTTACTTAATACCAAATCGACCATCCAAAAATCTTTTAATCTCTACAACAAAAAGTACACAAAAAGATATAACAATTATTTGTATCCAAGTTTCTATATCTAAACCCTCACTTTTAAACATTGTATTCATAAATGAAGCATGTGTAAATGTGATTTGAAAAAATGCCATTAAAGTAACCCCTAACAATAAAAACTTATTATTGAAAATATTAGTTTTAAATATTGAAGTTTCTAACTCTTTACAGCTAAATAGATAAAATAGTTCTACAAAAACAAAGATATTAACAGCAACAGTTCTAGCATACTCAACACTATAACCACTTGAAATAGCATAATTAAACATAGCATAAGATGCAATTAACATATAAAAACCAACCATTATCATCTGAACAATAATATGTTTTGTCAATATTGGCTCTTTAGGATCTCTAGGTTTCCTTTCCATTATATCTTTCTCACCTGCTTCAAATACAAGCATAAGACCTAGAAATATTGCTGTTGACATATTTATCCATAATATCTGTACAGGTAAAATTGGTAAAGTCAAACCTAAAACAATAGCCGATAATATCACAAGACCCTCCCCTAAATTTGTAGGTAAAGTCCAAGTTATAAATTTAATAAGGTTATCAAAAACAGTTCTACCCTCTCGTACTGCATGTGCAATAGAACTAAAATCATCATCACTTAAAATCATATCGGAAGCTTCTTTTGCTACTTCTGTACCACCTTTTCCCATAGCGATACCTATATCTGCTTGTTTTAAAGCTGGTGCATCATTTACCCCATCTCCAGTCATAGCAACTACCTCTCCTCTTGCTTGAAGTGCATCTACTATTCGAAGTTTTTGTTCTGGTTCAACTCTTGCAAAAACTTTTACAGTTGCCACTTTTTCTATAAGCTCTTTATCTGTTAATTTAATAAGTTCTGCACCTGTTAATACAGAGTTTTCAAATACTGCATCTTTAGGAACAATAGACATCATTTTAGATATAGAAAAAGCAGTAAGAACATGATCTCCTGTAATCATAATAATATTAATACCAGCAGTAATAGACTCTTTTACTGCTTGAATTGCTGATGGTTTTGGTGGATCCATCATAGCTTGAAGTCCTAAGAATATAAACTTGTCTTTTAATAAATCATCGGAAATTTCATCTACAGTAACAACTTTTTTTGCGATTGCTAATACTCTCAATCCTTCGGAAGCATATTTTTCTGCCTCTTTTAAAATTTTATCTTTATCTATGCTTTGTATATTATTGTCTATCATTTCAGATTCACAGATATCTAATGTTCTTTCAATAGAACCTTTTAAATACAATACATTTTGATTATTTTTTATATCTTTGTTTAGTGTTGCCATATATTGTCTATCTGACTCAAAAGCTAAAAGGTCACATCTTGGATATATCTTATTTAAATTATGTTCATCACAACCACCTTTTAAAGCACTAACTATAAGTGCTCCCTCTGTCGGGTCACCATTTATACTATATTGTTCATTTTTATTTACAAGGTATGATTCATTACATAAATATCCAACTTTTAAAACCTCAAATAGACTCTCATCTACAGAATCTATAACTTGATTATTTTGCTTAATATCACCTTTTGGTTCATAGCCATTTCCAGTTACTTCATATGATCTATTTGAGCAATATATATTTGTAACAGACATTTTATTTTGTGTTAATGTTCCTGTTTTGTCTGAACAAATTGTTGTAACACTCCCTAATGTTTCAACCGCAGGTAGTTTTCTAATAATTGCATTTTTTTTAGCCATTCGACTCACACCAATTGCAAGTGTAATTGTAACAGCAGCTGGTAAACCTTCAGGAATTGCTCCCACAGCTAATGCAACTGCTGCCATAAACATCTCTACAGCACTGTTATCTCTAAATAATCCAATTGCAAATGTAAATGCTGCAAGAGATAATATAACATATAATAAAATTTTACTAAAGGCAGATATTTTCTTAGTTAAAGGTGTATCCATAGATGTTGTAGAGTCAATAAGATGTGCTATTTTACCAAGTTCAGTATTTCCTGCTGTTGCAACAACTATACCTTTTGCTCTCCCATAATTTACAAAAGTACCAGAATATGCCATATTTTTTCTATCATTTAAAATAAGTTCTTCATCGTATATATCGATATTTTTTAATACAGGAAGAGACTCCCCTGTAAGCATAGATTCATCAACTTTTAAATCTTTACTTTCTACAAGTCTTAAGTCTGCTGGAACTTTAGAACCAGATTCAAGAAGCACTATATCTCCAGGAACTAAATCTATTGAAGAGATGTTTATCTTTTTTCCATCTCTTATAACAACTGCTTCTGTTGTCATCATTTTTTTTAGTGATTCTATCGCTTCTTGAGCTTTAACTTCTTGAAGAAAACCTATAATTACATTTATAATAACAACAGCAAATATAACTCCACTATCTATCCATTCACCTAAAAAAGCAGTTACTATTGATGCACCTAAAAGTATGTATATTAATGCATTATGGAACTGCATAAAGAATTTTTTTAGCTTACTGTCTTGCTGTTTCTCTTTTAATATATTTTTACCGAAAAACTCTTCACGATGTTTTATGCTAAGAGGTGCCAATCCATCAACAATATCACTTTCAAATAGTTCTATTATTTTTTCATTGTCTAGGCTATGCCAATTTTGTCCTATTAGATGTTTCATAGTTAACTCCTTAAAACTATAATAAATAATTATATCACATAAATACCATTAATCTCTTTTAATAACCCCTCTACATTATTATTCACATAATATCCACTATCTAGCTCTACATCACCAAGTTTTGATTTGATAGTTAAATTTATCTCTCTTTTACCTTGGTTTTTTGATATTATTTCAAAAAGTTCATATATTATTTTATCATCAGAAGAAAACTCAACTGCTATATTTAAAGGTGGCATTATTTTTTCAGTTTTTTTACCTTTTTTAAGCTTTTCAGTTTTTGCCTCTTTTAGTGTTTCTATCTTTTTTACATTAAATTTTGTACCAAAATCATCTATTTTTACACCAACTTTAAATGCTATTGGTTTCTCTTTATCAAAATCTTCCTCTATCTCTTTGATTCTATCTTCAAAAAGCATAAGTTCAAAAGAACCATGAAGATCCATAATAGTAGCTATCCCAAAAGGGAAACCTTTTTTTGATATTTTTTTGGCAATTGTTTCAATTTTTCCAATTAAAAGTGTTTCACTTCCATCTGCTAAACTATCAAATTCACTACTTAGTGAGTAGTTTATAGTCTCTAATGTTTCTCTATAGATATCTAAAGGATGTCCTGATACATAAAAACCTAAAGAATCTTTTTCAAACTCTAAAATTTCTTTATCATCATACTCTTCACATTGGTTTATCTTAACTTCGATTGTTGTCATATCTTCATCATCACCAAATAATGATCCAATAGCTTGCTTCTTAGCTTGTGCGGCTTTTCCTGCTGCTTCAACTATATCTTCAAGTTGAAGTAACATAGCTTTTCTTGAGTAATCAAAACAATCAAAAGCACCAGACTTTATAAGTGTTTCTATAACTCTTTTATTTACCTTACTACTATCAATACGACTTACAAAATCGCTTAAATCTTTAAATTCACCCTCTTCTCTTGAACCTAAAATAGAATTAATCGCAACATCTCCAGCACCTTTTAAAGCACCCATACCAAACATAACTACTTCTTTTTTTTCTAACTCATTTGCACTAAAAACTAAATATGAATGATTTATATGAGGAGGCACTAGATCAAACCCCATCCTTTTTACCTCATCTACATATTTTACAACTTTATCTGTATTATCTTTTTCAAGTGTAAGAAGTGAAGCCATAAATTCTGTAGGATAGTAACATTTTAGATAACTTGTATAAAATGTTACCATTGCATAAGCAGCTGAATGTGATTTATTAAATCCATATCCAGCAAACTTTACAATCAGATCAAAAAGCTCTTCACAATGTGTACGATTATAACCTTTTTTTACACCACCATCTGCAAATTCACCTTTTAATCTATCCATCTCTTCAACAATCTTTTTTCCCATTGCCCTACGAACTAAATCCGCCCCTCCAAGAGAAAATCCACCAATAACCTGAACTATTTGCATAACCTGTTCTTGATAAACAATAACACCATAAGTGGGAGATAAAATTGGCTCTAAAGGTTCTGTAAATTCATCATAAAAGTAATCAACCTTAGCCCTACCATGTTTTCTATCGATAAAGTCATCTAACATACCAGACTCCATAGGTCCTGGTCTATAAAGTGCAAGAACGGCAATAATATCCTCAAAATTTGATGGCTTTAATCTTCTACATAGATCTTGCATACCAGATGATTCTATTTGAAATAATCCTATTGTATGTCCTGTACATATTAAATCATATACTTCTTGATTATTTACATCTTCTTGTGCAAAATCTATTTTTCTTCCATGTCGTTGCTCTACAAGTTGTAAAGCACCCTCAATAACTGTAAGTGTTTTAAGTCCAAGGAAGTCAAATTTAATTAGATCTACATCTTCTACATATTTACCATTATATTGTGTAGCTAAAGTATCAAGTCCTGAGGGTTTAAAAAGTGGTGTTTTTTTCCATAACTCTTCATTTGAAATAACAACACCAGCTGCATGTGTCCCTGCATTTCTATTTAAACCCTCTAACGCAAGTGAATACTCCCACACTCTTGCAGCCTTAGGATCCATATCACAAAGCTCTTTTATCTTTGGTTCTTTTTCCCAACTATTAGCTAAATCGATACCAAGTTCATCAGGGATAAGTTTAGCCATAGCATCTGCTTGAGCATAAGGCATATCAAGAACTCTTGCAACATCTCTAATCACCCCTTTTGCAAGTAATTTACCAAAAGTTATAATTTGTGCAACATTAGCTCTACCATATTTCTCTACAACATAATCTATAACTTCTTGTCGTCTTGCTTGACAAAAATCCATATCAATATCTGGCATAGATATTCTTTCAGGATTTAAAAATCTCTCAAAAAGTAAACCATATGGCATAGGGTCAATATCGGTAATTTCAAGGGCAAATGCTACTAAACTACCAGCAGCAGAACCTCGCCCAGGTCCAACTGGTATATTTTTTTCTTTTCCAAATATAACAAAATCCCAAACTATTAGCATATATCCAGGAAACTTCATATTGTTTATAATATCCATCTCAACTTGCAATCTATCTCTATACTCTTGATGTTTAGAAGCATCTACAATTTTAAGCCGTTTTTCTAATCCTCTTTTACACTCATCTATAAATAATATTTTATCATTTTCTAAACTATATTCAAGTTCAGGTTCAGGTAAAACTAGATTATTTATTTGCGATTTTTCCCTTGTAAATTTAAAGTTAGGTGGAGTTGGATCACCTAGTTTTATCTCAAGATTACATTTGTCAGCTATCTCTTGTGTATTATGAATCGCTTCTGGGATATCTGCATAAAGTCTAGCAATTTCAAGTGGTGATTTTACATAAAACTCATGAACACTATGTCTTATACGGTTTGGATCATCATATAGTTTATTCATAGCTATACACATAAATGCTTCGTGTGCTTCTGCATCTTTAGGGTTGGTGTAGTGAGTATCATTTGTAGCTACTATTTTAATACCAGTTTCAATAGATATTTGTATAATCTGTTGATCTATATAATGCTGATCTACAATGCCGTGACGCATAATTTCAAGATAAAAATCATCTCCAAATATATCTTTATACTCTAGAGCAACTCTTTTTGCTTCATCGTACCCTTTTGCACCATTTTTAACATTTCTTGGGTTTTTAAGATTAAGATGCCAATTTATCTCACCTTGTAAACATGCTGCACTACAAACTAAACCTTCACAATTTTCTCTTAAAAGTTTTTTATTTATACGAGGATAATAATAAAATCCATTCATATATGCTTGTGAACTTAAAAACATAAGATTCTTATACCCTACATCATTTTTTGCATATAAACATAAATGAAATCTTTGTTTTGTAGATTTATCTCCTATATCTTCTTGATTGTGAAGATAAGCTTCCATCCCAATAATTGGCTTTATACCCTCTTTTCTCATAGTGTTATAAAAATCAATAGTTCCAAACATATTACCATGATCTGTCATAGCAACAGATGTCATACCAAGCTCTTTGACTTTTTTTGCTAATGCTTTGATTTTATTTGCACCATCAAGCATTGAATATTCTGTATGTAGATGAAGATGAGTAAATTGTGGTATTTCGTTTGTTGACATGTAAAATCTTTATTATATATTATTTGTAAATTATAGCAAAAATAGATAAAATTTAAATATATATTATTGTATAATTCCAAAATATAAATAGAACAAAGGTAAGATTTGGAATTTAAGAATAAAAAGGCAATATTATTTGACTTAGATGGTACTTTAATAGATAGTGTACCAGATTTAGCATCTGCAGTAAATCATATGTTAAAAGAGTTAAATCGACAAATATTTAGTGAAAATGTTATACGAAGATGGGTTGGAAATGGGGCTCAAACTTTAGTAAAAAGAGCGTTATTGAGTCAAAGTGATATATCTAAAGATATTGATACAAAATTATTTGAAAAAGCATTAAATATATTTTTGATATTTTATAAGGATAATGTATGTGTAGATACTAGGCTTTATTCTGGAGTATTAGATACTTTGAAAACTTTAAAAAAACAAAATTTTCGTTTGGCAATTGTTACAAATAAACCATATAGTTTTATACAACCAATATTAACAAAATTAGAATTAGATAATATATTTGAATATTTTATTGGTGGAGATTGTTTAGAAAAGAAAAAACCAGATCCTATGCAGCTTTTATACACATGTGAAAAATTAAATATAACTATTGAAGAGTCTATTATGATAGGCGACTCAAAAAATGATATATTAGCAGCAAATTCAATAGATATGGATTCTATTGGTGTAACTTATGGATATAATTATGGAGAAAGTATCTCTGTACATAACCCATCATTAGTTGTTGATAAGTTTTCAGATATAACTACTGCAATATTGGTAAAATAGATATGGCAAAAATTGCAGTTATTGGTGGAGGAGTTGCAGGTGCTACTGCATCACTATATTTAAGCCAAATTGGTTTAGATGTAACACTATTTGAAGAGAAACCAAGTTTAGTTAGTGGACCCCCTTTTTGCCATCTACATGCTGGTGGAAATCTTTATCGTGAAATATCTGACGAGCAATGCATTACACTACTTAAAGAATCAATTGATCTACTAAGATTTTACCCTAATTCTATAGATTATAGACCAACAGTTATAGCAATACCACTAGAAGACAATGGAAAACCAGAGGATTTAATCCCAAGATTAAATATACTAACAAAAGAGTACCAAACATTAATAGATGAAGATATTAAAAATGAAGTTTTAGGGAAAAGTGAAGATTATTTTAAAATTTTCAGTAAAGAAAAAATTGAAAATTTAAAAAAACTAAATAATGCTGAATCACCTATAAGTTTAGATGAATGGATGATACCTGTAGCAAAAAATTTAGATCTAGAAACAATAAAATTTCCTTTAATAATGGTTCAAGAATATGGTTTAAATCTATTTCGTTTAGCTTCAGAAGTTTCACTTTCCCTTCAACATCTAGAAAATTGTAAATTGTTATTAAATACTAAAGTTACTAATATAATAAAGATAGATAATAATAGTTACAATATAGAATATTTAAATGATAATAAAAATCATACTGCAAAGTTTGATTATATTATTAATGCTGCTGGATATAAAAGTGGTGTAATAGATGATTTTCTAGGTTTTAAACGACAAAGATTTGTTGAATTTAAAGCTGCTTATGTTACAAAATGGGAAGATTGTGATACAACATGGCCAGAGGTTATATTTCATGGAACTAGAGGAACACCAAATGGGATGGGTCAATTTACTCCATATCCAAATGGTCATTTTCAACTTCATGGTATGACAGAATCAATTACACTATTTGATAAAGGTCTAGTAAAAAGTTGCAATAAAAGTGCACAACCAAAACTAGATAAGCTATTTACAAATAAAATAGATAATAAATGGGATGAAAAGGATTATATAAAGCGTAGTAAACTTGCCATTAATCATTTAGCAAAGTTTATACCAGCATTTACCAATGCAAAAGTGAGTTCAAAACCACTATATGGTGCGCAACAAATACCAGGTACGAATAAAGAGTTAAGAGCTGCTGATGTATCATTTGAAGACGATAGATATGTAAGATGTGAAGTTGTAAAAGCATCTTCTGTATTAAATATGATAGATAATATTGTTAAAAAACTTATCCAATTAGGATATACAAAAAATTCTAATTATAAAAAAAGAGATTTTAAAAATATAACTTTAACCACAATACAAATAGATAAAATTTCTAAACAAATATGCAAAAATAGAGATTATCCTATATCTTTAGGATTGATAAATACAAATAAAAAAGGGTAAGTAGAAAATCTACTTACCCTTTTAAAATAGTGTAAAACTAAAAAAGTTTTATATACTATACAAATGAAATATAAGCCATTTGTGTAGCATCACCTCTTCTGATTCTAGTTTTTATAACAGATGTATATCCACCATTTCTATCAGCATACTTAGGTGCAATTTCTGTAACTAATTTATTAGT
>JAYEIM010000077.1:0-3212 GCA_034660095.1 Campylobacterota bacterium | reverse complement strand
AGAAAATTAATAATGAAAACTATAACAATGAATCATTTGATGATTTAATGCAACTAGCTATCAATGATAAAGTTCAAGTAGAAAAATTAGCTGACAATGGAGATTTATTGGCTCAAAAGGTTTTGTATTCGTTTTATAGTCAAGGTGGCGTAATTCTAGCATCAAATATGGAGCAATTTTTATATTATACTAAACTTGCAGCACATCAAGGAGATCCTTTAGCACAAGCAACCTATGCAAGGTCAATTTTTCAAAGCATAGAGGAGCTTAAGGATGGAAAATCAGTTCCGTTAACTTCAGTAGTAAGTGTTAAAAAAAGAATAGAAGAGTCTTTATATTGGTATAAAAAAGCCCATGAAAATGGTATTAGTGAAACAATAAAAGATATAAATCAACTTGAGACAAATTTTTTAGAAGATTGGATCAATCCTGTTATTGCTAAACATGGATTGATATGCCTTAATCGACTGGAAAGTGATGTGGAAGTAGAAGATAAGTTAATTCTTATTTCACTATCGGAAGAAATGTTAGTTGATATGTATAAAAACGTAATCTATTTAAAGTATTGCTATGATAAAGCTAATAAAAGTAAATTAAATAAAGATGTACATTTATACAAGGAAGCTGTTATTGAGATGTACGCCGAATCAATCTACATATGTGAATTACTTCATGAAAAAGGAATTTCAGAATTTGATGCAATCGCTCTTATGTCATCATTTTACTTAGTACACCTATCTATTGAAATATCTAAACATGTTAATAATATTTCAGATAAAGATAAGATAGACATAGTAAACTCATTGCTTCTGGTAATTGATGCAAAAGACATGGTTAACACTTCAAGCTATATTGAATTAATAAGAATGGGTGCTTGTTGGCTATTAAGACATCAGTATGGTGAATTTCTTCCTATACAAGATAAAGAAAGTATTATTAATGAAAAGAAGAGACAATAAAATGACAGTAATAATAAAAAAATACATTAGCTATATATTCTTTGATAATAGGTTGCAAATATGAATAATCAAATGATTGAATCTTTTGAAAAGTATGGTATTGATTATACTGCAGAGATGTTTTCAGAATATCTAAGTGAAATGATATCAACTGAAGATATTGCGATACAATTTGTTTTGGAAGAATTAGAAGCTGCAAGCCAAGGTAGTTATGCAGCAAAAATATTTGTAGAAAGTAGTGGTTTTGATGAGGATGATTATGCTGGAGCAATGCATAATTCTTTTAAAGAAGTTGATGGAGAAGATGGTCCCCAACAAGAAATATTAAATTTATGCATGATGCTATATCCAAATCAAGAATTAATGACAGAGTTTAGAATAAAAACAGTTGATAATATTATGAAGCACTGGAAACTTGGAAAATACTCTCCCGTAAATGAAAAAGTAAGATTAATCAATGTTGTAGAAAAAATACATGATTTAGAAGAAGGTGTTTTTGCAAATATCAATAACGACTTAAATAATTCTGTTAAACAAGACCATGATATAATGATTTTGATGGCTTACGGATATGCTAGAAGAACAGTTGCAGCAGGATTATATTTACAAGCTATATTTAATAGAGCATCATATGAACAAGCAAGTAATATTTTTAAATCTTTACAACTAAAAACTGGACAATCTATGCAATTCCAAGAAGAAGCTTCAAAGCAGGCAGAAGAATTATTATTGTCCTACGATAAAAGGCTTACTAAAGAATTTACTATTAAAATAACTGCTATTGTTGAGCATAATCAAGTTGATAATGCTTATGAAAATGGAAAGTATTTAATTGATGAACAGGTTTTTCAATTATTTGCTCAATCAAATAATACTAATTTGGAGTGGAAAGATAATTTAATTAAATGGGCAAAAAACAATAAATTACCTAAAAGGGAAACGATTACAAACAATTGGGGAGAGTCAGAATATATTGGTTTTCCTCATAATCACAAATCTATTGATTATTTTTTAAATATTAATGAATTTAATATATGGTCTTGTAAAAGTGGCACTCATGAAAATTATATAAAATTAAATCATTGTAATTTAACTGAATTACCAGAGGAGTTATATTTACTAAAAGGTATTTATGTTCTCTGGTTAAGTAACAATAAACTAACAGAGCTTTCAGAAAATATTGATAAATTAGAGTTTTTGTATTCTTTAGATTTAGGTAGTAATAACTTGACTTCTTTACCAAATAATATTGTAAATTTACAAAATCTAAATGATATTCGTTTATACAATAATCCTAATCTAGTTTTAACAGAAGAGCAAAAAAATTGGATTTTATCTTTTAATTCCGATGAAGTGAGTTGCGATGATGATTTATTTGATAGGAATATGTGTGATGATGAAAATCCATTTTAAAAGGAAATAACCGATGTCAAAATTTCAATTTTATTTACCAGTTGAAACAGACTTAATAAGAGTACAAAGAAAAGCTAAAGCCAATATAGGACTCAATAATGAACTTAATTAAATATCATAAAGATCAATTTTTTAATGATCTAAGTAGTATAAAAAAAGCACTTGGAAATTTTGATGATAGTATATCAATTGTGGTTATACAAAAGAAAAATCAAAGTGGATTAAATACAGAGTTTTTAGAAGCTAGAAATGTTTTTTTAAAATTAGAAAACAAAGATTATTTTTTAATATGCTATATGTTTCATGTACTTTTTGATCAAGTTTTATATTCGATTTCTGCACAAAAGAAATATTCAAATTATATAAATTTTTCTAATAAAGTACCTAAATTTTGTGGTTTTCTTGGTACTTATCATTATAATATGAATCCATTTTTAATACTAGACTATTTAAATGAAGATGAAAATATTTTAAATGAATTTAAAATATTTACTGATTATATCTTGAATGACTTTACGACTAAGCTTAATGAACTATATATTTTAGATAAACATAATATTATAAAAAGAAAAATAGTTAGAGATATTGTAGATTCTATTCAATGCCATGCTAACACATCCAAATATTTAGAGTATTTATCGGAAAATGTTATAATTTATATTAAATGAGAATTGTAATTTAGTATGAATATAAATATATCAAAGGAGCAAAATAAAATGAACAACCATCTTTCAAAAATTAAAAAAAACCTATATGAGATAGAAACTATTTTATCTACAGATACTATAGTAAAGCTATTGGCTAAATATAATATAGATAGTAAAAAGTTTTTAGATACTA
>JAYEIM010000076.1:0-3229 GCA_034660095.1 Campylobacterota bacterium | reverse complement strand
GATTCTAAAGAGGATGAAGCATTTTATAAATCAGACAATCTTGAAAGTATAGAACTATGTACTATTCATAGCACCAAAGGTTTAGCATATCCTATGGTGATACTTGCACAAAGTGAAAAAGGGCTTCATTCTAATGCTTCTGGAGATATGGGACTTAGTTTCTCATCATTTACTTTAAAAGAGTCTGTATCTAAAGACTATAGTGCAGTTGGATTTAAAGTTGGTGTTTATGAACCATTGATATACAGAATACTTAAAAAAATTAGTAAAAACAAACATGAAGCAGAGAAGAAAAGACTTCTTTATGTTGCACTTACAAGAGCAGAACACAACCTAGTAATAGCTGGAAGTGTTTATGAAAAAGCTGATAAGTCAATTGGATTAACTGATAATAGTTATCTATCATGGTTAAGTCTAAAATCATTTAATAAAATTGATAAAAAGATACTATTTAATAGTGTAGAAAATGATAAGATTAAATTTTTAGATAAAAGTAAATTTAAAGATATAAAAGGAACTATACTAACACCAAATGATTTAGAGTGCGTAGAATACAAAGAACAGGTAGTAGAGTTTAAAACAAATAGCAAAAAAACTGCTTCAAATACAAAAGAGCATGAAACGATAAATGAAAATATATCAAAACAAGCAACATTAGGAACTGCTATACATTCTATACTTGAACGCTATTGGGATAGATTAGAAGATGAAAATATCCTAGAAACTATATACTTCAAATACACAGTATTTGATGATGAGATTAAATCTAAAATCAAACACTATCTTGAAAACTTTAAAACTACAACAACATATAAAAAACTAAAAAATGGTGCAGAACATCACTTTGAGATAGAGTTAAATATGTATAAAGATGGCAATCAAACTCAAGGGGTAATAGACCTAATTTATTTTGATGATGAAAAAGATGGTTGGGGAATAGTTGATTTTAAATCAAATAATATAAATGGAAGAACAGATTTAGTACAATTTGCTAAAGATAATGGATATGATAAACAGCTTGATACTTATGAGATGCTTTGTGAGGGTAATGGGTTGAATGTTATTGAGAAGATGTTGTTGTTTTTGGATAATGGCGAAGTGATTAAGTTTAAATAAAAAAATGGAGTAAATATGACTAACAAAGAACGATATATTCAAGAAGCTAAAGATTGTATAAAAAGAACTGATGTTGAAGATTTTTTGAAGAAAAATAAATTAGAGAAGTCAAAAAGTATACATCTAGGCAAAATACAAATAGATAATCAAGAATATATATTCGGAATTCGGAAATTATTAACAGAATTAATAGTGAAGCATGATTGTAAAATATCTGATACATCTAATGCAGGGCATTGGCAAGGAGATTTTTTAAAAGGGTTATTCGGAGATGATTTTTCCATTCTTAGTACAAATAAACCAGACCCTATCGAAGAAGGGCAAAATGGAACTTACAAAATGCCACTAAACCAAATACTATATGGACCTCCAGGAACTGGAAAGACTTATAATACTATCAATAAAGCTTTATCAATCATTGAAAATAAACCAGAAGTTGAAATCGGAAGATTAACTAGAAAAGACTTACAAAGTATATTTAATGACTTGAAAGATAAAAGTCAAATAGAATTTATTACATTTCATCAAAGCTATGCTTATGAAGAATTTATAGAGGGTATAAAGCCAAAAGCTAAAAAATGTGATGAAGAAGATGATAATAAAGATATCAGCTATTGTATTAAAGATGGTGTATTTAAAAGATTAGCAGATAAAGCTCGTAAAAATCTTGAAAGTGATGAAGATACTAGAAATTTTGCTCTAATCATAGATGAAATAAACAGAGGAAATATATCAAAAATATTTGGTGAGCTTATTACACTTATAGAAGATAGCAAAAGAGTAGGTAGTGGTAAAGAAGATACTACTGCTATATTACCATATAGTGGAGAAGAGTTTGGTGTACCAAGTAATCTTTATATAATAGGTACAATGAATACGGCAGATAGAAGTATTGCACATATTGATACGGCTTTAAGAAGAAGATTTGGATTTGTGGAGATGATGCCAAATTATGAAGAACTAAAGAAAAGAAGTATTACAAAAGATGAAAAGACGATTAATATAGGCAAACTTCTAGAAGCTATGAATGATAGAATAGAAGTGCTTTACGATAGAGAACATACAATTGGTCATGCTTATTTTATGGATTTAGATGATAGTAGTATAATTGATGATTTAGCACATATATTTAAAAATAAAATCATTCCACTTTTAGCTGAGTATTTTTATAGTGACTGGTCAAAAATAAATTTAGTATTTAATGATAATAAATTTATAAGTAGAGTGGAAAAAAAAGTTGGAAATATTAGTAAAAAAATATATTCTATAGATGAGGAGCAATTAAAAGATCCACAAGAATATACAAATATAATATCAAATACAGGTGATGATGGTGATGGAGAATAGTTGTTCCATTTCAGAATATGGAAAAATAGGTACAGATAAATATGTATATAAATATGCATCTGAAACTATTACTTCAGCTCAATTAAAAGAGTTAAAAGAATTCAATGAAAAATCATCAAATAACTTTTTTAGAATTATTGATTCCAATACTCTTCAAGCAGTAAATAACTATGTAGGAGTAATACAAACCAATAATGTAACTCTTGAAATATTACCAAAGATATACGATGGTAATAAAGATACCAATAAACAACAAAATAGAAATATTTTTAATAAAATGCTTTTAAAAATAAATAAATTACCTACTGAAATCAAAGGTAGTAATGCAAACTTAGATGCCATGAAAGATATGAATATTTTTGAAGTATATATCTCTATGTTTGCTAATAGTATAGAAGAATTAATACAAAAAGGTATCAAATCTGATTATATTACAGTAGAGGATAATTTAAACTATTTAAAAGGTAAAATTCAATTTTCAAATCATATTAGATATAACCTTGCACATAAAGAGAAGTTTTATGTAGAGTTTGATGAGTATATTGAAGATAGAGTTGAAAATAGATTATTAAAAACTTGTATAAATTTTCTTTTAGATAAATCAAAAAATAATGAAAATCAATCAAAATTAAGAGAACAACTTTTCTTTTTTGACAAGGTATCATACTCCTCAAATATAGAGTATGACTTATCATGTGTTATAGATTTGCATAGAGGTATGGAGTATTATGATTTACCATTAAAGTTTGCTAAAATATTTCTAAAG
>JAYEIM010000075.1:0-15487 GCA_034660095.1 Campylobacterota bacterium | reverse complement strand
AGTGGACTGATAGACAACTTTAACTATAAGCCAGATACTAAACTCTCACGAGGAATTGGGGAGTTTGTTGAGTGGTATAGAGATTTTTATGGAGAAAAGAAATAATGAACTACAATAAAGTAAAAGAGCAATTAAAACAAAATCAAAAAGTATGGCTAGTAACAGGAGTAGCAGGTTTCATAGGCTCAAACCTAGCCGAAACACTTCTAAAACTAAACCAAAAAGTAATTTCATTAGATAACTTTGCAACTGGTCATAGATATAATCTAGACCATATAAAAAACTCAGTAACTTCAAAGCAGTGGGAAAACTTTACTTTTGTGGAAGGCGATATATCTAACTATGATACATGTAAGTCTATAACTAAAGATATAGATATCATACTTCATCAAGCGGCACTTGGTTCTGTACCACGCTCTATAGATGATCCAGTGACTTCAAACAACTCAAATGTAACAGGTTTTTTAAATATGCTAACAGCCGCTAAAGATAATGGTGTTAAAAGATTTGTCTATGCTTCATCCTCTTCTGTTTATGGAGATTCACAAGAACTTCCAAAAGTAGAAGAGAGAACAGGAAGTCTTCTTTCACCTTATGCTGTAACTAAATATGTAAATGAACTCTATACAGGAGTGTTTAACAAATGTTATGGAACTGAGACTATAGGACTAAGATACTTTAATGTTTTTGGTAAACGCCAAGACCCAAATGGAGCTTATGCAGCTGTTATGCCAAAATGGATAGGTCAACTTCTCAACGGTGAAGATTTATACATAAATGGCGATGGCGAAACAAGTAGAGATTTTACATATATAGACAATGTAGTACAAGCAAATATAATGGCAGGTTTAACTACTCACAAAGAAGCATTTGGAAAAGCTTATAATACAGCAGCAGGTGGAAGAGAAACACTCAATAACCTCTACGCTTCAATAGTAAAAGGTTTAAAAAGTAACTTACCAGACTTAGAGATAAAAGAGCCAATATATAGAGAGTTCAGAGCAGGAGACATAAGACACTCAAATGCGAATATAGATTCAGCTAAAGAGTTTTTAGGGTATGAGCCAACACATACTTTAGAAGAGGGTTTAACAGAGTCTATAGAGTGGTATATAAATGATATAATGGGTTCTAAATAACTGAATAAAGTTTTAGAAGAGATAGGTAAAGGTATAATTAATTTTGCTAATATTATTACAGCTTTAGTCTTTGTAAAAGATTATTTTGAAAAATCTAATGATAGTTCATTAATATATGGGGTTGTATTTTGGATACTAGCATATATATTTGGATCAATTTTTATAAAAAAATCAGAAGGAAAACTAGATGGATAGTACAGATTTATTTTTAGTAACTTTTTCAGTTATATTTGCCGTTGGAAGTGTAGTAGTTTATAATATAGATTTTACAAAATGGGAGAATAAACATGAAAAACAGTAAAATAGCAGTAATAGGCTTAGGTTATGTAGGTTTACCACTAGCACATGCATTTAGCTCAAAGTACAAGGTAGTAGGTTTTGACATAGCGCAATGGCGTATAGATGAGCTTATGAGTGGAGTAGATAGAACCTTAGAACTTAGTGAGACTCAAGTTAAAGAAGCATTATCTAATGATATGACATTTACAAGAGAACTAGAAGATATAGCTGACTGTAATATTTACATAGTAACTGTACCAACACCAATAGACAAACATAAAAAACCGGACTTAACGCCACTTATAAAAGCAAGTGAGTCCATAGGTAAAGTTCTAAAAAAAGATGACATAGTTATATATGAATCTACGGTGTACCCAGGAGCAACAGAAGAAGTATGTGTTCCAGTACTTGAAAAATTTTCAAATATGAAATACAACCAAGATTTCTTTTGTGGTTATAGTCCTGAGAGAATAAACCCAGGAGACAAAGAGCATACTGTAACTAAAATACTAAAAGTAACAGCAGGCTCAACTCCAGAGATAGGTAAAAAAGTAGATGAACTTTATGCAAGCATCATCACCGCAGGTACTCACTTAGCACCAACTATAAAAGTAGCAGAAGCGGCAAAGGTTATAGAGAACTCTCAAAGAGATATAAACATAGCGTTTGTAAATGAACTCTCTATGATATTTAACAGACTTAACATAGATACAAACGCAGTACTTGAAGCTGCAGGAACTAAATGGAACTTCTTAAAGTTTAAGCCAGGTTTAGTTGGCGGTCACTGTATAGGTGTTGATCCTTACTACTTAACGCATAAAGCACAAGAAGTAGGATATAACCCAGAGATAATCCTAGCAGGAAGAAGACTAAACGATAACATGGGTATCTATGTAGCTTCTCAAGTAATAAAACTTATGATAAAAAAAGGTCATAAAGTAGAAGGTGCAAAAATCTTAATAATGGGAATAACCTTTAAAGAGAACTGCCCAGATATAAGAAACTCAAGAGTAATAGACGTTATAAGAGAACTTCAAGAGTATGGTTGTGATATAACCGTAACAGACTACTGGGCAGACGCAGAAGAAGTACAAAGAGAATACAACTTAGACTTAAAAGAAAACCCAAACAGAGACAACTACGAAGCAGTAGTTTTAGCAGTTGCTCATGATGAGTATAAGAACATTAACATAGGTAATGATAATCAAGTTGTCTTTGACATCAAGTCTATAGTTGATAATGCGGATGGAAGACTCTAGTAGATGAACTTCTTAGAGCAAATCAAAAAAGGTGAGAACCTGGCAACCGAGTTTAAAACTTCATTTCAAAAAGAAGTTATAGAGTCTATTGTCGCATTTGCAAATACTCAAGGTGGAAAAGTTTTTATAGGCGTGAGTGATGAGGGTAAGATTGTTGGTGTTGAACTCAAACAAGAGAGTTTGCAAAACTGGTTAAACCAGATAAAGTTGAGCACTTCTCCTTCTATTATGCCAGATGTATATGAAAAGACTCTAGAGAGCAGAACTATAGTAATTGTAGATGTCAAAGAGTATCCTATAAAACCTATTAGCTATAAAAATAGATACTTTAGGAGAAAAGCAAACTCAAATCATCTTATGAGCATGGAAGAGATAGCAGATGAATACCTAAAAACTAAAAATAGCTCATGGGATTATTATGTAGATACTACTCAAAGTTTTAGTGATATAAGTTTGAACAAAGTAAATAGTTTCGTACAAAAAATAGAGAAAAACTTCAATAAATCTTTTGATGACAACCCAATGCAAGTTTTGCAAAAGTATGGACTTGTTCGAGAAGACAAACCAACTTTTGGAGCATACCTACTTTTTGTAAAAGATTTTTGTCTTATCTCTGGTATTCAGGCTGGAAGGTTTAAAACTCATACCGACATAATAGATAGTATCTCTCTCAATAGTGACATACTTAGTGAAATCGATGAACTTATGATTTTTATACGAAAGCATCTAATGGTGGAGTATATCATAACTGGTAATCCTCAAAGGGAAGAGAGGTATGACTACCCACTTGATGCTATACGAGAAATAGTTTTAAATATGATAGTGCATAGAGATTATAGAGATAGTAGTGACTCTGTCATTAAAATATTTGACGATCGTATAGAGTTTTTTAATCCAGGTGCTTTGTATGATGGACTTACTGTGGAGCAATTAGTTTCGAATAACTATGAATCAAAAACTAGAAATAAACTCATAGCACTTATGTTTAAAGAGTGCGGGATGATAGAAAAGTATGGTTCGGGTATAAGTAGGATCAAAAAACTATGTTTGGAACATGGTATTTTAGAACCAAAGTTTGAAGAGATGCAAAAAGGTTTTAAAGTCACTTTATATAAAATGACTCAAAATGTCGGTGTAAATGTCGGTGTAAATGTCGGTGTAAATGTCGGTGTAAATGGTGTGTATGAGTTTATAAAAACAAACCAACCAGTCAATACAAATGAAATAGCAAAAAACTTTAGTGCTGTTACAAAAAGAACAATAGAAAGATGGATAAAAGAGCTTAAGGATGAAAAGAAGATAGAGTTTATAGGTGCAAGCAAAACAGGTGGGTATAGAGCAGTATGAAATTGAAATCAATCTTTATGAGTTTAAAGCAATAGTTATGCTAAATAAAATAAAACAGATAAAAAATAACACTTACATAATGCAAATAGCGACTTTGATGTCAGGCACATTAATCGCACAGGTTGTAACACTAGCATTTATCCCAATAATCACACGACTATACACCCCTGCCGAATTTGGACTATACTCACTCTTTTTTTCAATAGTAAGTATTTTAGGTTTAGTCTCTAGTTTGAAGTATGATCAAGCGATAATGCTACCAAAGTCAGATAAAGATGCCCAAGCTTTAGTTTTTTTATCTATTTTAATTACTTTTGCTACTGTTGTTTTAGTGATACTTGGTCTGTTAATATTTCAAGATTTTTTTGTAAACTACTTTAGTGGTGCAACTCACTTTGTTTGGATGATACCTTTTGGTGTGCTACTTCTAGGGCTTTTACAGATATTTAACGCTTATTCGAGTAGAAGACAGTTTTATAAAAAACTTGCAACTGTAAAAGTTGCTAACTCATTAACGGTTGCATCTGTTCAGAGTAGTAGCAAATACTTTTTTGCACTAGACGGACTTGTTCTTGGAAAGTTAATGGCTGATGGACTCTCTTTGTTTCTGCTCCTCAGGTTTCATGTTAAAAAGCAAACGTTGCAGTTGTCTTCACTTTCAAAAAGACGAGTAAAAGCAAATGTAAAAAGACATGATCACTTTCCAAAGTATCAAAGTTTTACTGTTTTTTTTAATGCTCTCTCTCAAAACATACCAGTACTTCTCTTTGCATCACTCTACTCAGCAGAAGTTGCAGGGCTATATGCTTTAACAGTGCGAGTACTTCAAGTACCAGTAGGTCTCATAGGTGCATCAACAAAAGAGGTTTACTATCAAAGAGCATCAAAAATGTATGCAAATGGTGAAGATATATTTAATCTATATAAAAAAACCACTTTAGCACTACTAAAAATATTTATAATTCCATTTTTAACAGTTCTGTTTTTTGGAGAGTATCTATTTGGCTTTGTGTTTGGTGAGCAATGGACTCAATCAGGAGAAATAGCACAGTTATTAATTTTTTGGACTTTTATAGGCTTTATAAATTCACCATCGGTGATGAGTTATAGTATTTTAAACTTTCAAAAAATACAGATGAGAGTTGAGTTTTTATCTGTTTTCTTAAGGTTTAGTGCAATTTATTTAGGATTTTATTTTTATAATTCTTATATGAATTCAATTTTATTTTTTGTGTTAGTTAGCTTAGTAACAAACTTATTTATTATTCTATTTATATTTGTAAAATTAAAAAAAGGTGTAAGAAATGATAGCTATTCATCATAGAGAGGATTCATTTTCAGATAAATGGATAGAATACTGTCAAGTAAATAATATAAAGTTTAAATTAGTAAATTGTTTTTCAACAGATATCATGAAAGAGATAAAAAAATGTTCTGTATTATTATGGCATTGGCATCATAATGATTATAAAGCTCAGTTATTTGCAAGACAGTTCTTAATCTCTGTTGAAAAAATGGGGTTAAAAGTATTTCCAGATACAAACACTGCTTGGCATTTCGATGATAAAGTAGGGCAAAAGTATCTCTTTGAAGCTATAGATGCACCTTTGATTAAAAGTTATGTTTTTTATGACTTAGATACAACATTAACTTGGATAAATGAAACATCTTTTCCCAAAGTGTTTAAGCTCAGAGGTGGTGCGGGTGCATCAAATGTAAGTTTGTTAAGAACTAAATCGGATGCTATCAGACAAGCTAAAAGAGCATTCGGTAAAGGTTTTACTCCTAGTAGATTTGAAGCCTTAAGAGAGAGGCTATGGCACTTTAAGAGAGATAAAGATTTAAAGTCATTTCTTAACCTTTCAAGAGGCATAGGAAGAGTCTTCTTTCCAAATAAAATTAAGACAAGTTTACAGATAGAAAAAAACTATTTTTATGCTCAAGATTTTATTCCAAATAATGATAGTGATATAAGAATCATTGTGATTGGAAAACGAGCTTTTGCAATCAAAAGAATGGTAAGAGATGGTGACTTTAGAGCATCTGGTAGTGGAAATATAGTTTATGAACCAAGTCAAATACCAAAAGAGTGTTTAAGTATAGCGTTTGATGTAAGTAAAAAGTTACAAATTCAGAGTGCGGCTTATGACTTTGTTTTTTTAGATGATAAACCTTTGATAGTTGAAATTAGCTATGCATTTTCTCAGGCTGGTTATTTAGATTGTCCTGGGTATTGGGATGAGAAGTTAAATTGGATTGAGGGGAGTTTTACTTCTGAGTTTTTTATGATTGAGGATTTGATAAAATGTGTGGAATAACTGGATTTATTGATTTTAATAAAAGATCTTCTAAAAATACATTAGAAAATATGACGGATGTTTTACATCACAGAGGTCCTGATGATAGTGGGCACTCATTTTTTGAAAATGATTCCTTTTCTTTAGGTATGGGTCATAGACGACTTTCAGTTTTAGACTTGTCAACTCATGGTCATCAGCCTATGAGCTTTGAAAGCTTAGAGATTGTTTACAACGGTGAAGTATATAACTTTCAAGAAATAAGAGAGGAACTGCAACAGTTTTCTTACTCTTTTGACTCAGACTCTGATACGGAAGTTATTTTAAAAGCATATCACAAATGGGGAATTAAAGCAGTTGATAAATTTAATGGAATGTTTGCAATATCCATTTATGATAAAGTAGCAAAAAAAATTATTTTAATAAGAGATAGAACAGGGATTAAACCTTTGTATTGGTACTTTAAAGATGATTTATTTCTGTTTTCAAGTGAGTTGAAAAGTTTTCACGAACATAAAAAATTTGATAAAGCAATAAGTAAAGATGCCTTGGCTTTATATTTACAGTATGGTTATATTTTAGAGCCTTATTCTATTTTTGAAAGTACATATAAATTGAAAGCAGGTCACTATATTGAGATAGATTTAAATACTAAACAAATAGAAGAGATTGTTTACTGGGATGTTGTTGATTTTTATAATAAACCAAAATTAAATATTACTGAAGATGAAGCTTTGGAAAAGATGGAAGAGTTATTCATATCTGCTTTTAAATATCGAATGGTATCTGATGTTCCAGTAGGAGTTTTTTTAAGTGGTGGATATGATAGTTCGTTAGTAGCTGCCATCGTTCAGTCAAACCAAAAAGAAAAATTAAATACTTTTACAATAGGCTTTCATGAAAAAGGTTTTGATGAATCTCCCTATGCAAAAGAAGTTGCAAAAGTTTTAGGTACAAATCATAATGAGTACTACTGTACCCAAAAAGATGCATTAGAGATTATTCCAAAACTAGCAGAAATATATGATGAGCCTTTTGGTGATAGCTCTGCAATTCCTACAGTACTTGTGAGCAGGCTTGCAAAAGACAAAGTTACGGTTAGTTTAAGCGCAGATGGAGGTGATGAAATATTTGCAGGGTATAGTAAGTATGATACTACTCTAAAGTATTTTAATAAATTTTCAATTTTACCAAATAGTGTGAAAATTGTACTTGGTTTCGTTATGGATAAAATAAATCCTAAACATGTTCCAATTTTAAATAAAAGCTATAACTTTGAAACAAGATATAAAAAAATAAGAAATATACTTAAAGCAAAAAATAGTGTAGAAGCTATGCAATATACAAGTGAATTTTTCACATTTCAAGAAGTTCAGCTACTTTTAAAAGGAGATGTTGAGTCTTTTGAAACAAATTTTGATAAAAAACTTTCAAATGTTAATGATGAAGTAAATAAAATGTTAGCAATAGACTACAAGACATATATGTGTGATGATATTTTAACAAAAGTTGACCGAGCAACAATGTCTGTTAGCTTAGAAGGTAGAGAGCCACTCTTAGATTATCGAATTATAGAGTTTGCTAGTCAACTGCCATCGAGTTTAAAATATAAAAATGGCAATAAAAAGTGGTTGCTAAAAGAGGTAGTACATAAGTATTTACCAAAAGAGATTATGGATAGACCAAAAAAAGGTTTTGGCGTTCCGATAACTGAGTGGTTTAAAGATGAACTTAAGGAGTACTTTTTAAAATATTTAAACAAAGAAAGATTAGATAAAGAAGGACTTTTAAATAGTGACGAGATAATAAAACTTAGAGATAAGTATCTGTCGGGCGATAAAGAAAATGTCCAAAGACTTTGGTCAATTTTGATGTTTGAGATGTGGTATGAGAGATGGATTAATAATGAAAAAAACTAAAATCTTATTTTTTATTCACCAATTAAATAGTGGTGGTGCTCAAAAAGTTATTTTAAATCTAGTAAGTCATTTGAATAAAGAAAAATTTGAAGTTATTCTTGTTGTTATAAATAATATAGGCGAATATTCGAATTTTTCACATTCAGATGTCAAGTTGATAGATTTAAAAATAAAGCATATTCGTAATAGTATTTTTAAAATAATCAAGACTGTAAAAGAAGAAAAACCTGAAATCGTCTTTTCTGGACTTTCTTATTTGAGTTTAATTATATCTTTTATTATTCCTTTTTTAAGAATAAAATCTAACATTAAGTTTATAGCTCGTGAATCTAGTATTTTGAGTATAGATAATGCTGATAAAAAATTCACTAAAATATTAAATCTATTATATAAATTATTTTATAAAAGATTTGATTTAATAGTATGTCAATCAATGTATATGCAAAACGACTTAATTAAAAACTATAAAATTAGTAAAAATAAAACAGTTGTAATTAATAATCCTATCGTTTTAGAAAATATATATGACAAATTGAATATATTGCAGTGTGAAAAATTATATGCAGAGAATACAATCAATCTTTTAGCTATTGGGCGACTACATAAAGTAAAAGGTTTCGATATGTTATTAGAATCTGTATCAAGGTTAAATCATAATTATCATCTGACTATACTTGGTGCTGGTTTAGAGTTGAAATCTTTACAGAATTTAGCAAAAAATTTAAAAATAGAAGATAGGGTACATTTCTTAGGTTTTAAGCATAACCCTTACATTTATATGAAACAAGCTGATTTATTTGTACTTAGTTCCAGACATGAAGGATTTCCTAATGTTGTTTTGGAAGCAAATGCATGTGGATTGCCTGTTGTTGCATTCGAATGCCCTGGCGGCATTAAAGAAATTCTAGTTAATGGCTTAAATGGATACTTAGTAGAAAATGGTAATATCAATGAGTTATCGGATACAATAGTGAGTTCTAGCAACTATCAATGGGATAGAAACAAAATTATAAATAAAGTGAAAAATACATATAATGTTAATTTAATTATAGATAAATATGAAAAATTATTATGAAGAAATTTAAATGTTTTTGAATACCGACTATATATTTTTTGCATTTTTACTAATATTGCTATTTGGTACATTTATTGTTAATAAATATACTAAGAACATATTATTGTCTTTTTATATTTCTTTATTCAAGGCATCTTTATTCTATATTTATTTTTCCTTTTATTTTGATGGCTCATTAACACTTAGGGATGATTGGAGATATTTAAATAGTGCATATAGTTTATGGATAAAAGATTATAGCTATATTTTTTTATTTGAAAATATTGAACTATTTCGGCATATGGCTTCTGGACCACATTTTTTATACTATTTATTAAATATAGTTTCATTTGATATCTTAGGTGTAAATTATTATTCTCCAGTTACTTTTAATATTATAATTACCTTTATTACAAGTTATTATGTATATTTGATTGGGCTAAGTTTCTTAACTAAAAATGAGTCAAAGTATGCAGCTATTTTTTTTGTATTACATTGGGATATATTAACATGGAGCAGTTTATTAAATTTAAAAGACATGCTAGTTGGATTATTAGTAATAATAATGATATATAATTTAATTATTTTAAGTAAGAAAAATTTTATTAAACCTCTGATATTTATAGTTATTATGATTATTTTATTCGGAACTATACGTTTTTATATGCCATTTTTGATACTTATATCGTACTGTCTATATTTATATATTGTTAATTTCTTTAAAATGTCTATTCTAATTAGAATAATATCAATTTTACTCATTCTTGCATTGATAGTATTTATATTACCTTATGCATTAAGTGTTTTTAGTTCTGAAATTAATAGGTTAATGCAAGATATAACTAATCCACTTTTTGGCTCAATTAGATTTTTTCTTACTCCTATTCCATTTATGATGGATGATGAATATATGTTTTTATTTTTTAGTTCATTTTTTCATTGGTATTCACTTCCATTTACGATTATAGGTGGATATTTTATTTATAAAGAAAATAAAAAATATGCAATATTTCTATTTTCCTTCATGTTAATTATATTATTTTTTTATGGATTATATGCTGAGTTACAGGGTCCAAGACATAGGTTGCTAATTCTTCCTTATATATCATTATTACAATTTGCTGGATATATGGTAGTTTTTAGAAAATTATTTGCTAAACCATTCTATAAAGAATAGCTTAAACAAGGACTGAAATTTAAAAAAGAGATACATTCTTTAGTAGTAATAAGATTTCAAAGAACTTTAGCAGTTAAAACTGCTTCAGTTTCATCTTTTAAGCACTTGAATTTATATAGTTTTAATAAGTGTTTTAAAGATGAAACCTAGTTTCGTCAAATATTAAAAATACCGATGCCAACAACTAAATTAAGATGGACTAAAGTGTTGTTAATGGGTTATTTCACATTACATTGTTAATGAAATTTGATGACTTAAACTAGCTTGTGTATTAAATACTCGAGCTGAGTTATATGGTGTATTGTTTTATAGATTGAATAGTCTTTTTAAATTTGATTAACTGTAATACCTCTAGCTTACTAAGAACAATTTAGTCTATTATTAAATTTAATTTTACATATTGGGTAGTGTAAAAATTGGCTATTTGTATTATACGAGGTAAAAATATGAATAATAAAAAAGTTTTTCTGATTAATTCACTAACAAGTGGCGGGGCTGAGAGAGTGCTCAGTATTTTAGTAAATGAGTTAAAAAAGCAAGATTATAAAATTGAATTAATATGCTTGGAAAAAAATAATTTTTATGATATTTCTCAGGGTATTCAAGTTACCTATTTATCAAATAGTTATGGGACGGATAATTCTGTAAAAAAATTATTTCAGTTACCAATACTTGCTTTAAAATTAAAAAATTACTTGAAGTTAAATAATATTTATATTGTGCAAAGTCATGTATATAGAGCAAACTATGTTAATGCTATTTCAAAACTTTTAGGTTCCAAGCATAATATTCAGATGGTAAATGCAGGTCAAGTAAGTATGTATAAACTAAAAGGCTTAATTGGAAAAGTAAATTTATTTCTAATAAAAAAATTATATCCATTTGCTGATAAAGTTATATGTAAATCCAAAGGTATGGAAATAGATTTACAAAGCTATTTTAAAGTTGAACTTAATACACAAATAATAAATAATCCTTACGATGTAAAAAAAATAAACTACTTAAAGGAAGAATTAATTGAAGATTTTAAATTTAAAGAGAATAAGAAATATCTTATATATGTAGGTAGATTTGATTCATTTAAAAAACCAGAATACGTGATAGAAAGTTTAAAATATTTAGATGAAAATATAGAGTTAATTCTTTTAGGGGATGGTCCTAGAAAAGAACAATTAGTATCTTTGTCAGAACACTTTAATATAGAAAATAGAGTGCATTTTATAGGTAGAGTTACAAATCCATACAAGTATATGGCTAGAGCAGATGTTTTTATATTAAGTTCTAATGATGGAGAAGGCTTTCCTAATGTTTTAGTGGAAGCTATGCTCTGTAAAACAGCTGTGATTTCTACAGACTGTAAAAGTGGGCCAAGAGAAATACTAGCACCTGAAACAGATGTTAAAATACAACTTACAGATAAAATAGAATTAACAGACAAGGGTATTTTAATACCTTTGCAAAATGTTAAGCTTATGGTTAAAGCAATTAATATAATTCTAGAAGATAATATTTTAGAAAATAAATTTGTAAGTAATGCTTATAATAGGTCTTTAGATTTTTCACTAAATACTATTGTTAATAAATATAAAAAGGTTTTAGAAATTGAATAAAAAATTAGTTATATCTATAAATACATCATGGAATATTATAAACTTTAGAATGGGGTTACTTAAGGCTCTACAAACAGAAGGTTATGAAATTATTGTAGTAGCACCTAAGGATAAATACTCAGCTCTATTTAAAACTCATGATTTTGAATATCATGATATATCAATAAATAACAAAGGCTCAAATCCAATTGAAGATATAAAATTAATAGTTGACTATTATAAATTATTTAAAGAAATCAAGCCTGATGTTATTTTAAATTATACCATTAAGCCAAACATATATGGAACAATAGCTGCAAGTTTACTAAATCTTAAAACTATAAATAATATCGCAGGATTAGGAACACTGTTTGTAGCTGAAAATATTATTACAAAAATAGCAAAGTATTTATACAAATATTCTCAGTTAAAAGCATCATATGTATTTTTTCAAAATAGTGATGATTTTAAACTTTTTACAGATGAAAAACTTGTAGATATAAATAAGTGTGGAATATTGCCAGGCTCTGGAGTAGATACTAACCTATTCAAGCCCATAGAAGTTATACGAGACGATGATAAAGTAGTTTTTTTACTAATAGCAAGGATGTTATGGAATAAGGGTATAAAAGAGTATATAGAGGCTGCTAGAGTTATAAAGCAAAAATATCCATATACGGAGTTTCAACTACTAGGCTTTTTAGATGTTGCTAACAAATCTGCAATTTCGAAAGATCAAATGGATAAATGGATAGATGAAGGGGTTATTAACTACCTCGGAACAAGTGATAATGTTAAAGTTGAAATATCCAATGCTGACTGTATAGTTTTACCATCATTTTACAGAGAAGGTACACCAAGAACTCTTTTAGAATCTGCAAGTATGGCAAAACCAATTATCACAACAGATAATGTTGGATGCCGGGATGTTGTAGATAATGGTAAAAATGGGTTTATAGTTAAGGTAAAAGATGTAGATAGCTTAGTTCAAAATTTAGAAATATTTATAAACCTTACTAAAGAAGAAAAATTAATTTTAGGTCAAAATGGAAGAAATAAAATTATACAAGAATATGATGAAAAAATAGTTATAAGTAAATATATAAAAATAATTAACAGATTATAATATAAGTAGGTATACCAAAAAGGCAAGAACCGCTAATGCTCGAACTTATTCTGTGTCAATAAGATAAAATACTGAACACAGTAAAGCTTTAGTCTGATTCTATGAGAGACTAAGTGTTGACATAGAATTTATTATACTCCTAAAAGCTATTAACAAAGCTTGTTATATATCTATCATAAGTTAGGGTGTGTACCGTTTAAAAATTCTTCTATGTTTGTATAGCCATCATTATCATTATCACTGTTTTGGTCAACACTTGATAATGGATTTAAACTATAAATATTTTCCCATACATCAGGCATGCCATCATGATCAGTATCTAAATAGCCATTGCCATTATTTACAGAAATATATCCACCTACTTCATCTTGATGATTGATACGTTTTCCAGTACGGTTTTTATAATCATCAATTATTCTTGTATCAATTGTATCACGAGAAGTAATCCATTCGCCTTTTTCGTTTAATCTTTTGCTAGCACCAACTTCTTTAAGTAAAATCTCATCTAGTTTTGCTGCATCGTGAACTGTAATAGGATTTTTGTAAGTATTCATTGGTATGTTACGTTGATATATTCTATCTATTAAAGGCCAGCCCTTTTCATAAGAATATTCAACAAGCATATCCCAATTATCTATATTATTATTTACAGTTTGTCTCCAATCACCGGATCCATATTTTAAAAGACCATGATTCTTGGCAATGTATATTGATGGTTTTCCAGATGGACCTCGATCCGGATCTCCAGTTAAACCTTCATCCGCAATAGTCTTATCGGTTCTAATAACTATAGCTCTAGGGTGCCAATCACTCTCTAGGTTTTCACCAGTATGATATTTGTTACCGATTATATCAACTATTACCCCACCTGAGATAGCTGTTCCCCACCACCCCCAATTATACATTATATTATTAATGAGCTTGGAACTTTTGACTTTTATAAGTGGCATTCGATGTCGAAAATTTATAAAAACATTATGATGGAAGACAATGTCCGTCATATTTTCTACATCTGAATTACTACCAGTTAATTGTGCACATGAATGATTTCCAAGACCTTCTCCATAAAGGTTCCATGACCATGTGACATCATGTATTGGATCAGATATCCCTGACCATACATCACCTGCTTCATCCATTGACCAACTAAGTGAACAGTGATCAATAACAACATTATGTGCACCAGTACCAATATTAATGGCATCTGTTTCCATTGTAGACGATCCTGGCCTACTTTTTATATATCTTATTACAACATCATGAGTTTGAATGGAAATTTGATGCCCTTTTAAAGTTATACCACCCTCTGGTGCTGTTTGACCGGCAATTGTTAAGTATGGTTCTTTTACAATTATAGGTTTATCTTCTAAATCAATAATTCCAGAAACTTTAAAGATTATAATTCGAGGTCCTTTGGTTTCTACTGCTTCTCTAAGACTTCCTGAACCACTATGATATAAGCTTGTTACTTCAATAATACGTCCATTCCTTCCACCAGGTGTTGTAGTTCCTGGTCCTTCTGCATTAGGAAATATAGGAAGAAATTCTTTTGTTTCAGATATTGTAGTATTTGTTATATCTATTTTATCTTCAGAGTTTTCACTTAAGATAAAAAAGTTCCCCTCAACTCGACTATCAACCAAAACATCTTTATACTCAGGAATAGTTACAGTAACATCACTCTTATCTCCACTAGGTGACTGAACATACACTAGCCACTCTCTGTTTGGTGCTTCGCCTTTTACAAGTGCAAAAGCCCATACTGCTATCTCTGCATCTTCTGCCCATGGTCTTGGTGGGTTTGCATCTGTGTCTAGCAGAAACCATCTAGGGTCGTTTTTGTACTGCTCTGGTATGTTTGCGTTTAAATCACTCTCTCCGCTTCCTACAAGCTCTCCGCTTCTCCAAAACTCTGCTAGTTCTGTGTTGTAGTGTATGAGCTCTACTGAGTCTGCCAACTCTTTAAAAAGTGGCTCTTGTGACTCTGTTGTACTCTCTGCAGAAGCTTGACGGATAGTACTTGGTCTTAAGAACCATAGTGCAAACTGTGAAAGTCCTCTGTACTGAGTAGCATCATCTACTTTTGAGTTGTCATCTAGGTTGAGTTGGTATGCAAAACTAGGGCTTTGACTTTTCGCTTCGTTTATCATAAACGGTAAGTTGTTTGCTGTGATGTGTGGAGCATTTGCTGTCGTGTCTGACTTTGTTCCGCTTAGGTCAAAGTCTAGTGTAGCACCATCTGCAGTAAGTGGCCATACATTCATGTACTGGCTTGTTAGAGTTGCATCATCCATCCATGCA
>JAYEIM010000074.1:0-3258 GCA_034660095.1 Campylobacterota bacterium | reverse complement strand
AAAGATGGCAAAATTATTGAAAAACATTTAACCCTAGATGAAGAAACTATTAGAAACTCAATATCTAAAGCTAAAAAAAGTAAGCATAAGAAAGTGCTACAGCAAGCCTCCCAAATCAAATTTAATCGTAGAATAACTTAATAATCTTTAAAATTTTTTTCTAGTTCTAATAACTCTTCATAATTTTTTTTAGACTTTTGAACAACATCTTCAAAAGCAAAACCTTTCATTACTATTTCATACAAATAGGGTTTATCTTTTCTCCAATTTCTTAATGTCATAGGAGTTATCCCAAGTAATCTTGCCATATCTTGTTGTGTCAATTTCATATAAAATTTTATATTATTCATTCTGTATATAAAATTCGCAAAATATTATCTTTTTGTGTTAAATTAAGATAATATTTTGCTTCATATAAATATAATAGCAAATATTTTTCGATTAAAGGATTAAAATGAATAAAAAGTTATTAATTGCAGTATCATTAATGAGTACTGTAATGTTTAGTGGGTGTGCAACACTATTCGGTGGTGGCGGTGAACAAAATATTACAATTAAAAGCACTAAGCCAATGAAGGGTAAATTGGCATACTCTGATGGAAAAGGTCTTCAGAGGAACTTTACAACACCTGCTACAATACTTGTAGATAGAAGATCAAAAGACATAGTGATTACAAGTAAGAATAATGATTTCGACCCAGTTACTGTAGAAAGCAGTATGAATCCATGGGTATTGGGTGATGTTTTAGCTACTAGTTTAATTAGTACAACGACAGATGCCGTATCTGGAGCTATGTGGGAATATGATGAAACTGTAAACTTATCAGAAAAATAGTATGTTTAACTATATATACAAAAATTCATATATGAATAAAATATTTTTTACAGGTCTTCTATTAATTAACCTCATGTTTAGTGGATGTGCTACACTTTTTGGTGGTGGTGGTCAACAAAATATTTATATTAGCGGGAATACTGACAAAAAAATGAAGGCCACAGTAAAGCATTCTGATGGTAGTGGTTCTCAATATTTGTCAATACCTGGCACAGTATCTATCAATAGAAAAAAGCAAGATGTAGTAATTGAAAGTGCTGATAAAGAGTTTGATACATATATAGTTGAATCAGAGATGAACCCATACTTTGTGCCAAACTTCCTTGGTAGCTATTTTGGTTTTACTTCAACAACTGTTGATGTTGCATCTGGTGCTATATGGATGTATGACGAACATGTAATTGTAAATGAAAAATAATAGAAGATTTATTCTTCTATTATTTTTACCTATTCTTCTCTATGCAACTCAAGAAAAAACTCTAAAGCTAGCAAATGATTTAAAGTTATACGAAAAAAATGAATGGAGAGCACTACTTCACTATAATGGTAGTTTAAATATTACTGATAGAACATTTATTTTAAGCGATAATTTTTCACTCAAAAATGAGCTAAGTGCTACAATTGAAGGTTTTTACAAGCCAAAACAGTATTATAACAATATTAACGACCATCCACAATGTGAGTTTCCAGGTAGATTGTTATTTATCACTCACGAATTAAATATATCCAATAGCGAATTTCCAAAAATCAATTGTCAAGATTTTAATACCTATAAAATGAAAGCTCCAGCCGATAAAATCTCTTTGATTTATGCTTCTGAAAATGTGACAAACCCTTCAAGTATGATGGGGCATACCTTTTTAAAATATAGTGGCAAAAACTATGAAGATAGAGAAGTTAAACATGCTGTTACATTCTATACTATTTTAGATAGTATAAATCTATTCACATTAGCATATCAAAATATTTTTTCAGGGATGAAAGGATTATTTGCATTGCAGCCATACAAAAAAATAGTAGCACAATATACAAATAAAGAAAATAGAAATGTTTGGTCATATCAATTAAAATTATCAGAATATAGAAGAAATTTAATTTATTATCATATATGGGAATTAAAAGGTCTTGATATGAAATACTTTTTTACAAGCTATAATTGCTCAACTGTGATTTATTATGCTTTGTCCTTGGCAAATCCAAAAATATATGATGATAATAAATTGTGGATAACCCCTCTTGATACAGTTAAGTTCCTTTATAAGTATGAATTGATAGAGAAAAGTGAATTATTTCCTAGTGATGAATGGTTAGTAAAAATGACAGCAGAGAATTTAGATAGCATTAAAATCAATAATATTAAAGATATTGTAAAAAATAAAAAATATAAGAAGATTACTACATTAGATTTTAATTCATTAAAACTCTTAGAGGCTTACAGTAGTGTAAAATATAAAAATAATGATATGAGTATTGATGAATTTAAAATCTTTAAAAAAAGTATTAGCAGTTCATCAGAAAATAATGGAAATACTTTTGACATATCAAATTATAAATCTCCGAATAAAATTCCAAATGAAAGACAGATAGGGATAGGATATAAAAATATAAATGAAGGTAAATTTTTAAAATTATCATTTTTACCAGCTTCACATCTATTGAATGATAATAATCAAGAATATTTTGGCGAAAGTGAATTAAAAATTGCTTACTTGTCAATTTTAGCAAATAATGACGAGATAGAGTTAGAAGAATTTACTCTTTATGGAATGAAGTCATATATCCCCTATGACACATTAACTCATGATTTGTCATATCAGTTTGAGTTAGCTGTAAAAAAAGAGTATAGTCAAGCTATAGACTATGTAGATACTGTTAAAATAGATGGTGGAGTAGGAATGGATTTTTTACTGTTGAGAGATATAAATATATTTGCTATGTTAAACCTTGGAGTTGGATACAACAAGGATGATAAAGCTCATATATTTTTCAATCCACAGATAGGTGGAATGATATATGAAATTTTTAATATGAAAAGCTTGTTATATTATCAGCCATTATTCGTAAATGATAATAAAGTTTATGACAAGTTTGTTTTGGAACATAATATATTTTTATTTAAAAATTATAAATTTTATTTTAATTTTGAACAAGTAAATGCTAACGATAGATATAGAAATTATGAATTCGGTTTTAGTAAGTTATTTTAAAGTTACAGTAGCAGAGTATTTGAAGAATTTGATGATGGGTGGATGTTTTTGCTTATAGACGATCTTTAAATTTTGATTCTTACCTTTTCTTAGCTTTGTGTATCACAGATATTATCAAAATGAGATAGAATACTACATAAATAAAATATGCTCTAAGCATAAAGTGAGGAAACACCCTTGGGGTACAAAATTTTAGTAACAAATGATGATGGTTAT
>JAYEIM010000073.1:2726-15588 GCA_034660095.1 Campylobacterota bacterium | reverse complement strand
CAGCTCTCTCTGCATGATCTGGCACATCACCTGGTGCATTCCAATATGCCATAATAGCATCTCCGATAAACTTATCAACAGTCCCTTTCTCTTTTATAATTATATCAGTCATTGGATCCATATATTCATTCATAAACTCAATTAATACTTTTGCATTTGGCATAGCTTCAGAGATATTTGTAAAACCTCTAACATCACTGAAAAATACAGTTATCTCTTTACTCATTGCTGAAAATGAATTATTATCTGAGTTTTCAAGTAGAGATTCCATAACTTCTTTTGATACTTTACTGGCAAATTTACCTTTAATAGCTTGAGTTTTTCTAGTTTCTAAAAAATAATTTAAAGTCATTGCTGAAGTTGCGGCAATAACTATAGTTAAAATTGGAAAGAAAATATTTAATATTAACCCTTCTTGAAAAAGTGTTATAAATATAAGGTACATATCTGATACAAATATAAGAATAATTAGTATCAATGATATACTAAGTGGCAGATAAGCTATTAACATAATAATTAAAAAACTAATGAAAATAATATGCAATATATTTAATCCATCAACCCAAGATGGCTTAACAATAAAATCTTGTGTTAAAATATTATCTATCACATTTGCATGTACTTCAACTCCAGGATAAATTGCATCAAATGGAGTAGCTCTTAAATCTAGTAAACCAGCTGCGCTAGTCCCTATTATTGCAATTTTTCCATCAATATCTGACGGATTAAAATTATTATTTAATATATCTATAGCAGAGATATATTGAAAACTTTTAGCACCACCTCTAAAGTTTACAATACTTCTTCCATATCTATCTGTAGGTATTTGTAAATCACCTAACATTATATTTTCCACACCATTTTGATTATAATTTATAGTTACTTTATTTATATCATGAATAACTCGAATAACTTCCAAAGCTAATGATGGGTATATTTGATCATCGTATCTAATAATTAAAGGTACACTTCTTACTACACCAGATTCATCTGGAACATTATTAAAAAATCCGCTTGAATAAGAGTTGTCTTGAACAATAGGGATATTGAGAATTGTACCGTAAGCATCTATTACCATATTTTTGGTATCACTAGTACGGTTTTTTTCTATGAAAATTGCAGGAATATTTGGAGCTCTATTTTCCATAAAATCATTTTTAGATAGTTGAAATTGATACCCTAATATTGTAGGTGTTTGAGCAACGGTGTTAGCAAAAATAGTGTCATAATCTGGTATATCTATATCTGTTTTTATATTTAGTTTTTTAATTAGCTTTATTGGATTACTTCTATCCTCCTCAGCAAAAACAATATCCATTGCAATAAGTCCAATATTTGAATTTGTTAAGTTTGATAATAGTTTAGAAACCGTATCTCTACTCCATGGCCATTGTCCAACTTCTTTTAGTGACCTATCATCTAAATCGATGATAACTATATTTTGGCTGTTTGGCTTTTCACCTCGTAATATAAACATATAGTCTCTTAGTCTATTGTCAAAAGATTCTAGTGTTTTAGGTATATATGAATAAAATAGAGATACTGATGTTGAGATAACAACAAATAGTAAAAAAAATATTAAAATTTTTTTAAATAGTTTATTCATAATTTATAGTATATATTATTAAAACTCAACTACATCTTGTGCTTCAAGAATTGCACCATTGTTTAGTAGCAAATCATTTTTTATTATCTCTTCAACAACTTCATTTTTACAAAATGGTTTAATATGATTGATATGTATTGTAACATCATCTCTTTTTAGTTTTGTTAATTCCTCTTTTAAGAGCTTAGGTGTTAGGTGTTTACTATCTAAAGCAAGTTGATCAAGTTTTGATGGAAATGACACATCTACAATAACAGTTGAAATCTTACTATTATTATTTACCTCATTCCAAATTCCATCACAACAATATGTATCAGAAGTAAATAGTATTGCACTATCTTCTTTTTCAATAACATAGCCATTGCTAGAAGTTGTATGATTGTTTTCTATAGCTTTTATTTTGCAGCCATCTACTTCTATGGTTTCATTCAATTCTATATCAATTAATTCAATAGCTTTAAGGTTGCTATCGATTAAATCAATTTGAGTGAAATCTGGCCATATTTCCCAATTTAAAATATGTTTTTTTATATTTTCTAATGTCTTTTTTCTTCCATAAACTTTTAATGGTATTGTTCTTATATTGAATGTTGCATCAATTAAAAATCCAATATCTAAAATATGATCAAGGTGGGAGTGTGTAACAAAAATATGATTTACATTTTTTATACCATTTCCCAACCCCTCCACTAAATTACCAGCATCCAAAACAGTCTCTTTTGAAAGTTGTAATGATGAAAGTTGCATATTTGTAGCTTTTCCACCATAAGCGCCAAGTACTTTTATAAATGGTGTTTTATCTGAATAAAATAATGAATTTGGCATAACTACAATCCTTTTAGAAATTTTAAAATATCTATTATTAACTTAGTTTGTTTTGTTTTTATTAATGGTAACTTTACTGTATTGAAAAATTTAACAGAGCTATTTTCCCATGATAAATAATTACTCAACAGTTTCTCTTCAACAAAAAAATCTTCTATATTATTTATGTTATCATAATTAACCAAATAGATACCTATATCTTTAGTTTCGTTTTTTTGTTCAAAATAGTTTTCTAAATATTTTTTTTCAACTTTTATACCACACTCTTCATGAAACTCTCTAATAGCCGTTTGCTCTTTAGTTTCATTTCTTTCCTCAACTCCCTTTAAAAAGCCCCATTTATCTTTACTTGAAACTGATTTACATAATAATACTTTTATATTGTTTTTTTCAATTTTATATAAACATATACCATAAGCTTTTATATTGTCCAAGTTAGTTCCTGTTTTTATCGCATTTTTTTATTATACATATAATAAGTGATTAAAAATAATATAATTAATGGTAAAATTATAGCAATTTCAGCTAAAAGTACACTTCCAAATGCAAGCTTTTGCAATAAAAATATAATTCCCCATACAGAAATAGTAAAAAATATACTTATTGATATGAAAGCCGCAGTATTAAAAAATCTACTACTAGGATTTACAAATATGAAAATTAATATTATTACTGGTAGTATAAAAAAGGGCATTATTAGTTGAGAATATAAAATAGCTTTTATTTTATTTGTATTAAAATCTTGGTTATCCAACAATAAGATTGTTCGAATTGCATCGGTAATTGAAAATTGAACTTTTGCTTTATATACATTATTTATAATCTTAGGCTCAAATCCCTCTAAAGTATATAAAAATTTTTCATCATAAACTTCTAGTTTTGATTTTGTCCAATTTATATTTTCAGGTTTTTTTATAATTTTTGTATCTATAACATACCATTTATTATTTTGATAGTATGCTTTATCTCCAATTGTAGTTTCAACTAAATCATCGTTTTTGATTTTAAAAATATGTACATCGTTTGCTTTTTTTTCAAGAGGGTATAGCTTCTTGAAATATACAAAATAATCATCATATTTTAAAAATATATTTAATTTTTCATTCACAAAATAAGTATGTTTAAGAATTTTATTTTTTTGTTCAGCAGAGTAAGCTAAAGGTGTAGCTTGTAAAGCCATTAATATTATTGTTATTAATGCTGTTATAAGTATGATTGGTTTTAAAATATCTTTTGGTGGGATATTTAATGCGTAAAAGCTTATTAGTTCATTGTTTTTTATAAGTGATGTTAACATCACAACCCATGCAAATACCAAAGATAAAGGTAATGTCATAGTTAATGTAAAAAATGTATTATATATCATATATAGTAGTTGAAGATTTGCAGAATTTGGCAACTTGTGAAATACTTGTATAATATCAATACCAACAAAAAAAAGTTGTAAAGATAATAAAATTACTAAAAAGTGTTTTAAATATTTAAATAGAAGATATTTTGTAATTATATTCATATATTTAACTCTTTAGCTTTTATAGTGTATTTTGACTTAACTTCATCAATAGAAGATAACTTTATTGCATCAATAGCTTTTATAATATGAGGTATTATATCTTCTAGCTCTTTGAACTCTTCTTTACTAAAATTTGATAATACATAGTTGGCAACATCATTTTTCTCTTTAGGTTTTCCAATACCAACTCGAACTCTTATATAATCTTTTCCAATATGACTATCAATAGATCGAAGTCCATTATGACCACCATGACCACCACCAACTTTAAATTTAACGGTTCCAAATGGTAAATCTAAATCATCGTGTACTATTATAATATTTTGAGAAGGAATATTATAATACTCTACAATGTTAAGTATAGATTCACCACTTAAATTCATAAATGTTTGAGGTTTTGAATATATGTTTGATAGATTTTTTTTTGTAATAGATTGGAAGTTTTGATTGGTAATATTTGTTGTAGATAAGTTTTTGGTTATCTCATCAATAACCAAAAAACCTATATTGTGTCTAGTCTGTTTGTATTTATCACCTGGATTACCAAGTCCAGATATTAAGTACATTTTCTAAACTTCAGTTAATTATTTAACTTTAATCATACCAACAATTGGTACTCTAGGGTCTAAATAACATTCAACACCTTCTGGCAACTTAAGATCTCTTACAAGGTAGTTATCACCGTTATCAAGATCAGTTACATCAAAATGAAAACTTTCAGGTAAGTTTTCTATTGTACATTTAACTGCAACTCTATCTCTATGGAATGCCAAAAGACTTTTATTTTTAAGACCTATTGGAGTTCCTTCAGTTGTAACTGGCACCATATATGTAGTTCTTACATTTGGTTGAGCTATCATTAAATCAACATGTACTAATGTTGAAGATACTGGGTGTTTTTGATACTCTTGTACAACAACTTTATAAGTTGTTCCTGCTACTTCTACATCAAAAGCAACATTTTCTTTTGCTTTTAAAAATCTAATATAGTCATTTAATTTGAACGCAGCATTTATGTTTTCTAAACCTTTTCCATAAATGTTGGCAATTAGATAACCATCTCGTCTTAGTTGTTTTGTCGATTGTTTTACGATACTATCTCTAAGTATACCTTGTAACATTTTGTTTCCTTGTTTTAATTTGAAACGCGATTTTAGCTAATAGTTATTTAATATTAGTTTAAATCAAGTAATAATAATGCATCTTTATATATTGGTTCATCTATAAATCCATATTTTTCATCACTAAATCCAGTATTTCCTTTTTCTTTTTGATTTTCAAAAATCATTTTTATATAGTTTGCTTTTTCAATCTCATTTTGATTTGGATTAAAAATTTCATTTACAATTTTAACTTGAGATGGACTAGTACATCCTTTAGCAGTAAATCCCATCTTTTTTTCTTTTAGACACCATAGTCTAAATGTATCTAAATCCTTATAATCTTGATATATAAATGATACAGGGCTAAAACCTGCAAGTTTACTATCTATTAAAAATTTACTTAGTATATAATCAATAGTTGGATTATCCAATTGTAATAGATTTTGTGGTAATTGCATAGATTCTAATAGATCTAAAATACCTAAAAAAACTGTAGTTATTCTATCATCTATTTTAAAAGTTGTTAAAAGGTTAAGAGCCTCTTTTGTTTCTATAGTTAAATGTAGTTTTATATCATCATCTATTAGTTTTAATGCTAATTTTATCTCATCTATAGATTTGACTTTAGGTATTCTTATAGCATAAGGTTTTACTTTATTTATAGCCTCTATATCTTTTTTGCCACAACTATCAAGAGAATTTACTCTTATTATAATATTGTTATTTCTTCTGTTTTGTAGATTTTTTACAACTAAATCTCTAGCAAAATCTTTATCGTAAACTGCATCCTCTAGATTTACTGTTGCAAAATCTGTTTTTAGAGTATCAAGTTTATCAAGATGCTTTTGTTTGTCACCTGCAACCATTAAGTATGATCTTTTGTAGCTATTCATCATATTTTTCCCTATTTGATATATAAAAATATATTGATTTTAATTCATCTTGTGTTAGAAAATATGTTGGCATACTGTTTCTATATGTTAATTTTTCACAAACTTCTGTTTTATCAAATATTTTTTTATTTTTTTTCATATTGGGGTCTAAAACTGTTAAAAATTTTTCATAAGAAATATTGGTTATATCTTCGGTTTCTATTGAACATATATATTTTTTTTTATTTTGTCTATGTGTAAATGTTGATATTATTTTCCCTTTTGCATCATCAGCGTGGCAGGTAGTACAACTTATCCCCCTAGGGTTGTTATATAACATTTTTCCATATTCATATTGTGTTATAAAAGAGGTGTCAAAATCTGATTGTGACATTAAAAATGTTGTTATAAATAGTAAACTTAGTTTAATCATAAATGGAAGTTTACCATTAAGTCACTTTATAGTAAATATTAGATATAATAATAGATATTTTAAGTAGTAACAAATAATAAATTTAGGAGAGATATTGATAACTTTAAAAGAAGCATTAAGTCTAGATGCTGAACAGATTATAACACTAAAAAAAGAGTTAGTTAAATCAATTGATGAACAAAAAAATTTAGGTGCGTATGTGGAGCAGTTAACTTCAACTGATATATTACATACAGGTTCTGGTATCCCAATAGCAGTTAAAGACAATATAAATACACAAGGTATTGAACTTACTTGTGGAAGTAATATTTTAAAAGGTTATGTTGCACCATACAATGCAACAGTTATAGAAAATTTAGAAAAATCAGGCTTAAGTGCATTTGGTAGAGCAAATATGGATGAATTTGCTATGGGAAGTAGTACGGAGTCTAGTTGTTATGGTAAAACATTGAATCCATTAGACAATAAAAAAGTACCAGGTGGAAGTTCTGGAGGAAGTGCTGCTGCAGTTGCAAGTGGTTTAGCTATTGCTGCACTTGGGACTGATACAGGTGGATCTATAAGACAACCTGCTGCTTATTGTGGTGTTATTGGTATGAAACCAACTTATGGGAGAGTATCAAGGTATGGAATAGCCGCTTATTCATCTTCACTTGATCAGTGTGGACCTATTACTCAAAATGTTGAAGATGCTGCGATTTTGTATGATATTATAAGTGGATATGACCCAAAAGATTCTACAAGTGCAAATAGAGATTATACACCAGTTGTTCCAAACTTAGATGGAGATAGAAAACTAACAATAGCAGTTATTGATAATTTTATAGAAGATGCTAACAGTGAAGTTAAAAAAGGTTTTGAGATAGCTGTAAAAGCTTTAGAAGATGCAGGACATAAAATAATTCATAAAAATATGATGGATACAAAAAAACATGTGTCAGCTTATTATGTTGTAGCAACTGCAGAAGCTAGTGCAAATTTAAGCAGATATGATGGTATAAGATATGGAAATAGAGTTGAAGCTGCAAATTTAAAAGATACATATTTAAAAACTAAAACAGAAGGTTTTGGACAAGAGGTACAAAAAAGAATTATGCTTGGATCTTTTGTATTAAGTTCTGGTTACTATGATGCATATTATATAAAAGCACAAAAAGTGAGACATTTAATAAAAGATGACTTTGAATCAATTTTTGCTGATGCAGATTTGATTTTATCTCCAGTAGCACCTACAACTGCTCCAAAATTTGGAAGTTTTAAAACATCATTGGAGATGTATTTAAGTGATATCTATACTATATCTGTAAATCTAGCTGGTCTTCCTGCTATCTCTCTTCCAGTCGCAAATGATAGTGAAGGTATGCCAATAGGTTTACAACTAATTGGAAAAGCATATGATGAGCAAACAATGTTTGATGGGGCAATTAGCCTTGAAAAATCTGTAAATTACAGAAGCAACAAATAAAAAAGGGGATTAAATAGAATGAGAATTAGAAAAAGAGCTTTAACTTTTGAAGATGTATTACTTGTACCATCAAAATCAGAAGTGTTACCAAAAGAGGTGAGTTTAAAAACAAAACTTACAAAAAATATATCATTGAATATCCCTTTTGTAAGTGCTGCTATGGATACAGTTACTGAATATCAAGCTGCTATAGCTATGGCTAGACTTGGTGGTATTGGGATAATTCATAAAAATATGGATGAGAAAGCACAAGCTTTACAAGTTAAAAAAGTGAAAAAAAGTACTAGTGGTATGATAATAGACCCTATCTCTGTTAATCCATCTCAAACTTTACAAGATGCAGAAAACCTTATGAATAGCTATAAAATATCAGGTGTACCAGTTGTAGATGATAAAAATATGCTTTTAGGTATTTTAACAAATAGAGATATGAGATTTATAAAAGATTTTTCTCAATTAGCTGGTGATGTTATGACAAAAATGCCACTAATTACAGGTGAAAAGGGTACAACACTTGAAGAAGCATCAGAAGTTATGAGACAAAATAAAATAGAAAAACTACCAATTGTAAATAAAGATGGAACATTAAGAGGTCTTATTACAATTAAAGATATAAATAAACTTATAGAGTATCCAAATGCAGCTAAAGATAGTCATGGAAGATTATTAGTTGGTGCTGCTATTGGTGTTGGACAAATCAATAGAGCAAAAGCTTTAGTTGAAGCTGGTTGTGATGTATTAGTTTTGGATTCTGCACATGGACATTCAAAAGGTATTTTAGATACTGTTGTTGCTATAAAAAAAGAGTTAGATGTAGATGTAATAGCTGGAAATGTTGCTACATCTGAAGCTACTGAAGATTTAATTAAATCTGGAGCAGATGCAGTTAAAGTTGGTATTGGACCAGGAAGTATTTGTACAACTAGAATTGTAGCTGGCGTTGGTGTTCCTCAAATAAGTGCTATTGATGAATGTTCTGCTGTGGGTGCTAAATATGGAGTTCCAATTATTGCTGATGGTGGAATTAAATTTTCCGGAGATGTTGCAAAAGCATTAGCTGTTGGTGCTGGTTGTGTTATGATGGGAAGTGCTTTAGCTGGTACGGAAGAATCTCCAGGGGAAGTTATTTTAAGTCAAGGTAGAAAGTTTAAATCTTATAGAGGGATGGGAAGTCTTGGTGCTATGAGTCAAGGTAGTACAGATAGGTATTTTCAAGAGGGAACAGCTGCTGATAAGCTAGTACCAGAAGGAATTGAAGGTATGGTTCCATACAAAGGATTTATGAAAGAGATCATTCATCAATTTGTTGGGGGGCTTAGAAGTTCTATGGGATATTTAGGAAGTAAAGATTTAACTGTATTTAGAGATACAGCAGAGTTTGTAGAGATTACAAGTGCAGGTCTTAAAGAATCACATGTACATGATGTAACTATTACAAACGAAGCGCCAAATTATCACGTTTAAATATTGTATTTTAATTAAAGGTGAAAAATAGTTGAGAGATTTTTTTAAACAATATATACCTTATTATAAAGATTATGTTGGCAAGTTCGTTCTTGTATTTATCGGTATTATTTTAGTTTCAGGTGGAACCTCAGGTTCTGCTTATATTATGAAACCATTACTTGATGATATATTTGTAAATAAAGATGAAGCTATGCTAACTCTTATACCAATTATAATTATTGGATTGTATACTGCTAAAGGTATAGGTAGATATATGCAAGCATATTATATATCTTATATTGGTCAAGATATTATTAGAAAAGTAAGAGATAAATTTTTAAATCATATTTTAAACCTCGATTTAGTATTTTTTCATGGAAGTCATAGTGGAGAGTTAATCAGTAGAATAACAAATGATATAAATAGAATTCAATCTGCTGTATCAACACAGATATCAAGAATTATACAAGAAACAATAACTATTATTGCTTTAGTTGGGGTAACTATATATCAAAGTGCAGAGTTGGCATTTTATGGTCTTGTGGTTATGCCATTGGCTTTTTATCCACTTTCTCTTATGGCAAAAAAAGTTAAAAAAATATCATTTAAATCACAAGAAAAAAATTCAGATATAACATCGCATTTAAGTGAAACATTTAATAATATTGAGATAATAAAAGCAAACTCAACAGAATACTTAGAGGTAGATGATTTTTCAAAACAAAATAAAGATTTTTTTAAAATAAATCTAAAAGCTGTAAAGATAAACGAATTAGTATCACCATTTATGGAGATACTAGGAGCAATAGCACTAGCTGTAGTTGTTACAGTTGGTGGAAGAGAAGTTATAAATGGAAATATGACTGTTGGTACTTTTTTCTCATTTTTAACAGCATTGATGATGTTATATACACCTATAAAAGCTCTATCTTCATTATTTAATCAACTTCAAGATGCAATAGCAGCAAATGAGAGAATTAATAGTATTTTTGCTTTAAAAGCTCAAATTAAATCTGGAGACAGTGTTTTTCATAATAGTTGTGATTCTATAAAATTTAAAAATATTAGTTTAAAATTTACTAAAGAAACTTCCGATGGTCGTTTTGATGAAAAATATGCTTTAAAAAATATTAATTTAGAGGCTAAAAAAGGTGAGACTATCGCTTTAGTTGGTGATAGTGGTGGTGGTAAAAGTTCATTGATAAATACATTGATTAGGTTTTATGATACTAATGATGGTGATATTTTATTAAATGATATTAATATCAAAGATTTTTCACTTGAGAGTTTAAGAGATAATATATCTATTGTAACTCAAAGAGTTTATATTTTTAATGATACTATTGGTTTAAATGTATCATATGGACAAGAGTATAATGAATCAGCAGTAAAAGATGCTTTAGATCAAGCACATGCTCTAGATTTTGTAAATGATATGCCTAATGGTATCAATACAATACTTGATGAATCTGGTACAAATTTAAGTGGTGGACAGAGACAAAGGATAGCAATCGCTAGAGCTTTATATAAAAACCCACAGATACTTATTTTAGATGAAGCTACAAGTGCTTTAGATAATGAAAGTGAATCTATTATTACTGAAGTCTTAAGTGAAGTATCTAAAGATAAAATTACATTTGTGATTGCACATAGATTAAGTACAATTAAAAATTCAGATAAAATTGCTGTATTTAAAGATGGAGAGATAATTTGTCAAGGAAATCAAAATGAGTTGCTTGAAACTTGTAAAGAGTATAAAAGATTATATAGTTTAGCGAATATTTAAAGATAATGATGAAGGAAATTAATGTTTGATTATGAAACAATAAAAAAAATAATGTTCAATTTTGAACCAGAAACAGCACATACAATTGCAGAGTATGGACTAAAAACTCTACCATATTGTAGATTTATAAACAACTATATGGTTCAGAGAAATTTTATAAATGACGATATACTTACTCAAAATTTATTCGGATCTACTTTTCATAATCCAATAGGTCTAGGAGCAGGATTTGATAAAAACGCAACTATGATAAAAGCGATGCCTGCTATGGGGTTTGGATATACTGAGATTGGTACTATGACTCCAAAACCTCAAGCTGGAAATGCAAAACCTAGACTTTTTAGATTCCCAGAACAAGAATCTATTCAAAATGCAATGGGATTTAATAATCATGGTGCTTATGAGGTTATAAAAAACTTACAAAAAGTATATCCTTACTCTATACCAATTGGTGCTAGTATCGGAAAAAATAAATTAACACCTGAAAATGAAGCCTTAAATGATTATGAAACTTTAATAAAAGGTTTTAAAGATATTTCTGATTATTTAGTTGTAAATATCTCTAGTCCAAATACTCCAAATCTTAGAGACTTACAAAATGAAGAGTTTATAAAAGCTGTATTTGGGATGGCAAAAGATATTACAGATACACCAATATTACTTAAAATTGCTCCAGATATGGAAAAAGAGACAGCTATTACACTTTGTCAAACAGCTATACAAAATGGCGCAGATGGTATAGTTGCAACAAATACAACACAAGACTATTCACTTCTGCCAAATCCAAAAGATTTTGGTGGAATTAGTGGGGCTGTTATGAGTGATAAGTCTTATGAATTATTTAAAGCAATTGGAGCAGAACTTCACGATAAAACTACACTTATTAGTGTTGGTGGAATTAGTGATGCAAAAGATGCATACAGGCGTATCAAAGCGGGAGCAAGTTTGATACAGATTTTAAGTGGATTTATTTTTAAAGGTCCATCTATGTGTAAAAATATAAATGAAGAACTAATAGAGTTAATAAAAGCTGATGGATATACAAATATATCTCAAGCAGTTGGGGCTGATTTCAGATAACATATAATTTTGATAACTTAATTAGGTATAATAAATATAGTAAGATTTAACAAAAAAATCAAAATAAAGGATAAATAATGTCAACAAATGAGATACTTACAAGTGCATTGGAACTACCAATAGATGAAAGAGTGATAATAACTGATATGTTAACACAAAGTTTAAATCCACTAAATGGAGATATAGAAAAAAACTGGATAGAAGAAACTAAAAGAAGAATGGAACTTTTAGATAATAATAATTTAGAAACTATATCTTACGAAGAGTTTTTTATTGAAAATTAGATTTTCTAAGTTTGCTAAAGAAGACTATGGTACAGCAAAAGAATATTATAAAAAAGAAAGCATAAGTCTATCGATAAGATTTATAAATGATGTTAAATCTTCAATCAATAGAATTTTAGAATTTCCTTTGCTTTATCCAAAAATAGATGACAAAATACAAAAATGTGTTGTATCAAAATTTCCATTTACTATATTTTATACTGTAAAAAATGATATAATTTATATTTTAGCAGTTGCTAATCATTATAGAAATCTTGATATTCATAAAATAGATTATACGAGGAAAAATAGATGAAAAAAATACTAATATGTATAATATTAATACAAGGGATACTTATGGCAAAAAATAGCCTACCAAAATATTACGAAAAAACTTTAGACAATGGTCTTAAAATAGTGGCAATTCCTATGGATAACAACTCTGATGTGATAACAACAGATATATTTTA
>JAYEIM010000073.1:0-2626 GCA_034660095.1 Campylobacterota bacterium | reverse complement strand
TACAAGGGATACTTATGGCAAAAAATAGCCTACCAAAATATTACGAAAAAACTTTAGACAATGGTCTTAAAATAGTGGCAATTCCTATGGATAACAACTCTGATGTGATAACAACAGATATATTTTATAATGTTGGAAGTCGTGATGAGATTATGGGAAAAAGTGGGATAGCACATATGCTTGAGCATCTTAACTTTAAATCAACAAAAAACTTAAAAGCAGGAGAGTTTGATAAGATAGTAAAAGGTTTTGGTGGAGTAAATAACGCTTCAACAGGATTTGATTATACACATTATTATATAAAATCAAGTTCTAAAAACCTTAATAAATCGTTAGAATTATACGCAGATTTAATGGAAAACTTAACACTAAAAGATGAAGAGTTTCAACCAGAAAGAGATGTGGTTACTGAAGAGAGACTTTGGAGAACAGATAATTCACCTATGGGATATATGTATTTTAAACTATTTAACAACACATTTACATATCATCCTTACCATTGGACACCTATAGGGTTTATGAATGATATTAAAAATTGGACAGTTGAAGATATAAGAGATTTTCACTCAAAATATTACACACCATCAAATGCGATTGTAGTTGTTGCTGGTGATATAGATAAAGATCAAGTATTTAAAATAGCAAAAAAACAATTTGGTTCTATAAAAAATACAAAAAATAGTAAAACAGCCATAGACAAACTCCATACTGTAGAACCAAAACAAGATGGTGCAAAAAGAATAACTATACATAAAGATTCTCAAGTTGAGATGTTGGCTATTAATTTTCATATTCCAAACTATTTAGATGAAGATCAAATTGCATTATCAGCACTTAGTGAATTGTTAAGTAGTGGAAAAAGTAGTAGATTAAATGAACTGTTAATAGATAAAAAACAGTTAGTAAATACAGTTTATGCTTACAATATGGAGCTAAAAGATCCAGGTGTTTATCTATTTTTAGCAGTTTGTAATCCTGGAGTTGATGCAAAAGATGTTGAAAAAGAGATATGGAACGAGATAAGAAAAATACAATCTGGAGATGTTAAAAAAGAGGAATTAAATAAAATTAAGAAAAATACAAAATCAGATTTTATTTTTTCACTTGAAAGCTCTAGTAGCGTAGCATCTTTATATGGTAGTTACCTTTCAAGGGGAGATATAACACCACTTATGACTTATGAAGAAAAAATTGAGAAGCTAAAGATTGAAGATATAGTTCAAGTAGCTAAAAAATATTTAACAATTAACAACTCTACAACTATGATTTTAAAACAAGATGATATAAAACAATAGATAGTTACAAGTAGTAAAATATGAGATTTTTTATTTTTGCAACAATATTTATAAGTGTATTTACACTCTTAAACATCTATATAAATAAACGACTAATAAATAAGTTAGATATCAAAGAGCAGTATAAAAAATATTTTAGATACTTTTTAATATTTAATCTTCTAGGTATTGTAGGTTATCTGTTTGCACGATATAATCCAACTATACCAAACTGGCTTTATTTTGCTCTTTCACTTCCTGTTGGAATATTATTTTTACTTTTTTGTACCGCTATAATATATGATTTAAGTAGAAAAGTAGTTGTAAACTTACCAATATCAAAAAGTAGAAGAAGGTTTTTTAAAAAATCACTTGACATCTCATCTTTAGTAGTTGCTACATCTTTAACGGCACGATCACTATATGAAGCTAGATATATAGAGATAGAGAAAATTGATATAAAAATTAAAAATCTTAAAAAATCTTATAAAATAGTACAATTAAGTGATGTACATATAGGTGGCTTAATAGATAAAGATTTTATAAGTGAATTAGTTGAAAAGGTAAATAAATTAAAACCTGATCTAGTTGTAATAACTGGAGATTTAATTGATGTAGCATTAGAATATGCTATACCATCTTTAGAAGAGTTATCAAAATTAAAGTCTAAATATGGGACATATTTTTGTGTTGGTAATCATGAATATTTACATAATATTGAAGCAATTATAAAAGAGGTTAAAAAGCACAATATTATAGTTTTGGAAAATGAAAATGTATATATTGGTGATAATAACTTTGGGTTTAATTTAGCGGGTGTTTATGATGTTATGGGAGATAGAATTGGTAAGTATAAACCAGATTTAAATAAAGCATTAAAAAATAAAAAAGATTCTCCAACCATACTATTAGCTCATCAACCAAGATATATATCTGAAGTTAAAGATGTTGATTTAATGTTAAGCGGTCATACTCATGGTGGTCAAATATACCCTTTTAGATTATTAGTTAAGCTTGTACAGCCTTATTTAAAAGGGTTGTATCAACATAATGAAGATTTACAAATATATGTAAATAAAGGGACAGGTTATTGGGGACCTCCAATGAGACTTGGTGCTTCTAGTGAGATAACAGTAATTACTTTGTTATAATAATCAATTATATCTCTTGCTTAGGCTCACTAAAATAATATCCTTGAGAATAATCAATCCCCAACTCTTTAACTATATTTAGTATTTTTTCATTTTCAACAAACTCAGCAATTGTTTTGATGTTTAATTTATTTGCAAAATCAACTATTGCACTAACAACAACTTTTGCATCTTTGTTTGTATCAATATTTTTTATCATAG
>JAYEIM010000072.1:0-3297 GCA_034660095.1 Campylobacterota bacterium | reverse complement strand
GACTTTTTTCGAGGTTCTTATCACTTAAAATCTCGTTTAAGGTTTAAGTGATAATTCCTAAGGAATAATCGTTCTCTTGCTTATCTCTTTGTATGTATTTTACAGAAATTTTTGGTAGAAGGAGTATTTATGATATTAGATTTTAACAATTCTAATGCTTGGATGTCCAAAATTGATGATATCTTTGCTGGCTACAATTATTCTCCTATTGTAAATAAGTTTAAAAATAGTAATAATGCTTTAACAATAGACGATATAACTAGTGTAATTGGAAATAAAATAATAAATAGCACCAAAAACTATATTCAAAATACATATAGTCATGTTGCCTATTATCATGGAACAGCTACAAATGATATAACTTCTTATTTAGATAAAGGCTTGCTACCTTTAAACATTAAAGAAAGAAATTTATTCGCAAGAAAATTGTTTAATCAGAGTGAATACCCTGAAATAACTGATATTATTTTTAATAATGCAACAATAGAACAATTTAAAGATAAAAATTCTTTAGAGTGTCGAAATGAAAAACTTTTTTTAACCTTAGATGACAACGTTTTAAAAGAAGAGTCTTCTCATTATCTAATTTATGGTGGAGAACACTTGCTACATTTAGCACAAAACCTTGGTTATCAATACCCAAAAGAATTACCAAAAAAGCTTACACCTTTAATATTGAAATGCAAAGTATCTATTAAATTATTATCAGAACATATTAATATAATAACTGAAGAAATTATTATTAGATATTTTGAAAATATTATTTATCCTGAATATAAATTTGAACCTTTAGATACAGGAATATGCTTAACAACAAAAATAAAACCAGAAGATATTATAGGTTTTGAATTTCCTACAGAGATAAAAAAATGTTATTTTTAAAAAAAGTGAAAAATTATTATGTATGACATAAAAGGTTATTACGCACTACTCAATGTATCAAGAGGAGCAAGTTTACGGCAAATAAAGCTTGCTTATAGAAAGAAAGCTAAAGAAATTCATCCAGATAAAAATACAGATGTAGATACAACAAAAATGTTTCAGCGATTAAATGAAGCTTATGAAGTTCTTGGTAATGATATAAAACGAAAGAATTATGATAATAATATTTCAGCTGAAATAAATTATAAAATTTTTGATGAAGAAGTATCTGAAACAGATTTCATAAAATTTTCAACAAACATAAATACTTTACAGTGTAATTGTAAAGATTGGTTAAAAAATAGAAATAAATTTCCAACTTATGATCCAAGAAGACTATGTAAACATTTAGTAGCAAGATTTACAATAAAAACAGTTGATCATAATAAAAATATTTTAACATTAGATATCCCTGATGAATTGAAACCATTTGAACGATACATTATAGATAGGAAATTATCTTTCAAGGGTGTGAAATTATTCCAAGAAATTGTATTCTTAAAATCATCCATTGTAGTAATTGATTATTATGAAACACATTTATATTTGTATTTAAAAAAATCTTCAGATACATTTTGTTCCTATCAAGTCTTTGAAGTTCATAAATACAAAGGTGTTGGATATAAATGGATGCATCAAGATGATACAGAAGTTGTGTATAAAGATAATATAGATGGCAAAGATTATATTAATAAAAGATTTAATGTAATAAACTCTAATGTAGCTCTATGTAATAACTTATACAAAAAACATATAGATGACGAGGAGAGAGCTAGAGAACTTGCAAAATATCAAACAACATCAGAGCTATTAAAAAAAATAGTATCAAACTATTCCACACTTTCTTTTAATAAAAAACTTAAAAAGATGGGTTATATAAAAAAATCTGTCGATAATAAAAATTGGATATTAGATGGAAAAGGATTTAATTATGCAATTGATGTAAAAAAATACTCAACTGGCATGGCTACACAGATTAAGTGGAGAGTAGATAAATTTGTAGAACTTTTAAGAGAAATGGATGAATATATTATCATTTCAGAAAAGAAAAGTCCAACAAAAAAACGACAAAAAAGTCCAAAGCAAATCATCCGTGAAGAGTGGCTTAAAGATGTAAGTTGTCCTAAATGCTATTCTAAAAATATTCATAAAAAAGACAAACGCCAAAGAAAATCTTTTCAGGTACAGAGATACCAATGTATAGATTGTAAATCTATCTTTCAAGAAAAAATCAATGATATTCCTTCAGAACCTAATAATATAAAGACATCCGATGATATTCTTAAAAAGCCAATAAGTGATTTTAATATTACTCATAATAATGATATAAATATGAACATGAGTAATTTTGATAAAATAATAAATTTTTTTAGAAGGGAAAATAATGCAAAAACTAAATAAGTTATCATTAAAACAAAGAGAAGAACTTTTTAGACAACTTCGTATCTCAATCACTCATCACTCAAATGCTATGGAAGGAACAACCCTTTCATTTGGCGAAACAAAAGAGTTACTTGAGCATGGAAATACGGCGGGAGACAAACCAATACATGAACAACTTGTTATTTTAGGCTTTGCAAAAGCTTATGATGTCATAGTTCGTGAAGCTACAAACAGAGAAAATGTTATTGACAGTAGTTTTATAAAAGATATTCATGCCATTATGTTTGAAGATGCTTTAAAAGTTTCTCCACAATTTGTTTCAAAGCCTATTGGAGCATATAGACTAGATGAGAGATACATCAAAGGTGTAGATATAAAACTATCAGCACCCAATAAAATTTCAAATGATTTAGAAAACTTGCTTTATAGATTTAATAGTAATAATATGAGCTTAGAAGATATTGCAGAGTTCCATATTTTATTTGAAAGAGTACATCCATTTGCAGATGGCAATGGGAGAGTTGGAAGACTAATCATGGCTTTTCAAGCTATACAGAATAATATCGTTCCACCACTAATCGAAAATGAACATAGAAGTGAATATCTACAAGCTATTAATGATAAAAGTGAACTTTTTAAGTTTATAAATGAGAGTATTCAAAAGAGTATGGCTTTACTAAACTAAAAAATACAACGACGAAGCTGAGCTTCATCATTATTGTTAATATTTAGAAAATAGGTCTTAAATATTCAGGCCATTATACTTGATGATTTGAAATAAACAAAATATAGAACTAAAACATTGGAAAAATAAAATGCATAAACCTACTCTAGTCATAAGTGTTGGCGATTTAAATGGTGTCGGGATAGAGATAGCTCTAAAATCTCACCAAGAGGTAAAAAAACTCTGTAACCCTATCTACTGTATAAACTCCTCACTCCTTTCACAAGCCACAGAACTGCTAAATATAGAGCTTCCAGAAGATTTTGTCT
>JAYEIM010000071.1:0-3309 GCA_034660095.1 Campylobacterota bacterium | reverse complement strand
ATTGTTCTAGTACTTACATTAAATTCCTCTGCTAAATCTTTGATACTTAAAGCTTCACCATCATTTAATCTTTTTAAAATAGTTGTAAGTCTTGTTAAAATTTTATCGTAGTCGTGTTTATATGCCACTATTTATTCCTTGTAGGTATCTCGTTTTTTAATTTATTATTTAAAAGACTTTTATAATATTCTCTCATTGGTTTTACAAAATAATCTCTCCATCCATCTTCGTCAATAAGGTTGCTCTTGGCATTATTACATAGAGGACAACATAATATACAATTTTTATTATTATATCCAAAATCTGAATCAGCTAATTTTGATGGCTCTATTCTCTCAATTTCCAATTTTCCTTTGGACCTTTTCTTTTTTCCATTTAGTGTTAAGTTTTTTACACCTTCTGAAAGTCCTAATATCTTTGCTCTATTTATTGCAATTATTGACAACTCTTCTGTTTTAATTCCACAATATCCACAAGTATCATTTTGTTCTTCAATCCATGCTGTAAGTAATACTGGATTTGAAAAAAAATATGCTCTCTCCTCACTATAGTAATCTTGATAAAAACTTTCATACTTTGGAAATTGATTATTAAACTTTTCTTTGCAATCTTCATAATTCAAACCCATTCTTTCCAATTCTAACTTTATGTAATTTTTTGTTACTGGGTGTTCATTTTTTATCTCACTACTTAGAGTTTGTAAGGTTTGATATTTTTGTTTAAAATCTTCTGATTTCTTTAGGTCATCATTTGTAATTATTTTATTTATTCTGTTTAAGTATTTTAATTTAAAAAATTCATTTGCTTCATCACGCATGATTTTATTTTCCATTCTTGAACCTCGTAGTAAATTATTTTAAATTATACCTTTTTTGACATTAAGTTGTCCGAATATTAATTTTATATTGGTAACTAATATTTATATCAAAATCAATATTAGTTATTTCAGATATATTATCAATTTTAAATAATGAGCCACAATTTATATCATTTAAAAAACAAGGCTTTAGATCTTCTATATGTGAATGTATTTTGTTTTCATTTGTATAAAAATATATTTTGACTACAAGCTTATAATCAACTATTCCATCTTCATTTTCAAGTAATTTTTTTAGTGCAAGCTGATTTTGCTTTTTTGCTAAAGTATAAATTCTATTTTCTATTTGATTAATATCCATTACAAAATATTCACTTATTATTTGATTCTTCTAAAAATACTTCTATTTCTTCTACAATTTCATCAATTGCATCAGTTGCTTTTTTATAAATAACTTTAGATAACAAATCCTCTTCAATGGCATTACTAGGTTCTAAATTATTTAATATTGTTTTTTTAGGGAAACTAGATAAATATTTTACATCTATAACATATCCACTTGTTCCAATAATGATTAATAATTCACATTCTACTAATGATTCATACAAATCCTTATACATAGGGGCTTGCTCTCCAAAAAATACTATATTTGGTCTAAGTGGTTCATGGCACTGTAAACAATCAGTAAGAACTTCATCTTGTTTTTTGTAGCCTATATCTGCCATATAATTACATTTACTACAATAGACCTCTTTTAAATATCCATGGAGATGCATTATATCAGTACAGCCAGCTTTTTCAAACATATCATCTACATTTTGCGTAATGATTTGTATATCTAAAGGATATTTTTCTTGTATTTTAGCAATTTGTTTATGTGCATGGTTTGGAACTTTATTTTCAAGACCAACTCTCAACATATCATAAAATTTAATTGTTTCTTCTCTATTTTTATCTAAACACCCAACAGTACAAATATCTTTTATATTATAATTTTCCCAAAGACCATCATTATCTCTGAATGTAGGTATTCCACTTTCAGCACTTATACCTGCTCCACTAAATATTATTACTTTTGCCATTGTAAAACCTTCTTAAGTCCTTCAAGTCCACCAAATGGGATACTAAAACCGATATTTTTTTTCATCTCATACTCTCTTGGATTTATCCTTATTAATTTTGTATTTTTATATATACTAGATAACTGTTGTCCTTCAATTCTAATTGTAGGTATAGAGGTTCCTGCTCCTATTTCAATTATTGCTATTTTTTTAGTTTTATTTCTTTTTCTCCAAGTATTATATTTTGCCTCTTGTTTTGAAGCTCTCTGGCTATTCCAGTTCCAATCTCCAAACATTAAAATATTTGGTCTTGCAACCTCTCCACAGTTTTCACATAATGGTATATTTTTAGCTTCAAATTTATCCATATCTACATCTATATATTCACTATCTGCTTCCCAAATTTGAAATTTATTTAATGGTCTGCTTGGTGAAATATTATTACTTAGATTTAAAAGACAACTCTTACTACATTGCAAGTGATGAATGCTTCCATGAACTTCATATATTTTATCATTATCAAATCCAGCTTTTTGAAACTGACCATCTACATTTGAAGTATATATAAAATAGTTATCATTTTTTTCTTTTACTAAATCTAATAACATCTTAAAACCATCATGAGGAACAGTATCTCTATATAAATTTAACCTATGCCCATAAAATGCCCATGCTAATGATGGCTTTTCTTCGAACCATAGTGGATTTGCCATATCAGAGAAGCTAAGTCCTAATTTTTCAATAGGTGGATATGCTTTCCAAAATCCTTTTGTACCTCTAAAATCAGGAAGTCCACTATCTACACCCATACCTGCACCTGCTGTTATTAAAATAGCATCCGCATCTTTTATATATTGTTCTGCTTGTTGTATATTTTCATCTTGTATCATTTTTAATTCTCATCTTTATATTTTATTTTAAAATTTAAATAATTATCCAATATAGTTTCAATATTATGTTTTCCAATTGGATTTGCACTATGTACATTATATTCAAAGTTATTAGGAAATTGATAAATATTATCTAAATCCATTTCAATAAGCCACTTAGCAAAATCATATCCAGTTGGTAACAACCCTCCATTTTTATCAATACCTAAGTCATGGTCAAATGAGATATACTCAGGTATATTGTTGTCTTCAATAAATTTAACAGCATCTTCAAAACTTCTTACTATTGTATATCCATCACTTTTTGGACTTCTTATATCATCTAAATATAATTTTGTTTTTGTTTTACTTATCATTAAAAATCCTCAGCCCATTTATTCCAAAATCCAGCTTCATCATGATGTGCATTTTTCATAGCAACTCTTAGTGGTAAATTATAATACATGATACCATCAATTTTCATATCCCCATTTTCGTATTCTAAATGATTATTTAGAGTTAGATATCGTTTATCATTTTCATCCATTGGAATATCGATATA
>JAYEIM010000070.1:0-3312 GCA_034660095.1 Campylobacterota bacterium | reverse complement strand
CTAATGAAATTTATGACGAAGCTATGAATAAAATAGAGTCAGCAAATCAAGAGTTACTAGAGGTAGCATAATGAGTGAAATAAGAATGTTGGGTTAAGTGGTCTTGACAGATGGGGACGTTATAAAGGGTATTCGCTTATGAGTCGAATCCGCCAAACGAATTAAATTCATTTTAATAATTTTTTACTGTTCCAAAAATAATAACGGTTGAAGATAGCCAATAAATTGCCGCTAGGTGATTTATTGGCTACTATGTTTTGTTATGTTTTTTCTATTTTGGCCACCCATTTAGCATTCAAAAAACCATCTTTAACATACACATTCACTTTATCAGAAATATCCATCTTCCTATATGTAGAAGATGTTACTTCCTGCTCTTTATAACCTGCATAAGTTATATAATACAACTTAAATCCGGTCTTACTTAATGCATTTTCCATTCTCTTGTCTACAACTACTGTTTCATTTATATGAGGCTTTGTAGTATCAAAAAACATATTAACTTCTTTTAAACTGATTGCTGTTGTTAAAAATAAACTAAACACTCCAAATAATGCATTGACAATAAGTACTGATAATGAATGTTTAACTTTAGAATAAAAAATAAAAATCATATATAGAAAAGCTATCATAAATGTGATTATCAAAGATAATATAACAAACTCATACTTATTTATTAAAAATGGAATATCAAACATATATATCAACCCATTTTGAGATAGCAACTGTAGCATTCCATTTATAAAAAGAGCAATACTTACAGCAAAAATAATATGATATGATTTATTAGTATTATTTAAAGTATTAGTCGTATTTTTTCTTTTTAAAAAATAAACAATATATACAATAAGAAAAGTAACAATAATTCCAACTCTTGTATCCGGCATATACAAAAAGAATAGAACACTAAAAAAACTTCTAAGAAAATCTAATAGATATATTAAACATAAAATTATAAATGTAAAAAACAATTTTATAATTAAATTTTTATTGTACATTTGAAATACCTTTATTTAAACAACAAATATAACGGTTGACTACAACGACACCTAAGTCCTCGTTGCTAGGTTTTGTTAGTCTTTTACAAACTATTTAGTATTTCAACGAGCTTATGTACAGTAGTTGAAGGATTGTCTTTTTCGGGATTATGATTTGAACCATGAAATATTAATAATTTTTCTGCATTTTTTACCGCTCTATCTTGACTTGATAATAATTCATCAAAAATTAACTTTGTATAATTTTCCGTTTTTATGTTTTCACTATTAAGATTTGAGAATATAGAACTATTTTTTACTTTTAGCTTTTGAATAAGCTTCTTATTTATATCATCTCTATGTATTGATGAATCTATATAGTCAAAGTGAAGTAAATACCATAACTCAAAAGAGTCATTTGCATAAGCAACTTCTACATTGTATTTAGAAATTTTACTTTTAGAATTTTGTATAGCCTCATTAAAATCTTTGGCAGTGTGCCCACCATTATTTACTCTTGGAGTATCTCTATCTATGACTATCCATTTATCTGCAAAATCTTTATATGATTTACCATCTTCATTATAATTTTTAAGTCTTTCTAGTACTTTTGTTGGATTAGTTCCCTTAATTTTCTTCTGATTAACAATAACGATAGAATCTTGAGTTATCTTTTTAGCTTCAATAAGTTTATCTATAATTTTTTGAAAATATGCTGGTGCTGATACACTATCTTCACATGATATAATGATGTCATGTACTTTTTCTTTATCATTAGTTCTTCTTTGAAAATCTTTTTTTTCTTGTTCTTTTTTACGACTAGAAGGTTTTTCTCTATTTCTTCTCATAATTAAAACTCAAATTTTCCAAGATAAGGGATTGCTCCATATTTACCTTGAATATATTGTTTTTCAAAATTTTCATTCTTTATTACATCTTTAAGTTGAGCTAATGAATAAATATCAGTAGCTCCAAATTTATCTTTTTCAGTTAACCAAACCTGATCTCTTCTAAAAATATGAGGTGTTAACATATTTGTATCGTGTGTTGCAAAAACAAGTTGTGCATTTTTAGTGTTTATCTTTTCATTATGGAATAATTTAACTAAGTGTTTTGTTAGCAAAGGGTGTAAACTAGCATCTAATTCATCAATAATTAAAACTTTTCCTTCTCTCAGTGTATTTAAAATAGGTGCAGACATTTTGAAGAATTTCCTTGTTCCCTTAGATTCTTCTTCATCTAGCTCAAAAATAACTTTTCCTACTTCAATATTATTTTCATCATATTGTGTATGATATGTATTCAGAAGCGGTATAGTACCTCCCATACTTTTTATTAATTTTTCTTTATATTCTTCTGTTAAAGGTAGTGAGTCTAAAAAATCATTGGGAACTTTTTCTTCATTCAGTAGGATATCATCGATTCCAATATCTGCAGTTCTAACCAAGTTAACTATTTCATTTTTAAAATCTTCATCTTGCATTTCTTCTAATGCATACCCAATATATCCATCATGTTCCATACCATCAATTAAGTTAAATCTATTAAACCAGCTTAAAATACTTTTTGCAATCTCACTATCATCATCTTCATCACACTTCCAAATAAAAAGTTTATTAGGGAGTGTATTTATTTTTAATTTTTTCTTATCAAAGAATTTAAAACCTTCTTTGAACTTAGTTGGGTTAACATAGTCTTCTTCTTCACTGTCTCTATAAAAAAGCTTTGACTCTTTTCCTTTTGCATCTGCATACAACCATTCGGCATAAACTGTTGTATTATCTATTTCAAAACCATATCTATATTTGATTTTATTTATAAAACAAACAATTTCAAAAGTGCTAGAGCTATTTTGGGTATCAGTATTTAATTTAAAAGGGAAGTGCTCTAATGTATCAGTAGACTGCATGACTTTATTTTTATTAAGTACAATTTTTCCCATAAAAGCCATAGCTTTTAAAAAGTTACTTTTTCCACTTGCATTAGCACCGTAAATAATAGCACTTTTTAATAGCTCATATTTTCCGATATTAAATGAGTTACCTTCATCTTTAGAAGAGGTAGCCATACTAAAGGTAACAGTATCTTTAATTGATTTATAATTATTTACACTAAATTGTAGTAACAAAATAATTTCCTCATATTTTTACTGTAATTTTAGCATAATAAGTATTGTTTTTGTATTTTTTATATAAATAAGCATTTTATTATGAAGAGAAGTAAGTTTCTTTTCACTACCCCTTTACTTTGCCCTTTAGTTTTTGTTAAACACTCTTTTCTCTTTGCTACAAATTAGACACTTCATCGCTTTAAAATTACTTTTACTTTCCATATA
>JAYEIM010000069.1:0-3330 GCA_034660095.1 Campylobacterota bacterium | reverse complement strand
AAACTAGCAGCAGATAAATTCCTAGTACTTGATACAATGGGAATTATGCTTATTGGTCTTATTGCATTTAGTGTGGGTACAGCAACTGGTGTATTAATGGCTAAACTTATGAATAAATTAAGTCCAGCTGATCAACAAATTAATCCTCTAATTGGTGCAGCTGGAGTTTCAGCTGTTCCAATGTCAGCAAGAGTTGTAAGTAAGGTTGGTCAAGAATATGACAAATCAAATATATTATTAATGCATGCAATGGGTCCAAATGTTGCAGGTGTAATCGGTTCAGCTGTTGCAGCTGGTGTATTGTTATCAATATTTAAATAAAAATTAGGAAAAATAAAAATGTCTGATGTTAGAAATTCTTTAGATTTAGAAGATATAGGTATTGTGTATCACAACTTAGATGTTGATACATTAATTAGTCATGCGATTACACATGAGGAAGCAAAAATTGCTTCCAGTGGAGCTTTAATGATAGATACGGGTGTATTTACAGGTAGAAGTCCTAAAGATAAATATTTTGTAGATGCAAACCCTTCAAACAAACATATCTCTTGGGGCGATGTTAATAAGCCAATTTCTCAAGAAGTATATAAAAAGCTAAGAGGTATCGCAACAACTAGATTGAGTGGTCAAAACTTATATGTTACCGATGTATATGCTGGTTCGAGTAAAGATAGTAGAAAATCAATAAGAATTATTACTGAAATTGCTTGGCAAGCACATTTTGTTCAAAATATGTTTATTGTACCAACAAAAGAGGAATTGGAAAATTTTGTTCCAGAATTCACTTTATATAATGCTTGTCAAGCTACAAATCCTGATTTTAAAGATGATAACTTAAACTCTGAAGTGTTTGTTGCATTTAATGTAGAAGAGAATGAAGCGGTAATTGGTGGTACATGGTATGCTGGTGAGATTAAAAAAGGTATTTTCTCTATGATGAACTATTGGCTTCCTTTAGATAATAAAATGGCTATGCATTGTTCTGCAAATGTTGGAAAAGATGGTGATACTGCACTATTTTTTGGTTTATCGGGTACAGGTAAAACAACATTATCAACCGATCCAAAAAGAGCTTTAATTGGTGATGATGAACATGGTTGGGATGATGATGGTGTATTTAATTTTGAAGGTGGATGTTATGCTAAGGTTATTAATCTTGATCCATCTGCAGAACCAGAAATCTTTAGTGCTATTAGAAAAGGAGCTATATTAGAAAATGTAGCTTATGATGAAGATGATGGAGATGTATTAGTTAACTACGATTGTGGCAAAAAAACTGAAAACACTAGAGTTTCTTACCCTATTCATCATATTGATAATATTCAAGAGGGAAGTATTGCTGGACACCCAACAAATATTATCTTCTTAAGTGCTGATGCATTTGGTATTTTACCTCCTGTTAGTAAACTTACTAAAGAGCAAGCGATGTATTATTTCTTAAGTGGTTACACTGCAAAAGTAGCTGGAACTGAAAGAGGTGTTACAGAACCAACTGCAACATTTAGTGCATGTTTTGGTGAAGCATTTTTACCTTTACACCCAACAGATTATGCAAAACTACTTGGTGAAAAAATCGATGAACATAATGTTAATGTATATTTAGTAAATACAGGATGGACTGGTGGTGCATATGGTACTGGTAAAAGAATGAGTATAAAAGATACTAGAACTTGTATCAACTCTATCCTTGATGGTTCTATAAATGATTCAGAATTTGAAACAACAAAAACTTTTAAATTTAATGTTCCAAAAACACTTGGAACAATTGATTCTAAAGTATTAAATCCAAGAGAAGCTTGGGAAGATAAAGATGAATTTGATAATAAAAGAGATGAACTAGCATCAATGTTTATAGAAAACTTTAAAAAGTACTTGACTGAAGATACTAGTTTTGATTTTACATCTGCTGGACCACAAATATAAAGTAGAATAAAATTAGAAAAGCATAAGTAGCATTAAACAATAAAGAGAGCTTTTTTGGCTCTCTTTTTTTATTTATAGTATAGGATTATAAAGATGACAAAAAATAAATTTTTAGATGAGATAAAAGAAAATTGTAGTGAAATATTATATATAAGTATGGTACATATTTATAATAAACTATATAAAGAAGATATAGAACTAAATAAAGATAAAAATATAGAATTTTTATCTAACTATAAAAATTATCATATATATTTAAATGATTTTGCTGGAACTATTTATAGTAGATACGCATCTAGTATTGATAACCTATACATAGAGATGTGTAATTATTTAGAGATTCAAATTGACAATAAATATACACTAGAACATACTATTATGAAACTTGAAAAACAAAATCCTCAACTTCTTCTTGGTCTAACAGATGAAGATATACAAAAACAAACTATAGAAAATTTTGATGAAAAGCTTGTAGCTATATCAAACTCAACTCATTACAATGCAAATTTAGATGAATTTAAAGATAGAGTAGAAAAATTACAACAAAATATCTCTTTAGTAAAAAATGCATTACAAATTTCATAAGGTATATATAGAACTGACAAATATTTGTGGTTTAAACTGTACTTTTTGTCCCACTAAAGATATAAAATCACAAACTATCTCCATAGAACTTTATGAAGATATTTTAATACAACTACAACCATATACTAAAGATATTGCTTTTCATGTATTTGGAGATCCATTAACATTGTCAAATCTAGAAGATTATTTAGATATTGCTTTTAAATATAATTTTAAAGTACATATAACTACTACAGGGTATTATCTAAATAATTTCAATTTAAATATTTTTTTACATAAAGCGATAAAACAGATTAATTTTTCACTTAATAGTTACAATAAAAATGAGATGAACATAACTTTAGAAGAGTATTTAGAACCGATTTTTAGATTATGTGATATGAAACTTGAAAAAAAAGTACATAATTTTATTAACTTTAGAGTTTGGAATCTTGATAATAATATTGATAATGAAAGTAAATTTAATAAACAAATATTTAAACTATTATCCGATAAATTTAAAATCAATCTTGATGATATAAATTATAACAAGTCAGTTAGATTAGATAATCAAATTTTAATTGATTTTGATAACTATTTTAAATGGCCTAATCTAGATGATATAGAGCATTCAAATGGTTACTGCCATGGATTAAGTTCTCAAATAGCTATTTTGAGTTCTGGTACTGTAGTGCCTTGTTGTTTAGATAGTTTTGGTGTGATTGATTTAGGAAATTTAAATAAAAAAACTCTTAAAGATATTTTACAATCTAAAAGAGCAGTAAATATAGTTGAAGGCTTTAAGAAAAACATAGCTATTGAAGAGCTATGTCAAAAATG
>JAYEIM010000068.1:0-15838 GCA_034660095.1 Campylobacterota bacterium | reverse complement strand
TTTTTAAGATTGTTTAAAACTAAATCATAATCAACAACATCAGTAACAATAATAACACTGTCGTGATTTTTAGCAGCAGACCGCACCATAGCAGGACCACCAATATCAATATTTTCAATAATCACACCATAATCATCAGTTGATTCAATAGCATTTTTAAATGGATATAAATTTACACAAACTAAATCAATACCTTCAACACCTAATTCTTTAGCTTCATCAAGATGTGATTGCTTATCTCTTCTGTGTAAAATTCCACCATGAATATATGGATTTAATGTTTTAACACGACCCTCAAAACACTCAGGAAATTTTGTAACTTCATTTGCTTCAATCACAGCTATTCCAGCCTCTTGAAGTTTTTTATATGTTCCCCCAGTTGATATAATCTCATAACCTAAACCTACTAACTCACGAGCGAAATTCTCAACACCACTTTTATCACTTACACTTATCAATGCTCTCATCAATTTTCCTTATTTTAACTCTTTTAAATAGTTTATTTTATTTAGATATATGAAAACATCTGCAACGAAAGGGTAAAAATCTCTGATTTTTGGGACCCATCAGTGAAGCCGTTTGAATATATCTAAATAAAATAAACTATGATCTTCTAACCGCCTGTTTCATAAAAAGCTCTATGGGAACTATCTTCACTACCCCATTTATTCTTTTCTGGTTTATTTTGTAGTACTTTTTTCAATATACTAGAAGCCTCTTTTATATCTTTTGCTTTTATTGCATCTGCAATACTTAAAGCATCTTCAAAATATAAACATGGAATGAGATAACCCTCTGCTGTTATTCTAAGTCTATTACAATCTGAACAGAAATCATCTAAATGTGGCTCTATTATCCCAAACTTATACCCATCATCTAAAAAATAATCTTGAGAAGGAGAACTTCCAACTCTTTCACCTTTAGTTATATTATACTTCTCTTTTATGATATCTTGTATCTGTTGAGAGTTTAAACCTGACTTTACATCTGCATGAGAATTTTCCATATATTCAATAAATCTTATCTCATAACCTTTAGCTTTACAATGCTCTAGTAAATCTAAAAGTTCTGTGTCATTTATATCTTTTAAAGGTACACAATTTATTTTTATCTTTATACCAAGCTCTTGAGCTTTATCTATACCTCTTAAAACTTTAGCTAAAACATCTTTTTGTGCAATTTGTTGTGCAACTTCTGGTTTTAAACTATCTAATGAAATATTAAGTCTCTTAAGTCCAGCATCTTTTAAAGCTTGCGCAGAATCTTCAAGTAAAAAAGCATTTGTAGTGATTGCCAAATCTATATCTGGAGCATAATCAGATATCATTTTTACAAAATTATCAAGCCCTTGTCTTAAAAGTGGTTCACCACCTGTTAATCTAACTTTAGTGATACCCTCATCAATAGCTACTTTTATAAACTCAAACATATCTTCATAAGATAAAAGATTTTCATGAGGTACCCAAGAAAATGGTTTTTCTGGCATACAATATAAACATCTAAAGTTACATCTTTCAGTTACAGAAACTCTTAAATAGTTTACTACTCTGTTGTGTCCATCTATTAACATATATTTCTCTTTCTTCTATTTACTATAAATCTTGCTCTATAATCTCTTTAAATCTATTAAAATATACATCTTTTACTTTATCCATATTTCTATATAAACTATTTACACACAACACATCGCCACCTGTTTTTCCAATACACCCATAACTTATACCAATTTTACAAGCTAAGTCATTAAATGCTTGAATATTTTCAGGTTTAACCTCCACAATTGCTCTACTTAAACTTTCACTAAAGATATCATATTCATTTTCAAATGCAACATTTACATCACAACCAACATCACCAACAGCACACATTTTAGCTAATGCAATTGCAACACCACCAACATTTACATCTTTTGCAGATTCTAAAAGTCCAAGTTTATTTGCCTCTATGATAACTTCCCAAAGCATCAACTCTGCTTCAAAATCTACAGCTGGACATTCACCTGCTATTTGACCCTCTATCTCTTTTAAGTATAAACTTCCACCAAATTCACTGTATGATTCACCAACTAAACAGATGTAGTTACCTTCACTTTTAAATGAAGAACCTAAAACTTTATTCATATCATCATTTACACCAACAGTTGCAATTGCTGGCGTTGGGAATACACCCACTCCATTTGTTTCATTATAAAGTGATACATTTCCACCAATTACTGGAGTATTTAAACCTTTACAAGCTTTTTTTATCCCTTCACAAGCATATTTAAACTGCCACATAACTTCTGGATTTTCTGGGTTACCAAAGTTTAGACAATCTGTAATAGCCAATGGTCTAGCACCTGTCATAGCAACATTTCTTCCAGCTTCCATAACAGCAGCTGCTGATCCCTCTTCAGGATTAATATAACAATATCTAGTGTTACAATCGGCACTCATAGCTAAAGCTTTTCCTGTCTCTTTTATACGAATAACTGAACCATCTAAACTTCCAGGTCCTTTAATAGTATTTGTTTGTACCATTGAATCATATTGATTATAAACATAAGATTTATCAATAACTTCTAAACTTGACCATAACTTATCAAATACATCTGTCATACTTAGTTGTTTTTCCATTTTTATATTTTTAATATCTTTTAAATATTCTGGTTCTTTTACTGGTCTATCTAAAATAGGAGCTTCTTCTGAAAGTGGTTGAATAGGAATGTCCGCAACTAAATCACCGTGCCAATATAATTCCATATTCCCTGTATCAGTTACTTCTCCAATAACAGCAGCTGCTAGTTCCCATTTTTCAAAGATATCTATAACAGCTTGTTCACAACCAGCTTTTGCACAAATAAGCATTCTCTCTTGTGATTCTGAAAGCATAAAGTCATAAGGTGTCATACCCTCTTCTCTTGCAGGAACTTTATCTAAGTCCATTTTCATACCACTACCAGTTCTTCCAGCCATCTCAAAAGATGAACTTGTAAGTCCAGCAGCTCCCATATCTTGAATACCGATAATTAAATCTTGTTTAAATAATTCAAGACAAGCTTCAAGTAAAAGTTTTTCAGTAAAAGGGTCTCCCACTTGTACTGTTGGTCTTTTGCTTTCATTATCTTCTGTAAATGCAGCAGAACTCATAACAGCACCACCTAGTCCATCACGACCAGTTTTAGAACCAACATACATTACAGGATTTCCGATACCTTCGGCAACACCTAAGAAAATTTCATCTGATTTACAAATACCAAGATTAAAAGCATTTACAAGATTGTTTCCAGCGTAACACTCTTCAAAACCAACTTGTCCACCAATAGTTGGAACTCCCATACAGTTACCATAACCACCAATACCCTCAACAACACCTCTTAAAAGAAATCTATGTTTTTTTGCAACATCACTATCACCCTCTATTCCAGCAAATTGAATTAAATTCATACTGGCAACTGGTCTAGCACCCATAGTAAATACATCTCTCATAATACCACCAACACCTGTAGCAGCTCCTTGATATGGTTCTATAAACGATGGATGATTGTGTGATTCCATTTTAAATACAGCTGCGTATCCATCACCAATATCAATAACACCAGCATTTTCACCTGGACCTTGTATAACCCATGGAGCTTTAGTTGGAAAACCGTTTAAGTATTTTTTAGATGATTTATAAGAACAATGTTCAGACCACATAGCAGAAATTACACCAATTTCAGTGTAATTTGGCTCTCGACCAAGCATATTTAATACTGTTTCGTATTCCTCTTTTGTCATTGAGTGTGCTAAAGCAATTTCTAATGGAGTTTGTTGTGACATATTTATTTACCTTAAATATCTAATTTTTATGGATTATATCTAAAGTATTTTTATTCGATGGTTAAATAATCAACCATTCTAAAATATTGATAATTTTTAAATCATTATTATCAATAGTTTCAGTGCTATTAGTATCTTCTGTTATAACTAATAGCTGAATATCATTTAATTTTAGTTCTTCTATTGTTTTATAAAATGGAGCTAATTCTCTTTTTTTTGTTTTTTCATCTTTTAAAGTTTTGGATACCTGAATGAGCATTTTAATTTTATTTTCTTTCTCTACAATAAAATCACACTCTAAATTATTAGAAGTTTTATAATAATATATTTTATATCCTCTTCTTAAGAGTTCTAAAAATACAATAGTTTCAAGATCTGCACCTCTTGTTTGTAGATTTGGAACTCTAAGCAGATTTGACAAGCCTAAATCTACACTATAGTATTTCTTTTCATTTGAATTTTGTTTTTTTAAAGAGTAATCAAATTTTTTAATTTCAAAAATCATATAGGCATTTTTAAGGTATTCCAAATAACTACTTGCCATATCAAATGAAATATTAAAAGTATTTTTTAATTTATTGGTACTTTGAATTATTCCGCTATTTGAAAGTATATAAGCAGATATTTCTTCTAGAGTATGAAAATTTTTCAGTTTATATCTAGCAACTATATCTTTTAAAAGTATTGAATCTTTATATGTAGTAAGTAATTCTTTTTTTTGCTCTTTTTCATATGATATAAGCTTTGGAAATCCACCATCATTTATAAATTGTTCAAATTCTCTATTTAATATTATTTTACTATCTACTAGATCAAGTAAAGAGTTAATTGTGATATTTTTAAATTCCAAATATTCTTTAAAAGAAAGAGGATAAATATCAATAGATAAGTATCTTCCACTTAAACTAGATGCAATTTCACTACTTAACATTGATGAGTTTGAACCAGTTATGATTAAATGTGATAGTTTCAATTCATACTCTTTATTTACCCACTTTTCCCATTGTGGTATGTTTTGTATTTCATCTAAAAAAATATATGGCTTTGATTTTGGATTAAGATATTGGATATATGTATCTTTTATGGTTTGAAGTAATTCTAAATTCAAATTATTTATAAATCTAGGATCTTCAAGATTTATGATTAAAATATCATTTATAGAGATACCTTCATCTACTAATTTTTTAATTTGATTTATCATTAAAGTAGATTTACCACTTCTACGGATACCTTTTATCACTACTGCTTCATCATTTTTTAAAAAATTACTTATTTTTTTATCATAAAAACTTCGTTCTTTTGTAGCTGGTAATGCTTTATTCCAATAGTTCCAATCATTAAGTATCGCTAGTATTTCCGACTTATCCAATTATTTATCCTTAAATTGTTTGATACATCATATGATTTTATAACTTATTGTTTGATTAAGAGTAAATATTATATAACAAACTATTTACCATTATTTTTGTATAATAATATAATTTTATAAAAAGGCAAATATATGTCAGATATTTTATCTCAAAGTAGTACTAGAATAAAAACAGGTGTAGCTCTCGTAATTGGGCTTTTAGTAATAGGATTTATTGATTCTATTTTTTTAACATGGCTTTTGTTTGGTGGCTTGATGTTAATTGCACTTTATGAGGCTATGAATCTATTTCAAATAAATGATGATAAAATTTATATCTATGCTGTAGTTATTTGGATTTGTGCATATTTTTACCCTAAACCTGAAGACTTAGTATTTATCGTTGGTATTATTTTTGCCTCTATTTTAGCATATACAAAAGAGTTCAATAAAGATCTATTTTTACCTTTAATGTACCCTATTACCTCATATCTATTTTTATTTTCTTTATATTTGGCATTTGGGATGGAAGTACTTTTATGGCTTCTTGTAGTGGTTGCCAGTACTGATGTGGGTGCTTATTTTGTAGGTAAAAGTATAGGTGCAACAAAATTTTGTGAAACTAGTCCAAATAAAACTTTAGAGGGTGTATTTGGTGGTATTGTAGTTGCTGCTATTTTAGGGATAATTTTTAGTCCAGAATATATGACTGTTTTTGGAGCTTTTATAGTATCATTTATAGTAGCTGTGGCGTCTATATTTGGTGATCTTTTTGAAAGTTATCTAAAAAGAGAGGCAAATATAAAAGATAGTGGAGATATATTACCTGGACATGGTGGTATTTTAGATAGAACAGATGGGTATCTATTTGGTGGTATCGTTATGTTAGTATTGTTAAGATTTGTTGCATAATATAAAAAGTTTATATAAGGAAGTAATTATGACTAAATTAGTAGATAGTGCATTTGAAAAAATTTCAACTTTACCAGAGATTGAACAAAATATTTTTGCTCAATTTATAATTGATGAAATTATAGAAGAAGATAAGTGGAACAAAAGTTTTTCCAAAAGTGAAGATCTTTTATCTAAAATGGCAGATGAAGCATTAACAGATTTTAACAATAACCAAACAGAAATTTTAAATATAAGTAATTTATGATTTCTCATATAAATCAACAATGGAAAAAACTTTATAAAAATATTCCAAAAGATATAAAAGAATTATCTAAAAAACAATATAAACTCTTTAAAGAGAACCCTTACCATTCTAGCTTACATTTTAAAAGAGTGCATTCCAGTAAAGCAATTTTTTCAGCAAGGATAAATTTAAATTTTAGGACACTTGGCGTATTGCATGAAAATACAATCATATGGTTTTGGATAGGTTCACATGATGAATACGAAAGAATAATCAAATGATAGTCTTAGGCTCTACAGGTTCAATAGGTGTAAATACTTTAATTATTGCTAAAAAATTCAATATTGATATTGAGATATTGGTTGCGGGAAACAATATAAAACTTTTAAATGAACAATTAAAAGATTTCAATCCATCTCTTGTAATTATAGCTTCTAAAAATGATATAGAAAAAGTAAATCATCAAAATGTACAAGCTGGTCAAGATGCGATTTTAGATGCTATTGAAAATTCATCTTCAAATTTAGTTGTAAATGCACTTGTGGGATTTTTTGGGCTTTTGCCAACACTTAGAGCAATTCATTGTGGCAAAAAAGTAGCTTTAGCAAATAAAGAATCATTAGTCGTTGCAGGTGAGTTTATAGATACTTCATATATAACTCCCATAGATAGCGAACACTTTGGACTTTGGTACCTTATGGATAAAACTAAAAAAATTGATAGTTTAACTATAACTGCTAGTGGTGGTAGTTTTAGAGATTATTCTCTTGAAGATTTAAAAAATGTAACTATAAAGGAAGCTTTAAATCATCCAAATTGGAAAATGGGAAATAAAATCACAATTGATAGTGCAACTATGACAAATAAACTTTTTGAACTAATAGAAGCTAGATGGTTGTTTGATACAACTAAATGTGATGCAATTATTGAACCAAAATCTATAGTTCATGCTATGATTAATTTTACAGATGGAAGTACTACAGCTCACTTAGCAAATGCAAATATGCAACTTCCTATATCTTATGCAATTTTAGATAAAGTTGAAGAGTCTATTTTAAAGCCAATAAATCTTTTAGAGTTACAAAACTTAGAATTTAAAGCAATAAACACTTCAAGATATAATATCTGGGAAGTAAAAGATGAACTTTTGAAAAATAAAAATCTTGGTGTTGTTTTAAATGCTGCAAATGAAGTTTATGTAGAAAAATTTTTAAAAAGGAAAATTGGTTTTCTTGATATTGCAAAAAATACTCTTCAAGCCATAAATAAATTTCATTCTACAAAAATAGATAGTATTGATGATATATTTGATATAGATACACAGGTTAGGAGATATTGTAATGGGTGATATGATGATACCATTTATAATGCTATTAATTGTAACAATAGCATTGATTTTAGAAAGAAAGTTTCAAGAAGATAAAATAGTAGAGATTTATGAAAAAAAATTGGAAAATTGGAAAGAGCATACTCCAACTGTTGAAAATAAAAAAAAATGTAAAGAGTTAGTTGGTTTACTATTTTTAGAGGATGAAAAGTTAAATATTGAAGTTCTTGATAAAAAAATTATAGACAAGCTTGATAGAAAAAAATATACCATAAAGTCTTAAGGGGTTAATCATGAAAATTTTATTTATATTATTTACATCAACAATACTACTATTTGCTATTAAACTTACAAAAAGTGGTGACTATGTAATAGATGACACTCATAAAATTATGTGGCAAGACTCTATGGAAAATGTAAAAGTAAGAGTTACTCATAAAAAAGCTATAGAGTATTGTGATAAATTAAGTGCAAATGGTTTTTCAGATTGGAGACTTCCAAGTAAAGAAGAATATACCTATATAGTTGATAAAAGTAGAATTAAAAAAGAGATTATGATAGATAAATCATTTAAATATGTATTACAAGATGATTATTGGGCAGCAGATAGAACTTGGATAAGAAATTTTGGTAGATATGCTTATTATATATTTATCAAAAGCGGTTCTATCTACTACCAAAATAGAACTTATGAAAAATTTGTTAGATGTGTAAGAGATATGAAATAGATGACTATTAAACATAAGAGAGTTTTATTTTTACACGGATGGGGAGGAAGTGATTTTCCACATTGGCAAGCTTGGGCTGCATCTGAACTTATAAAAGAAAACTATACGGTTTCTTTCCCGCAACTTCCAAATAGAGATAATCCCACTTTAAATGAATGGATAGATTTTTTAGAAAAAGAGTTTGATCATTTTAAACCAGATATTGTAGTTTGTCATAGTTTAGCAAATATTTTATGGTTTCATTTTGTACAGAAAATGGAACAATTTGATATAAAACCTATAGAAAAACTAATGCTAGTTGCTCCAGTAAAACAAAACTGTGATATTGAAGAGTTAAAAACATTTTATCCATACCCTATACCTGCAGATTTAAAAGCAAACGAGATAATAATGGTAAGCAGTACAAATGATCCATATATAAATGTAGATGAAGCTATTGATTTACAAAGTAAATTAAATATTGGACTCAAAATACTTGATGATGCTGGACATATAAATGCCGATAGTGGATATGGTGAACTTAGTTGTGTAGTAGAGTGGATTAAAAGAGATACAAATTAAACAAGGATATAAATTATGGATCAAAAAAATATGAAAATAGTTTCAATAGATGACAATGAAAATAATCTTTTTCTAATAGAAGCTTTATGTAGTGAATTAGAATTAAAAGTGACTAGTTTTACAGATCCTGTTGAGGGGTTGCTTTATACTATATCAAATGATATTGATATGATTATCATAGACTATATGATGCCAGATTTAGATGGGATAGAATTTATAAAAGAGTATAGACAAAAAAATCAAACTGTTCCAATTATTATGGTAACAGCAGCAGGTAATGATGAAAATATTCACAATGAAGCTTTTATTGTTGGTGTAAATGACTTTTTAAGTAAACCTGTAAATGCAACACTATTTAAAGCAAGAGTATTAAATCTTTTAAAATTATATCAAAATACAATGCTACTTGAAGATAAAGCAAAACATCTATCTTATGAAGTTGATAAAGCAACAAATAGTTTAATCCAAAGAGAGCATGAAACATTACAAATTCTTGGAAAAACTGCAGAATATAAAGACCCAGAAACAGCATCTCATGTTGCAAGAGTTGCTCATTATTCAAAATTATTAGCACTAAAATATGGACTAAACCAACAAGATCAAGATATTATATTTTATGCTTCACCTTTTCATGATTTAGGTAAAGTTGGAATTGATGATAAAATTTTACTAAAGCCTGGAAAGCTTGACAATGATGAATTTGATATTATGAAAACTCATGCAACTATTGGCTATGAGATATTAAAAAATTCCAATAGTGAATACTTAAAAGCTGGTGCCTCTATAGCTATAACACACCATGAAAAATATGATGGCTCAGGATATCCAAATAATTTAAAAGGTGATGATATTGATATATTTGGTCGTATTGTAGCTGTTGTAGATGTATTTGACGCTTTAACATCAACTAGACCATATAAAAAAGCTTGGAAATTTGATGATGCTGTAGATTTATTAAAAAAAGAGAGTGGTAAACATTTTGATCCACAATTAGTTACATTATTTATAGAAAATATTGATGAAGTAAAATCTATTTTTAATTCATTTAAAGAGGTATAATATAACTATGATTTTAAAAAAACTACTAACACCAATTACAAATCCGTATATAGGACCGATTACAGTTTCAGCTTTACTAATAGGATATTTAGCTCTATTTATACTACCAGATATGTCACACAAAAATGAAGTGACAAAAATAGAAGAAAGTTCCATTGCTAAAGTCAATAAATTAAAAATAATAAGAAGCTATTATACATCAAATGTAATTGGTGAGGTAAAAAAGCACACAAATCTAAAAATAAATTTTGATCATAAAATAGATAATACCACTATACCTTTACCTGCAACATTACTACATGATTTAAGTGCGATACTCCCTCAAGATGGTATTAAAATTAAAATGTTTAGTAGTTATCCTTTTCCAAATAGAGCTAATAGAATTTTAGATATATATGAGAAAAATGCCTTAGAATATATAGAAAAAAATCAAAATAATGTTCATACTCAACTCGCTATTGAAAATGGGAAAGAGGTATTAAAAGTAACTGTTGCCGATGTTTTTTATGATCAAGCTTGTGTAAATTGTCACAATACAAGAGCAGATACTCCTAAAGCAGATTGGAAAATTGGAGATACAAGAGGTGTCATACAAGTTACACAACCATTGAAAAATGGACTAATGCTTTCTCATGATCAAACTATAAGAGTTTTAATGTTATTTATAATTTTAATTTCTATTCTTGGTATACACTATATGGTTATATCATATAAACGACAAAAAGAGCATACTTTAGCACAAGATATTTTAGAAGAAGAGGTTACAAATAGAACAAAAACACTAAATCAATACAAAAAAGCCCTTGATTATAGTGCGATTGTATCTAAAGCAGATTCTAACGGTGTTATAACTTATGTAAATGATCAGTTTGTTGAACTTTCTGGTTATTCAAAAGAGGAATTAATAGGCAATAAACATAATATAATTAGACATCCAGATATGGATAAAGAAACTTTTAAAGAGATGTGGAAAACTATTAAATCAAAAAATGCATGGAAAGGGCAGATAAAAAATAGAACAAAAGATGGTGTTACATATTATGTGGCAACAACTATTATCCCTATTTTAGATAAAAATAATAAGATTGAAGAGTTTTTAGCTGTTAGATTTTTGATATCTGATCTAATTGAATCTAAACTTATTGCGGAAAGAGCAGATATAGCCAAATCAACATTTTTAGCAAATATGAGTCATGAGATAAGAACACCTTTAAATGCTATTATAGGATTTTCACAAATATTAAGTGGATCAAAAGAGTTAAACATAGAGCAAAGTAAACAAGCTACTATTATTCAAACTAGTGCTAATTCATTGCTTTCTATTATAAATGATATATTAGATTTATCCAAAATAGAAAATGGAAATTTTCAAACTAACAATGACAATACTGATTTATATTTTATATGTGAACATGTAGTTGAACTATTTTCCAAAAAGGCTTTAGAGAAAGATATAAAACTGATTTTTAATATGGATCATAAGATACCACTTTGTGTACAAACAGATGGTGCTAGAATAAGACAAGTTTTATCAAATTTACTTGGTAATGCTATAAAATTTACCCCAAACAATAAAAAAATATCTTTAAATATAACTATTATATCAAGTGATACAGATAAACTAAATATTAGATTTGAAGTTATTGATACAGGTATAGGGATAAGTCAAGAGAAACAAAAAGATATTTTTCAACCATTTACACAAGTAGATAATAAAACAAATAGAAAATATGAAGGCACTGGGCTTGGACTGAGCATTTGTACACATATTATTGAATCATTACATTCAAACCTTAAATTAAAAAGTGAATTAGATAAAGGTTCAAATTTTTATTTTGATTTAGAGTTAGATATTTGTGACGATGAGATGTTTAATAAAGATTATTTTGTTAAAAACTTAAACTTTACAATAGCAAATAGTGATAATGATTTATACCATTATATAAAAAGATATTTAAATCTATTTGGAAATATATCTACAAATAACGATTTATTAGAATCTACTATATTTATATGTAATGAATTTGATACAGATAAATCACAATTAGAATTAGAAAGAAAAAACAATCCTAATACACCTAAATTAATCTTATTTGAAAATGAAAATAATTTAAGAAATCTTATATTAAAAGAAAATGAGATGGCAATTGCATTACCTTTTTATGCTTCAAAAGTAAATGATTCGCTACAAGAGCTACTAAATCAATCTACAAATATTAAAGAAAATGTTTCAGATGATGTATCAGTAAATTTTACAGGAAATATATTGATAGCTGAAGATAATGACGCAAATCAAGAGTTAATTTCATATATTTTAAACGATATGGGAATTAATTTTGATATTGCTCAAAATGGTCAAAAAGCTGTTGATCTATATAAAGTAAATAGATATGATCTTATTTTAATGGATATAAATATGCCTGTTTTAGATGGTATAGAAGCATTTCATATCATAAGAAAATATGAACAGGAAAAAAATATATCAAAAACACCAATAGTTGCATTGACAGCAAATACGACTAAAGGGGATAAAGAGAAATTCTTATCTATTGGGATGGATGACTATCTAAATAAGCCAATTAATATGGATAAGTTAAATTATGTCTTTTTTAAATACCTAAAACAAAATAATCAAATATTGAAATATAATAAAATAGTAAAATCATTTGAAAATGAATTAGATACTACAAAAATATCTGACAAATTAGATTCAGCTAAAATAGTGTCAAAATTAGGAGTTAGTGAAAATATAGCAAATATTTTAATAAATAAGTTTAAAAAAACAATATTAGATGATTTGTCAGAGTTGGAAAAATATATAAAAGCAGACGATAAGGAAAATATTAAAAATAAAGCACACTATATAAAAAATAGTTGTTTAAATATTGGACTTGAAGAGATTTGTGACCTATTGCAAGATATTGAAACAAAAAATGAAAATATTGATAAGATAACACATATTTTTAAAAATATTAAAAACAGTATAATAAAGTTGGTATAAAATGATACTAAGTATAGAATCATCATGTGATGATAGTAGTATTGCTATAACAGATATAAAAACAAAAAAACTTATATATCATAAAAAAATATCTCAAGAGTTAGAACATAGTAAGTATGGTGGTGTAGTACCTGAACTAGCTGCTAGACTTCATATAGAAGCGTTGCCAAAAATATTAGAAGAGTGTAAATCATACTTTAAAGATTTAAAAGCGATTGCCGTTACAAATACCCCTGGACTAAGTGTAACACTTACTGAAGGTGTAACTATGGCAAAAGCATTAGCAATTAGTTTAAATATTCCGCTTATTGCTGTAAATCATCTAAAAGGTCATATATACTCACTTTTTATAGAAAAAGAGTCTCAACTTCCTTGTACAATTTTATTGGTTTCTGGTGGGCATACTCAAATTATAGAAGCCAAAAGTTTAAATGATATGAAAGTTATAGGAAGTACTATTGATGATAGTTTTGGTGAAAGTTTTGATAAAGTTTCTAAAATGATGAATCTTGGTTATCCAGGTGGTCCAGTTGTTCAAGAAAAAGCTAAAAATGGAGACAACAAAGCTTATGATTTTCCTATACCACTTAGACAATCTCCTAAAATAGAGTTTAGCTATAGTGGTCTTAAAAATGCTGTACGAATTGCCATTTTAAAAGAGCAAGAGCAAAGTGCAGATGATAAACTAAGCGAGCAAACTATATCAAATATTTGTGCAAGTTTTCAAAAAACAGCAAGTGACCATATATTGATGAAACTAAAAAAATATTTCAAGTTAAACCCGCCTACAACTTTTGCAATAGTAGGAGGTGCTAGTGCAAATACAGAACTTCGAGGTCGATGTGAAGATTTATGTAAAACTCACAACTGTCCTATACTTTTAGCTGATTTAAAATATTGTAGTGATAATGCTGCTATGATAGGTAGAGTTGCTATAGAACAATATAAAAGCAGTGAGTTTGTATCTTGTGATGAGATAGATATAAAAAGTAGAATCAAAGAATCTACTTTTTAATATTTAACTTGCTTTTATATACGATAAGGGGCTATAGTTTCCCTTGCAAAAACAGTTTCAATTGCAGATGGTACTACAAGTTTTAGTTTACCAAAATTTACTGGATGTATAAATCTTGTATATTCAAAACTTTCATCTGAATCTTTTACCTTATCATATACAAAACCTATCTCTTTTCCAGCTTTTTTTGCCCATTGAGCTATATTTGAAGCGTATGTTGATATATTTGTATGGTGTCTATCAAATTTATGTCCCCAAGCAAAAAATATAAAAGAGCCATTGTAGCTTATATTTTTATAGTCTTGAAAATTCTCATCTTTTGCAAAAACTGTAAGCTGATTTGTATGTACTTTTTCTAAATCCATATCAAATATTTCTAAAACTGTAGTTGGTTGTATATCCTCTTTTAAATAGTTAAAAAGATATTTTACTTCGATAAGTTTACCTCTATATTTTTTAAGACTTCTTCCTAAAATTCGTATCGCTTGATCTATCTCTAACTCATGAAAATTGCTATCAAATTTAAAACCTTGATATTGTAATTTTTCATTTAGTTTATGCCCAAGAGGTGCATTTTCTGGATTAAACAAAAAAATAGTACCTGCTACATTTTTACTTTTCTTTTTTATCAATAAGTTTAATTGTTCTGTATCAATAGTTATATCTTCCCTATTATCATCTTTATGTGGTATATAGATATATGATTTTGTAAGATATTCTAATTCATGAATAACATTAATTTTTCCAAAAAACTGCATTAAATTATAGCTCCTAGCTGTTCACCTGCAAGAAGATGAAAATGTATATGTTTAACCTCTTGACCACCATTTTGACCAATATTTGTAATAAGCCTATAACCATCACTCTTAACACCCAAAGACAATGCTGCCTCTTGGATAAAAGTTGTCATCTCTGCCATCACATTTGGTGTCATCTCATTAAAAGATTCTATATGAACTTTAGGTATTATCAAAGCATGAACTTTTGCAGATGGATTGATATCTTCAAAAGCTAAAAAATTGTCATTTTCAAGTATCGTTTTATTTGGAATTTCACCATCTATTATTTTACAAAATATACACATATGTTTTTCCTATTAGTTTTATCTATTTAAATTTTTTGTAGTATAGCAAAAAAATTGTATTTAAACAATTTTAGTGATTAATAAATTAAAATTTGCAAATTGAATAATATGACAATTTGCAATATTTTTTAGAGAATAAAAATATTTTTGATATAGTTTTACAATATAAGGAGTATATTATGCCAAAGATAGATGGTTTAAAAGAAAAAATAAATATTTTAAGAGATGACTATAGAAACTTATTCATATTTTTTATGACTATATTAACTGGGAGTTTTACAGTTTTTTATCAAGTTATTATAGGTAAATTATTGTATTTTTATGCTACAATGGGATTATTCGGTCTTATAATAGTTTTATTCGTTGTCTTTAAGATGAAGGAAATTAAAACTAATTTAGATATTTTGATAAAAGAGTTAGAGGAGTTAGATTATGAATGAATTAGTTGGTACTATTGGTATTATATGTGCTTTTGCTGTAATGAGTTATGCCATTTATACTATAAGTAAACCTCATAATTTTAGCATTTAGTTAAGTTTTATAGTCCATAATACATCTTTTTTAAATAATGTATTAGGAATGCCTTGAGTTAACATTAATTTTGAAGCTTGTTTAAAAGTAGTTATATTGAAGTCATTTTTAAAAATTTTAATAGGTGTAATTTTATCTTCTATATTTTCTAATTTTTTTGAGATGGTATGATTTTGAGATGATAGGGTTTGATTTTGTGAAATAAGTTTATTGTTTTGTTCAACAATATTTATCATTAAATCCATA
>JAYEIM010000067.1:0-3338 GCA_034660095.1 Campylobacterota bacterium | reverse complement strand
ATTTGTTCTCTCATTTCGTCCACCAATATTATATACATTTGATTCTAGTCCTGTATGATAAACTAAATCTATACCTTTACAGTGATCTAGTACATAAAGCCAATCTCTGATATTTTTACCATCACCGTAAATAGGTATTGATTCACCTCTTAATGCCTTTCTAATAATAGTTGGGATCAATTTCTCATCATGTTGTTTTGGTCCATAGTTATTTGAGCAATTTGTTATAACCGTATTTAATCCATAAGTTTCTTGATAACTTCTTATAATCATATCACTTGATGCTTTAGATGCACTATATGGAGAGTTTGGAGCATAAGGTGTTTCTTCAGTAAATAAATCTGTTTCATTTAATGTCCCATATACTTCATCTGTAGAGATATGATGAAATCTGCAACCTTTATATTGTTCTTTATAGTTAAAAGGTTTTTTCATCCAATAGTTTTTTGCTACATCTACTAATGTAAAAGTTCCATTTACATTTGTTTCTATAAATACACCTGGATTTTTAATAGAGTTATCTACATGGGACTCTGCTGCAAAGTGGATTACACCTTGTATATCATATTCAGTAAAAATAAATTCTACCAATTCTCTGCTACAAATATCACCTTTGATAAATTTATATCTAGGATTGTTTTCACACTCTTTTAGATTTTCTAAGTCACCTGCATAAGTTAAAAGATCAAGGTTTATAATATTATATTCTTCATATTTTTTTAAGAAATATGGTACAAAGTTACTACCTATAAATCCTGCACACCCTGTAACTAAAATATTTTTATTCTCTTTATCTTTTTGTGGCATTATCTTTTCTCTCCCATTTTTTTTAAACACTTATCTAAACTATCTTTCCAATATGGTAATAGTATATCAAAATCTTTTTTTATCTTTGATTTATTCAGTAAACTATAATGTGGTCTAACAGCTGGTGTTGGGTACTGATATGTTTCTATAGGATTAATTTCACAATCTATTTTTGCCATTCTCATTATCTCTTTAGCAAAATCATACCAACTAAGAACTCCCTCGTTTGAATAGTTATAAATTTCAACCTTATTATTATCTATCATAGGAATTATATCCAATATTGTTTTTGCTAAATCTGCTGCATAAGTAGGAGTACCTATTTGATCAAATATAACTCCTAATTCATCTTTTTGTTTTCCAAGTCTAAGCATTGTTTTTACAAAGTTATTCCCAAAAGATGAATATACCCATGATGTTCTTATTATAATAGAATTATGAGGATTTATTTTTATCATCTCTAATTCACCATCTAGTTTAGTTTGTCCATAAACTGAATTTGGATTTGTTTGAAATTCTTCACAGTAAGGTTTAAAATTTTTTCCATTAAATACATAATCTGTAGAGATATGTATAAGTTTTATATCATTTTCTTTTGAAATTTTTGATAATTTCTTAACTGCTTTTCTATTTATTAAATCAGCATTCTCTATATCTTCTTCCGCTTTATCCACTGCTGTATATGCAGCACAATTTATAATAATATTGATATTATTATTTTTAACAAAAGTTTTAATATCTTCTTCACTTGTAATATCTAGATTATCTCTATTAGTGAAAAAGAAATTATAATTATAAGAGTTTGATTTTTCTTTTATCTCACTTCCTACTTGTCCAGAAGAACCTGTAACTAAAATATTAAATTTATTAGTCATTGTAATAATCAACACCATAATCAAATAAATCATCTGTATCTTTTAATAATGGTTGAATTTTGTCTTTTTGGGATAGATTTAATTTATTAATATTAATTTTCCAATCAATATCTAAATCTATATCATCAAAAGCAATTCCTCTATCATTTTGAGGACTATAGTAATTATCTACTTTATAAGCAAAAATTGTTTCATCTTCAAGTACAACAAATCCATGAGCAAAACCTCTTGGAACTAAAAGTTGTTTTTTATTTTCACTTGTAAGTTCAACTGCGACATGTTTTCCAAAAGTAGGACTACCTTTTCTAATATCAACTGCTACATCTAAAACACTACCTTGTATAACTCTTACAAGTTTAGTTTGAGCATCTGGTGCTAATTGATAGTGAAGACCTCTTAAAACACCCTTAGAACTTTTAGACTCATTATCTTGGCAAAAATTGATTTTATATCCTAGAAACTCCTCAAGCTTATCTGCTCTAAAAGTCTCTACAAAGTACCCTCTACTATCACCATGAACTTGTGGTTCTATTATCACTACATCTGATATTTGAGTCCTAGTAAATTGCATCTATATTTTACCTTGATTTGCTCTTCTAATTAGATATTGACCATATTGATTTTTCTTTAACGGTTGTGCTAGTTCTAAAAGCTTTTCTTTAGATATATATCCCATCTCATAAGCAATCTCTTCTATACAGGCAACTTTTAATGATTGTCTATTTTCAATTGTTTGTATAAACATACTAGCTTCAAGTAAGGATTCATGAGTTCCAGTATCAAGCCATGCGTAACCTCTTCCCATAAGTTCTACTTTTAATCTTTTTTCATTTAAATAATCTTGATTTAAAGTTGTTATTTCCAATTCACCTCTATGTGATGGTTTTACCTCTTTTGCTTTTTTAATAACATCATTTGGATAAAAATATAGCCCTACAACTGCATAATTTGATTTTGGATTTTCTGGTTTTTCTTCAATACTTGTTACAATACCATTATTATCAAATTCAGCTACCCCATATCTTTCAGGGTCTTTCACATAATATCCAAATACTGTTGCATTATTTTGTTCACTAGCATTTTTAACAGAAGTTGCTAAAAGTTTTGTAAGTCCATGACCATAAAATATATTATCCCCAAGAACTAAACATACATCATCATTTCCTATAAACTCTTCTCCTAATATAAATGCTTGTGCTAAACCATCAGGTGACGGTTGAATTTTATAAGAAAATTTCATACCAATATCACTTCCATCACCTAATAACTCTTTAAATCTTGGTAAGTCATGAGGAGTTGATATTATAAGTACTTCCTTTATGCCTGCAAGCATCAGAACTGATAGTGGATAATATATCATTGGTTTATCATATATAGGTACTAATTGTTTAGATACCCCTTTTGTAATTGGATAAAGTCTTGTACCACTTCCTCCTGCTAATATTATACCTTTCAATTAAATCTCCTTATTTGAGTTTATTATTAAATATAGTGTATAAATTTATTTATGATTAGTAAAATTAATTGTAAAAAAAAAGGTCCCTAACCAAGGAACCTTTCTTTTGTTTAATACTAATTAACTACACGTTAATGGTGCGGATGAGAGGACTTGAACCTCCACGCCGTAAAGCACCAGATCCTAAGTCTGGCGTGTAT
>JAYEIM010000066.1:0-3341 GCA_034660095.1 Campylobacterota bacterium | reverse complement strand
TTCTGATACAAATTCCTAAAAAAGTTGCAAAAGAAGTGCTAGACCTTTATCCAGACTTAACTTCTTCTAAGCTCTTAGTAGAGTAGACTCTAATATCTGTTTGGTTGCTTTGTTTCATAAACTACAGGTTGTTGAACTTCCTTAGGGGACATTTTGTCCTTTTAATGGATTATTTCATGCTAAAAGGACACTTTTTACTTAAGGTTGATTTTGTTTAAAATGAAAATTAGTGGTAATTGTCACGATTCTTGACAAAATCAAGCAGATTTCTACTTTTGAGGGGATATTTTTTGTGTTTCATTAATTATGGATATTAAGTCTTAGTTAATTATAATAGGAATGAATAAATAGTTAGCAACACAGAAGGATATATATGAGTGATTTACTTTTACCTGAGATAGTAGAAGATTCTACACCGTCATTATTGTCAATTACAAAAGCATTAGGTGTATCAAGAGATATTGTAGCTAGTGATGATGAAATAACTGAAGCTTGGAGAAGTTTGCCAAGTGTTATAAAAAAAATTCCACCTGAACTAGTTTCAAAAGGTTTAGCAAGAATGTGTATCGCTGTTGCATCTGGATTATTTGATAGTGCAATTAATTACATTTGGAATGCATCCGTAATTGAACTTAGAAATAAGATGAAACGTTTTGGTTTAAATATTGTAGAACAAGTCAGCAACAAGAAAGATTTTGATGAAAATAAACTTAACGACTTAAAAGACTCAGAATTATTAGAATTATCCTTAAAACTTAATTTAATAACAGAAGATGGCTTTTTCTTTTTAGACCAGTGTAGAGATATTAGAAATAATTTTTCAGCGGCTCATCCTACAATAGGTGATATTGATAACCATGAATTTATTAGTTATGTCAACAGATGTGCAAAATATGCGTTAGGAAACGAACAGAATCCTATTGGTGTAAATATTCAAGAATTTATAACTGCTTTAAAATTATCAAAATTTACAGATGAACAGTTAAAAACATGGATAGAAAGATTAGAAAAAACTCATGAAGCTCAAAGGGAATTATTATTTGGAACTATGCATGGGATATATTGTGATTCAACTAGTTCAGAAGAAACAAGAGTAAATGCATTAAATATTATAGATTCTTTCAAAGAAAAATTATCTCCAACAATAAAATCAAATTTAATTGATTCCCATCAGAACTATTTAGCACTTGGTAAAACTGAAAAACATGTTGCTTCTCAACTGTTTTTTGAAAAGCTAGGATTGTTAGAACTACTAGGAGACACAGAACATCATGCTCTGATTTCCAATGCATGTAAAAGACTTTGGGGAGTTCACCAATCAATGGATAATTTTTATAATGAACCTCCATTTGCTGAAAGACTTTTACAATTATCAACTCAAGGTGCTATACCAAAAACTGCAAAAGAAGAATATGTAACAACTATTGTAGGATGTTCTATTGGTAATCAATATGGTACATCAAATAGTGCCAACATTCACTATAAAAAAATGATACAAAATTTTTCTCCTGATGAAATTAGAATCATGCTCGAAAGTACTATTGAAAATACTTTAATAAAAAGAAGAATAGAAGCGTATGGAAGATGCCGAACAAAGTTTAAACAATTAGCATGTTTAATTGACAGAACTAGTGTCTCGACTACTGTTCAAAAAACCTATGAACATTGGTCAAAAGATTGCTAACAAGTAAGTGGAGCTAATAAGTTACCTAGCGGCAACTTATTAGCTCACTACAGTCGTTATATGCTAAAAGGATTTCTATGACAAAAGAAGAATATCAAATCAATAAAGTTCATAATAAAATTCCAACTTGGTTTAAAGTTGATAAATCTATCATTTACAATTTTTAATACTAATTTGAGTTTCTAATAAACTTGTTTTATCAAAAGAGTAATAATAATGTTTAATTAGAGCACCATACTCTAACAGTCCTCTTTGAGATGGTGTTGAACAAGCTAAATTTGCATTTTGTTTTGTTGTTTCAACTATATTGCTTTTACTACCAAGATAATCAAATGTTTGTTGTTTTGTCAATCCTGAAAGTTTTGAAAACTTATCAACATCAATAAACATTTTTAATACCATAGTAGGTTGTTTGTAATCAACAAAAACTGCTCTTCCTAAATATGACACTTCATCAGTTTGCAAATAACCTGTTTTATCTTTACTTTGTTCTATCATTTTATTAATATTATTAACAAGAATTTTGATAGTTGATTTCAGGTTGTCTTTTGTTAAGTATCCTTGATTTGAAAAAAGTATACTAAATATAGCTATAAGTATGAAGGTATATTTCATTTTTTTATCCTTTTAAATTTTTCCCACATATATTACAAAAATTATCTGAACTATTTACTTGATGACCACATTCAGAACAAAAGATTAAAGTCTGATTTGATGCATCTGCATTATTGACTTCTTCTTCAATAGACTTTTTAACTCTGGCTCTAATAGTTTCGTCTTTTACTATTGCATTGGTTGTATCTCTATCGTGTTGTTCTTTTCGTTTTTTAATTTTATCTTTAATGACACTTAAGAGGCTTTTTAATATTAAAAAGATTACAAAAATCCCTATTAAAGCGATTATTCCATAAATGAATTTTAATTTGTTTCTTTTTCCGAATAATTCTTCCTTTTCTCTATCTATCCATTTTCTACATTCAGAAAGTTCCTTATTAAATTGAACTTTATCAACTGCCACATTGTAATAATCAGATTTTGAACTTAATTTTACAGATTGAGCATTTTTGACCTCATAAAAAACTTTTTTATAATCATGTACGCTATGAGAAGAAAAAGGAAGTGTGTCAGTCTTTCCAGTATAACTGACTAACTCATTCTTATAATTATAAGAATGAGTTGAATTAAAAGCCCTTGATTTTTTATCATCTACCTCTAAATAATAATATACCGATTTATCAAATATTTCGTTATCACTTTTAATTGATAATGAATAGTTAATACTCTCATAAATATCATTTGGTTCAGATAAGACTTTAAAAAAGTTTTTTGAACGATTTGACCAACTCAAACTTGCACTGCAAGAAGTATATCCCTCAATTTTTAAATTATATTTGTTAGAAGGAATTTTTATAGATATGTAATTATTTGCTTCAACACCAATAATATAAAACAGAAATATTAAAATTATTTTCATAGATTACCTTTTAAATATATTTAAATATCTTATTACTTAACTCGCACCTAAATCCAAGTAATCTTGAGTATATTACTACATAAGCTATGTCAATATACTTAAAATGAAAAATTTATAAAACCTTTTACAAATATATTTTCTTTAAGTATGGTTTAATTAGTCCGCCTATTGGCAAAACCTCTT
>JAYEIM010000065.1:0-3345 GCA_034660095.1 Campylobacterota bacterium | reverse complement strand
CAAAACACAGGAAGAAAACAAGTTACCCTAGCGAATTTTAAAGCCTCGAAAAGCTATCATCTAATGGTTATAAAAAAGACTAAATAAACTGTTTGAGGGTAACTTGTTTTTCAGTTCAGTCGTTAGATGATAACTTTAAAATAAACTTTTAGCTATAATCAAAAAAATAGATATAGGACTACAATGAACGGTACAATAACATATGAAACAAGAGAAATAGAATCATTAAATGGTTTTATTAGTGAGTTAGAAAAAGACTATTCTAATTATGATGGCTCCGTATGGTATAGAGGTCAATCCAATGCAACATATAAATTATTACCTAGTTACACTAGAGATAAAGATGTAAAAGAATATCCTCCTGAAACAACATTATTATCTGCATTTAAACAAAATGCAATAATGTTAACTTCTAAGCAACCAACAAACTCTTTTGATCGGATGTTCTTAATGCAACATTATGGCATACCAACAAGGTTATTAGATTGGTCAGAAAGTCCACTTGTTGCATTATATTTTGCCCTTAAAAATATTAATAATACAAATGATGCTGTTGTATGGTCATTAAAACCAACAGAATTAAATAAAATTGCACATATAAATAATCCATCGGAAGATTTTTTTATTCCGTCATGTGACGATATGGATGTATTAAAATATTCAATAGATACAATGAAGTTAGATACAGGCAATACTGGCTATCTACCAATAGCAGTAATAGCATCAAGAAATAATGTAAGAATACAAGCACAACAAGGTGTATTTACAATACATTATAAAGGTAATGAACCAATTGAAGAATTATCAAATGGGGAACATGTTATAAAATATATTATAAAAAAAGAGCATATAAAAACTATCTCAAAACAATTATCTATCCTTGGAATAAATAAGTTTCAGCTATTCCCAGAGTTAGCAAGTATTAAAGATGTTATATTAAAAGGAAACTAATATGAGTATAATTAAAAATAATCCACTTCAAAATGCTACAATAATGAAAATGTATGCAGAGAAAGACGAAATTAATCTTAACCCAGATTATCAAAGAATGGGTGGAGTTTGGAGTTTAGAAAAAAAACAATTACTAATTGATTCTATTATAAATAATTATGATATTCCAAAAATTTATTTTCACGAATTAACTAATAGTAGTACTTATCATTCATCTGTAATTGATGGGCGACAACGATTAGAAACTATTTGGGAATTTATGGATGACAAATTTACATTGGCAGATGATTTTAAATATTTTAAAGATGATAGTAAAAAATTAAATTCACTTGCTTATAGTGATATATCAGATAAATATAAAAAGATTATAATAGATTTTGATTCTGTTACTTTACCAATTATATTAGTTCAAACAGATGATATTGATTTAATTGAAGATATGTTTTCAAGATTAAATGAAGCAGTTCCTCTTAATGCTTCTGAAAAAAGAAATGCAATTGGAGGAGATGCTGTAATTGGAATAAGAAATATTGCATCATCAGATTTTTTTACTAAAAAAATAAAAGTCAATAATAGTCGTTATCAACATTTAGAAATTGCTGTTAAATTACTTTATTTGGAAGATTGCTTAAAGAACAATACAAATATTATTGATACATCAAAATCATTTTTAGATAAATTTGTTAAAAAATATAAAAAAGATGAATTAAGTATTATAAAACAATATTTAAATAATACATTATCTGTATTATCTTACTTAAATAATATTTTTATTGATAAAGATATATTACTAAAACGACAAGGTGATATACCAATATACTATTTATTAATAAAGGATGCTTTAAAGCAAAATTTACTAACTAATATTACTCGTGAAACATTAGTTAGATTTCAACAAGCAGTATCTGAAATTAATAAAAAATCAACAGAAACATTGAGAGAGGATGATTATTTATATTATGACTATCATTTAAATTCTCAACAAGGAACAAATAATTCTTCTAATATAAGAACTAGAGTAAAACTGTTAGAAACTTATTTTAATATTGATTATTCAAAATCATTAATAAATATACAGAAAGAAATAAATTAAAATAATATGTCAATTTGCAATATAATTAAATTAAATAAATATTTTCTGATAAAATCAAATAAAAAGTTGGTTTAAAATGAAAAATATTAAATTTATGGATTTTTGTGCTGGAATCGGTGGTGGTAGAATTGGACTTGAAAACTTAGGTATGTCATGTCTTGGTTTTAGTGAAATAGATAAAGATGCAGAAATAACATATAAACATTTTTTTGGTAAAGATGAAAAAAATTATGGGGATTTAATGAAAATTAATCCTGAGGATTTACCAGATTTTGATTTTATGGTTGGTGGTTTCCCCTGTCAAACATTTTCTATTATCGGTACTAGATGTGGTTTAGAAGATGAAGAGCGTGGGCAAGTTATTTATGGTTTAGTAAAAATACTAAAAGCTAAAAATGTAAAATACTTTATTTTAGAAAATGTAAAAGGTTTAATCAATCATGATAAAGGCAATACATTAAAAACTGTTTTAGAACTATTAGATAATGCAGGATATAAAGTATATCATAAAAATTTAAATAGCTTAAATTTTGGTGTGCCACAAATGAGAGAAAGAATCTATTTTATAGGAGTGCAAAAAGATTTAATTGATGATGATTTTAAATATGAATTTCCACAATCAAGTAACACAAAAATAAATATTGATGAATGTTTAATAGATGATGAAGATTTGACATTTGATGAAAGGGTATCTTCCTATCAAACTTTTTTAAAATACTTAAATAATAAGTATAACAAAGATAAATATCAAATAAATGATTTATTATCAGATGATTTTAAAGTTATAGATACAAGACAATCTGATTTAAGAATATATGATAAAAAGACTCCTACTCTAAGAAGAGGAAGACATGGTATATTGTATGTTAAAAATAAAAAGTTTAGAAAACTTTCAGGATATGAATCTTTACTACTTCAAGGGTTTCCTAAAAAATATGCAAATAAAGCAAAAGGTCAAATATCTAATTCAAAACTTCTACAACAATCTGGTAATGCTATGACTGTAAATGTTATTGAAGAGATAAGTAAAAATTTAATGAAAGCAATAGGTAAACAAATGACAGATAAAGAGATATTGATAAATAGAGGTTCAACAACCGCAAAAAATGGTTTTAAAAATGAAGATTTCACAGTAGCTGAATTTAATAACTGGAAAGAGAGTGAATTAGCACAGTTATGGTTAAAAGCAATGGATTATGATTTAACAGATATAGAAAGTGTAAAAGCTACAAAAGTTAAAGGCTCATATAAAGCAGATATTCAAGTAGAAATAAAAATTGAGATTAAACTCAAAAGCTTAA
>JAYEIM010000064.1:0-3366 GCA_034660095.1 Campylobacterota bacterium | reverse complement strand
ACTTTATAATTTGTGTTTGTAGCTAAAGAACTACACATTTTAAGAAATATTCGTGTATCGTATCTAGGGTGTGCAGATGTTAGGTGGGTTATTTTAGTTTGCATTTATTTTTTTCCTTGATAATTTTGTTAAAAATATTAGTAGTAAATATGTCATTCCAATTGGTATGATGTGCCAAAATGTTAAATTATCAAATTCTCCTTTAGCATACAATAATATAAATCCAACAGAAATATTTGCATACATTACTAAGTACCAATAGTTATTAAATCTATTTAAAAGATTATAAATAAACGCTACTAAAGCACCAAATACAAACATTCCTAAAACAGAACCAAAGTACCAAAAGTTGGCAAACATTTCACCCATACCCATTGGCGGTAAATTTCCACTTCTTATATGCGAATACCATACTTCTTTAATCATAACACTTGGTTGGTATCCCTCTGGTCTTATTGAAGATGGTAATATTCCATATACCCAAGTGAATAATGACTCTCCATAAAGAAATGGTATTTCCTCTCCCCATCCATCAACAATCTTCATCAACACTGAAACATTTGGAATATTCCCTTTGTCAATTGCATAATACATTAACGAATCAAAGTTAATAAAATCAAAAATAGTTGTGATAAAATCTGCTGAAAGTTGATTGTTATAAGCAAGACTTGATGTAATACGAAAAAAATAAAAAAATAACCCTGAAAACATCAAGAGAAGTATAGATATAAAATACTTTTTGTTATTTATTGACTCAGTTTTAAAATTTACAAAATAATAAATAACAAAGTAGCTTAATATATAAGATAATGTCCCAAATATTCTACCAGTTGTAGCTTTCATGAAAATAGTCAATAATACAAAAAGTATAAAAAACAAAGATGTTGATATTTTTTTCCCCTCTTTTAAAAGCTTATATAGCCATAGATAACCAGCAACATATCCCATAAGATAAAAAAGTGTTGTTCCTCCTGTACTTTTAAACTCTAAGTGTCTAGTAGAAACATTTTCCATATAAGCAAAAGGATTTCCCCCTGCAAATGTAAAAATATTATACGAAAAATTTATTATCGAAAATATTGCAAAAACTACTATTACTATATTTACAATTTTTAAAGATATTCCATCATTATATAAATCAATATTTGGTTCAAAATCTTTTTTAAAAGTTTTGTATCCTAGATAAGCGAAAATATAACTAATAATGATATAAAGCAATGTAATATTTAATAACTCAAATAAGTCCAAAGAAAAGGATTGCTCTGTAACAAATTTAGTATTCTCAAAACTGCTTGTATATAGATATAAAGCTGCTAAAATAACACTATATGAATAAAGTATAAATAGTGTAAAAGGATTAAAGAGTATAACCTTTTTTTCAATAACAAAATAGCTACTCAAAACTATAAATAAAATAAAAAGTAAAGAATATGTCACTTGATTATTTATTACAAGTATAAGTGAAACAACTCCAGTAAGCCCCCAAAAAGCCAATAAGCTCAAAAGTGATATTTTATTCAATTGAATATTTCTCATCTCATACCATACATATTTTTATATATCTCATTACTTCTTAAGATAGTTAGATGGGTATTTAAAGTTTGTCTAAACATTATTTAAACAAGCTCCCAACTCTTTCATTTTTAGAAGTAGCCAAAAACTTTTCATAGTTTTTCAAAACTTCCTCTTTATTTCTCATGCCTACTTTTTTATTACCTATATAAATACCCCAAGGTTCTAAGTCTTTTGTAACAACTGAATTTGCTCCTACCATAGCACCTTCTGGAATTCTTACCCCTGGCAATATAACTGAATTTGCTCCAATAATACAAAATTTACCAATACTTATTGGAGAACTTTTAACATTCCTAAATTGATTATCAACTGTTGAATTACCAAATCCCCAATCTTTAAAATCATCAGTAGCAGTTAATATTCTAACACCTTGGGAAATTGCACTAAAATCACCAACTGTTAATTCATCTCCACCAGTTATAGAAGCATAAATACCAATATGTACAAAATTACCTAATTTTATTTTCCCTTTAGCATACACGAAAGCAAAATCATCAATTATAATATTTTTCCCAAATTCTATATTTTCTAAACCAATAATTTTTGTATATTCAAAAGTTTTTACATCTGGTATTTTGTATTTATCCATTATAAATTTTCCTTTATTGTTTCAATAATAGTATTCTGAACCTCTTTTTCAAGTTCTTCATAAATTGGTAAGCATAGTATTCTTTTGCTTATATTTCTTGATATTTCACACTCTTGTTTTGGTTCTATGTAGTTTAATGTATCAAGAGATGGATAAAAATATCTTCGTGGAAAAATATCTTTTTCATTTAAAGCTTTTTGTACTTTGAGAAGCTGTTCTTCATTTTTAAAGACGACAGGAAAGTAACTATAGTTTTCTGTAGCATTTTCATTTTGTTCTTGAAATTGAACTAAATCTTTGAGTTCTTTTCTATAATTTTCTAAAATATCTTTTCGTTTTTGTTTTATATTTTCTATATCATCAAGTACACAAAGCCCCATCGCTGCTTCAAACTCATTCATCTTTGCATTTGTACCTAAATGAGGTATCTCTTCAGTGTTTTTGATACCAAAGTTTATAAGATATCTTACTTTTTGAACTATGTTATCATCATTAATAATCAAAGCACCACCTTCTATACTATGAAAAAGTTTAGTAGCATGAAAACTAAGAGTTGATATATCTCCATAGTTTAATATACTTCGCCCATCATATTTTACATCAAATGCATGTGCTGCATCATATATAACTTTTAGGTTGTTTTCTTTAGCTATTTGTTCTATCTCTTCAACTTCACACCCATTTCCAAACACATGCACAGGAACTATTGCACTTGTATCTTTATTAATGGATTTTTTAATATTATCAGGTTCTATATTTAAAGTATTTGAGTTTATATCAGCAAAAATAGGTTTAAGTCCATTTGTCACTAAAGAACTTGTTGTTGCGACAAAACTAAATGGTGTTGTAATAACTTCATTTTCTATATCTAAAGTTCTATATGCTATTTCAAGAGCAACAGTTCCATTAGCTACTAAAACAATATTTTTAACACCAAGATATTTAGCAAGTCTAGTTTCTAATTCTTTTACCTTTGGTCCATTGTTTGTAATCCACCCACTTTCAAATATTTCATCTACATGTTTTTGATATTTTTCTTTGTTTGGTAGGTATGTTTTTGTTACATTTATCATTTGATTTCCTCCTATAATACATTAATCAACTTTTATTACTAAATTAGAATAAAAGTTGTATATATTATTTATGTTTGTATTAAATTTAATTTGTTAAATTTTTTTACAATTCACAGTTAATTACATCAT
>JAYEIM010000063.1:0-3367 GCA_034660095.1 Campylobacterota bacterium | reverse complement strand
TAAAAAAATTTGATAAAGTTTATACAAAAACATCTGGTATGGGTATGGAAGCACTGATAGTTGGCTGTAAATGCGTGTGTTATGGTATGCCATATTATGCAGGTTGGGGTATAACTATAGATAAATTAAAATGCAAAAGAAGAGAAAGAAAACTCACTATAGAAGAGGTATTTGCTGCAGCTTATATCTTATATACAAAATATTACAATCCATATAAAAAAAGAGTATCAGATATATTTGATACTATCAATGAAATATCATTACAAAAGAAAAAAACAAAAGATAGTACAAAAAATATACTTGCTATTGGAGACTCACATATAGCACCATTTAAAAGTAAAATATTTCAAGTTGTATTTCAATACAATTTTATCATCAACTATGTCCCAGGTGCAACAGCCAGAGGTATAGGAAATAAAAACTCCCTTACAAGGTCCCGAAAGATATTTCAAGAGTCACTCGATAAATACAACTATCATAAGATCATTATATCCTTAGGGGAAGTAGATACAGCATATAGTATATGGAAGATACACGAAACAAAAGATACAGATATAGAAGTGATACTAGAACAAAGTATCAAAAAGTATATAGATTATCTTCACTATCTCACTTCTTATGCTCAAGTAGTAGTACTATCTGCCCCTTATGCAACAGTAAAAGATGACTTAAACTGTGATGATACTATCTCTGGTATACGGTCTAGTGTAAATGCATCTCAAAAACAAAGAATAGAGATAGGTATAAAGTTCAATCAAAAAATAAAAGAGTTTTGTAGTAAACAAAAAGATATCAAGTTTGTTGATTTTAATGATATTATTTTAGATAAAAAAAATATGATAAAAGAGATGTTTATCAAGAAAAATAACCCCTGTGATCACCACTACTGTAAGGTAAGGTATTCTTTAGTAGTTTTATATAAGTTTTTTAAAGAAAAAATAATCTAATCAATACTGGACCTTTAAAAAGTAAATTTTATAATGAATTAGATATAATAAGATTATCTTAACTACAAGGTATATATTTGAATCCTAAAAAATCTTATTTTTATAAATTTTCTAAATTAAAATGGAAACTAATTTGTGATTTCTTTGAAAATAAAGAGACAAATATAAGTTTTCATATAAAAAGCTTATCGGATTCTATAGAAAATCAACTAGATAAAAACTCTACCATATACTTTTGGGGAAAAAAGATAGATAAAGAGCTTCAAAAATATGCAAAAGAAAATAATATAAAAATAAACTATATAGAAGATGGATTTATACGATCATTTGGGCTTGGTTCATCACTATCAAAACCACTATCTTTGGTATTTGATACAAGAGGTATATATTTTGACCCTACAAGCCAAAGTGACCTTGAGTATATTTTGAAAACTCATCATTTTACAAAAGATGAAATAAAACGCTCAACAAAAATAATAAAACTTATAAAAGAATTAAAAATATCAAAATACAACCATCAGTTTTCAAAAAAAATAACAATAAATAAAAAACCCAAACAAAAAACTATCTTAATACCAGGTCAAGTAGATGACGATATGTCAGTAAAATTTGGTGCACCTGATATGTCAAATATGAAATTAATAAAAAAAGTAAAAGAACAAAGACCAAACGACCACTTGACATACAAACCCCATCCAGATGTATTATCAGGAAATAGAAAAGGTAACTTAGAGACTCAAGAGGTTCTAAAATATGTAGACCAAATAGTCACAGATGTAGATATAGATACTATGATAAATCTAAGTGATGAGGTACATACTATGACATCATTAGCTGGATTTGATGCCTTGATTCGAGATAAAAAAGTTTTTACTTATGGTTTGCCTTTTTATGCAGGCTGGGGACTAACAAACGATACAATACAGTGCAATAGAAGAGATAGAAGCTTAACTATCCAAGAGATGGCAGTAGCTGTTTATATACTTTATCCAAAATATCTAAACCCATACACAAAAAAGCTAACAACACCAGAAGAGGTGATATCTATAATAATCAAAGATAAAGAAAAATATCAAAACAATATCTTATTTCGTTATTACAAAGATATACTAGGCTATACACTACCAAAGATTAGAAACTTTATAAAAAATCTTAGAGGTTTATAGAAGCTTATGAAAAAGGTGCTTTAATATGTTGATTTTAAAACTTTTAGTTACTCTTATTTTATCATATACATTTATCAAAATAGTGATGAGATATGCAAAAAATATGAAACTACACTACTCACATATATCTCATCATACAAATCAAGAAAGATTAGTACCAGTAGGTGGAGGTATCGGTATATTTTTTGCTATAATATCATCTTTTTTATTATTTGAGATAGATATTTTAATAAACTATTGGTATATCTTTTTTTCAATTTTACTTATATTTATAATAGGTGTTATTGATGATATAAAAGATGTTCATCCATATATAAAATTTGTTGTTATAATCTTTGCTGTAATATTTTTGATTTTTCATGATGTTTATATCACTTCACTAGGAGATTGGTTTGGTGTAGATATTGATATGCCTATATATATCGCTATACCTTTTACTATGTTTGCAGTAGCAGGATTCACAAATGCTATGAACCTAATAGATGGAATAGATGGTTTAGCAGGAGTGATTAGTATCATTATTTTAACACTATTTGTACTTATTGGGCTGAAATACAATGATACACTTATTGTAGCTATATCTAGTATATCTATAGTATCTAGTATTAGCTTTTTGATTCTAAACTGGAATCCAGCAAAAATATTTATGGGAGATAGTGGAAGCTTAAGTCTGGGCTTTATAATAAGCTTATTGGCTATTTTAAGTATAGAATATATACACCCTATTACTATACTGTATTTAGCAGCCTTACCTATACTAGATACACTAATAGTTATGGTAAGAAGAATAAGAAGAGGAAAGTCTCCATTTGATCCAGACAAAACACACATACATCATATATTAGTAAAATTTTTTACTACTGAAAAAAACAAAAAAAACAATGAAAAAGTGATAACTACAGTTTTCTTTTTGGCAATACTTCAAATAGTATTTAGTGGTATAGGATATATGCTAATAGATATTATATCAAATGATACAAATGGTTTTGTACCATTTGTAGCTTTTTTTGGTTTTTGTTTGATGTTTATTATATTTTATATGATATTTACAGGTATAAAAAAAGACAAAAACTATTAGATAAGTAAAAGAAAATAATATAGGCATCTGACCTAAAAATGGGACTAGTCAGATAAATCCAACTAAGAATATTAGCTTAATTCACACTCTCTAAAGTGTTTTTGTTATATAATTTTTTTATGACAACATAAAAGGAATTATCAATGAAATTTGCAGATCCAAAAAATGATTTAGCT
>JAYEIM010000062.1:0-3371 GCA_034660095.1 Campylobacterota bacterium | reverse complement strand
TTGGTGTGATTGATTTAGGAAATTTAAATAAAAAAACTCTTAAAGATATTTTACAATCTAAAAGAGCAGTAAATATAGTTGAAGGCTTTAAGAAAAACATAGCTATTGAAGAGCTATGTCAAAAATGCACATTTAAAGATAGGTTTAAAAGTAGATAAACTACTTTTAAACTATTTTTTTATAAACTCATTTATATACTTAGCAACTGATTTTAAATCATTATCGCTATATTTTTTATTCCATGATGGCATATCATCTTTATCTGTTCCCCAATACTTTCCACCATATTTTGCATATAGAAATATTTGATTTTCATTTAAAATAATTTTTTGTAAGTTATATGGATATATAAAACTATCTTGCCCTTTTGATTGTTCCACATAATCACTTTCTCCATCACCTCTTAAACCGTGACATAGACTACAATTTCTTTTAAATATTTTTTTACCCCGTTTTAGTGTTATTTTATTTGAAGCAGAACTATCATTTAAAAGTTTTTTAAAATTTTCATTCTGTTTTTTTACAAAACTATTAAAAACATACAATGATATATCTTCTAACTCTTGTTTATTGTAAACATATGTAAATGCACCCATTATATCTGATTTTGATCCCCATTTATGTGAACCATCTTTAACTATATTATAGATTTGTTTTTCAGTAAGAATACTTTTTGTTAAATTTCTAGGTTTTACAACAAGATTCATATCAGTATTTGCATCACCTTTTACACCATGACAACTTATACATGTTTGTTCATATAATCTTTTACCATTATCAAAATCTGCATCAGATGCAAATAAAGCAAATGGTACAACCATAATAAGTACTAAAATGTTTTTCATACGCTTAATCCTTTTTTATTATAATTTCATCTATATATTTTGCAATAGAGTGAAGTCTAAAATCATTATATTTTTTACTCCATGCAGGCATATCATCTTTATCGGTACCAAAATGTTTTCCACCATATTTTACATAAAGAAATATCTGTTTTTTTGTTAATAATGTTTTTGTTAAATCATAAGGAAATATTGAGTCAACAGGACTTGTTGTTGCAACTCCATCACCTCTACCCTCAATACCATGACAAAAACTACAATTACGCTTGAATATTTTTTTACCCCATTTTTTCATTTTTTTATCTTGGTTTATTGGCTCTTTTTCACATTGAGAACAAAGCTTTTCAATTCTTTCTTTTAAATTAGGATTAAAAGTTTTTGTGATGTAATGTGTTATACTTCTTAACTGCTCTTCATTAAAAACATATTTAAAAGCAGGCATTATATCTGATTTTGCACCCCAATAGTGTGCACCATGTTTTATTATTTGATATGTTTGTTCTTCTGTTAATAGAGTTAAACTTAAATCTCTAGGTTTTATAATAAGCTGCATATCTGTTTTTGCTTTTCCATCAACTCCATGGCAAGATATACAAGTATCTTGATACAGTTTTTTACCAAGTTCCATATTGTGATTTTGTGAAGCAAATAAAAAACAGATTGAACTTATTAATAATAATAATTTCTTCATTTTATTCCGTTTGGATAGTTAATAGCAAAAATGGAATTTCCATTTTTACTATATATTTTATATTTTTAGTAGTTAGTTTGCTTTAACTTCTAAAGTCATATTTGGATGAATTGCACACTCAATTAAAAAATTTCCTGCTGCTTTTACTGGAACTTTTATATCATTTCCTGGCTTTTGCATACCTATATCAAATTCGTTAGCTTCATCATCTGTGTAAGCATTGTGAGCAAATGGATCTGAATTTTTAAATGTAATTGTATCTCCAACTGACACACTAAGCTCATGTGGTATAAAAGTTTTACCTTTTTGATCCACTACATGGTTTGCTGCCATTAAAGTTGCAGCTGCGAAGATTGTTGTTAATAATATTTTTTTCATTATTTTACCTTTTTATTTATTTTATTTTTACTACTGTGGAAACTTAGTTGGAATTTTAAGTTTCATATCTGGTCCAGTTAAACTTTTAACAAATGCTGTAACTTTATTTATCTCTATATCTGTTAATTTTCTATCTTCAATAAATGTAGATTTATTTTTAACATTATGTTGATATCTACCACCATTTCCACAAATCGCAACAACTTCTTTTAGTGTTTTTACACTTCCATCATGAAAATATGGATGAGATTTTACTGCATCTCTTAGTGTTGGAGTTTTCATAACACCATACCAAGCACCTCTTCTTTTTACAAGATATCTACCTAACTCTTTACCTGAAAGTTCACCATCATTTAAACCAATATTATGAAAACTTCCATCAGTATAGTTAAATCCATCATGACAATCTGCACAATGTGCTTTCCCTTTAAATAGTTCAAAACCTTCTAATACAAATTTATTAACGGCATTTTTATCACCTTTAATATATCTATCAAATGGTGCATCAGTTGATACAACAGTTCTCTCAAAAGATGCAATAGCTTTAGCTAAATAATCTTCTGTAATGATACCTTTACTTTTTGGATAAGCTTCGGCAAATAGTTTTTGATAACCTTTGATTTTATTAAGTTTAGGGATAAGCACCTCTAAAGGCATATTCATCTCTACATCTGCTTCAATTGGTCCCAATGCTTGCTGCTCTAGTGTTCTTACTCTTCCATCCCAAAATTGTCTACTTTGATAAGCAGTATTTAATACAACTGGTGAGTTTCTTGGTCCCACTCTACCCTCATGTCCAACTGCTTTTGGTGTTGGAATTAAATCTGACCAACCAGCCTTTGGATGATGACATGTTGCACAAGATATTTTTTCAGAACTTGACAGTCTCACATCAAAATAGAGTAGTTTACCTAACTCAATTCTCTCTGGTGTAAGTTTATTGTCTTTTGGTTGTGGAACCTCTGAAGGTCTTAACCATTTTGACATATCAGATGTCGCCATTACTGTTGTAGCTAACAGTGATGATAAGATCAATGCAGCAGGTAATAGTTTTTGTAGTTTCACATTTAACTCCTTTTTTTTTATAAATCTAACTTATTAAATGTATTATCTAATAATATAGTTTAAAATAAACTAAAGTGTTAAATAAGTGTTAATTAAATCTTTAATTTTATTACAATTAGTTTAAATTTAATATGTTTAGTGTATAATAACACTATATTGTATATTAGGATGGTTTGATATGTCAGTTAAAAATAGGTTAATGATAAGTTTTTTAGTTATTACAGGATTGGTAGTTACATCAGGAATTGTAGGGTTTACATCTTTAAATAGTATAGATAAAAGTATGAATACAATGTCAAATAAAAATATGGCACAAAAAACACTTATATCACAATCAGTACTACTGATGCAAAAATCGATTTCAAGTCTTAAAAGTTATGCTATGAGTTATGATT
>JAYEIM010000061.1:0-41913 GCA_034660095.1 Campylobacterota bacterium | reverse complement strand
TACAATTTTTACAATATCAGGACTTGGTGGCAATACAGCAGGAAATCTTACTATACTTTTAAGTAAGAAAATCATTGATAATAATCTTAAAGTCAAAAATATAATTGTATTGCCTTTTAGTATGGAGCTTACAGCTAAAAAAGCAGTTAAAGAACTTGAAGAGTTAATATCTATAAATCAAAATATTAAAATATTTGCAAATGATGATATTTCAAATGAAAAGAATCAAGATAAAACTATGAGTGAACTAATGAAAGAATACGATAGTATTATTTTTAATGAAATAATACGAGAAAATCAAAGAGAGTTAAAGAGTTTTATTGTAGCTATTCAAAAAGATGATAAAACATATAAAGCTATTGTAAATTTTTGGTCAAAAGATATTCATACGACACTATTGGAACCAAATTTTAAATTGATTGACAATACTCATATGTCATATGGAATACCATCAAGATTTGCCTTTAAAGATGAAGATAGATCTATAAGTAGTATTCAAGATATAGAAGAGATAGCAAATAATGTATTGAGTCATTATATTGAAAAAGAAAAGAGCTAAAATGAAAAATAAAATAAATTTTATATTTGATACAGAAACAAATGGATTTGCTAATTGTAGTGTATTATCAGTAAGTTATATAATTTGTCAAAATGATAATATCTTACATAAAGATACACGATATTATTTTTCACAAGAACCTTATAATTATCATGCTTTTAAAGTTCATGGTTTAGATAAAGAAACTATAGAAGGTAAAAGAGATAATTGTAATTATCCTATCTATTTTAATGATGATAATGATTGGTTGATAGACATAATGAATGAATATGATGTAAATAATATCGTAGCTCATAATTTAAATTTTGATATTAAATTTTTACCACAAGAGATAAAAAACAAAATAGAAAATCAAGACTATTCTACATTTTGTACTATGCAAAAAAACAGGCATATAACACTTAATAATAAAGCACCAAAACTAATAGAAGCTTGCGAATTATTAAATATAGAGTTTAATGAAAATGAAGCACATAGTAGTGATTATGATACATTAAAATGTTTTGAAGTTTTTGTTAAAACTATTAATTGAAAGATAATATAAAAATGAAAAAAAACCTAACAATAAGAAACTCAACAGCAGAATTTTTAATATTTACAACTTCAAACGGAGAAGATACAATAGAAGTAAAAGTAGAAGATGAAACAGTATGGCTAACACAAAAACTAATAGCTAAACTTTTTGATGTAAATGTTGCAACTGTAAATGAACACCTAAAAAATATATTTAAAACCAATGAATTAGAAGAAGATTCAGTTATTAGGAAATTCCTAATAACTGCCAGTGATGGTAAAAACTACAACACAAAACACTATAACTTAGAAGTGATTATCTCATTAGGATATAGAATAAACTCAAATAAAGCCACAGAATTTAGAAGATGGGCAACACAAGTTTTAAAAACTTTTGCAACTCGTGGGTATGTACTTGATAATGAAAGATTAAAAAATGGTAGTTATTTAAATCCTCAATATTATAAAGATTTAATATTAGAAATAAGAGATATAAGAGAAAGTGAAAGAAATTTTTATCAACAAATAACAGATATTTATGTAACTGCATTAGATTATGACTTACAAGCTCCAACAACAAAAGAGTTTTTTGCAACAGTACAAAATAAACTTCATTGGGCTATTCACGGACATACAGCTTCTGAACTGCTAATTGAACGAGCAAATCATCAAAAAGAATATATGGGACTTACAAATTGGAAAAAAGCACCAAATGGAAAAATATTAAAATCTGATGTAGTAATAGCTAAAAATTATCTAGTTCAAAGTGAAATAAAATCACTTGATAGAATTGTAACTATGTACCTTGATTATGCAGAAGATCAAGCTGAAAGAAATATCCCAATGACCATGAAAGATTGGAGCCAAAAACTAAATGCTTTTTTACAATTTAATGAGCGAGATATTTTACAAAATGCAGGAAAAGTTACAGCACAAATTGCAAAAGAGTTTGCTGTAAGTGAATTTGAAAAATACAAAGTAATTCAAGATAAATCATATAAAAGTGATTTTGATAGATTAATGGGTGAGATAGATATTTAGGTTGATATTAACAAGAAAAAAATTATTTTTTTGCCATTTACGTACACAGTTTTTACATAAATTGGTCTTTTTAGAAAAGTAGAAAGTGCTAATTTACTGTATTGTTCGTGTATTAGCTACACCCATTTTAACTTTCAGTTAATATTTTAAATTTATCATTTAAAATTTCAATATATAACTCTTTTTTTCCATCAAATTTATAATTTTTTGTTTTATAGTATTCATCCATAACTACTTTAAATATTTTCTTATTTTCTGCATTTGGATAAGGTATTATGTTTATATTGGAAAACTTGATTGTCTTTTTTTCTTTTCTGTTAAAAACTCTTTTTTTATGTTTGGTAAATTTAACTAAATCTTGTCCGTTTGATCGTTTAAAATTACTATCATAAAAATTAAGATAATTTTTTAAATCACTATTTATCCAAGCACTTTTCCAACTAAAAATATTTGACATAACAATACTGATATCTTTTTTAGATACCATTTGTAGTTTTGTTTCACTAATAACTAAAACAGAATTATCTATATTGATGGAGTTATCAAGTTTTTTTATCTTTGTATTATCTAAAGCTATACAACCTTTAGTAAAATCATCCCTATTGCCAGATTGTGGTAAGCCATGTATCCATATACCAGACCCAGTTTTACCTTGACTTTTATCATATATATTTGGATAGTTAGTTGTAAGTGCTAAAGGTCCATAAAAAGAATCAACTTTTGTAATTCTTTTAGTGATATCATAAGCACCAAGTGGTGTTTTCATATCACCCTCTTTTTGTTTATCTCCATTTGACTTACCAACAAATACATTTGAAGAAAATATTTTTTGTTTATCTTTTGTATCATAAAGTACAATATCTTTTAAGTTTTTTTGACAAATCATAACATATCTTATAGATTCATAGTATCCATTAGATACATCTTTATACTTTAGGTTTGAATCCCAATACTCTTGTGTTTGTAGTTGTTGTGATAGTATTTTTTCAACGGCATTTATCCCTTGAGTTCTATATAGTTCAATCATATCAATTTGTGATGAAAATAATAGGTTAGTATATATAATAGATAGTAGTATAAAAGATTTCAAATATTTTTCCTAAGTTTTAAGATATGAAATTGTATAATAATAGCCTTAAATTTATACAAAAGAGTTTTATTGAAGATTATATTATCAGTTATATTAACAATTACATTTAGTTTTGCATCGTATGTTCATGAAGATGTTTGGTGGAAAGGTGAATCCCTTTTAACATTTTTTGATAAACATAGAATATCAAAAGATGTTTATTTTAGTTTATCAAAAACAGATAAAGAGCTTTGTAGTGAGATATATGCAGGTGTATTATTTCAAATTATGTATGATAAAGATAACAAACTTGAACAAGCACTTATCCCTATTAGTGAACAGATGCAAATACATATATTTAAAGATGATAAAGGTGAATTTACCTTAGATATTATACCTATAGAGTATACGCAAATTGAGCAAAATATATCGATAAAGATACAACATTCACCTTATCAAGATATTTTAGATACTACTGGAAATAAAGCTTTGGCAAATGAGTTTATATTAGCATTTAAAAAATCTGTTAACTTTAAAAGATTGAGAAAAAACGATGTTGTATCTATAATATTTAAACAAAAAATAAAGCAAGGTAGATATTTTGGTGCCCCAGAGATAAAAGCAGCATCTGTTAAAATGAGAAGAAAAACATATTATATTTTTCAACACCCTGATGATAAAAGATATTATAATGAAAAGGCAAAAAGTTTAACTAGCTTTTTACTAAAAATACCACTTAGATACACTAGAATATCTAGTAAATTTACACATAAAAGATTTCATCCTATTTTGAAAAGATATAGAGCACATCTAGGTGTTGATTTTGCAGCTCCAACAGGGAGAAAAATATTTGCTACAGCAAAAGGTAGAATTATACATAAAGGTAGAAAAGGTGGTTATGGCAAAACAATTATGATTCGTCATAGCAATGGTCTAAAATCACTCTATGGTCATCTAAATAGTTATAGTAGGAAGATTAAAGTTGGTTCATGGGTAAAGCAGGGTACTTTTATAGGTAGAGTTGGAAGTACTGGGCGAAGTACTGGTCCCCATTTGCATTTTGGTATATATAAAAATGGAAGAGCAATTAATCCATTAAAAATAATTAGTGTAACAAAAACAAAATTATCTGGTAAAAAAAGAAAAAGTTTTATGAAGGTTGTGACATCTTTAAAATCTAAATTAGACAACAATATCAAATATGCAAATACTCCATTAAAATTAGAAAAATTTGAGTTTTATTACAATATATAGGTGGTTAAATTATGAAAAATAAAAATATAGATATAGCCCATAATGATCTAATAAAAAATATAGAAGATTTTCATGCTTCAGATATCGCAGAACAATTAAAAAAGATAAAGAAAAAAGATAAAGATCTATTCTATGATACTTTACATAAAATACCAGAAGAGTATTTGGGAGATGTTTTACTTGAGCTTCCTGATGCTTTAAGAGATAAAGCATATAACTCATTATCAAATCAACAAATTTCACATGCTATTGAAGAGTTAGAAACTGATGATGCTACAGATATTATTCAAGATATTGAAGAATTTGATGAACAAAAAGCACAACATATTTTAAATTCACTTGATCAAGATGATCAAGATGATATCAATTGGCTTAAAAAGTATGATGAAGCTGAAGCTGGCTCATATATGCAGATTGAGCTTTTTAGTGCTAATATAGATGAAACAATTAAAGAATCTATAAATAACCTAAAAACTTTAAAAGCAAATGATGAGTTAGAAAATGTACATCAAGTTTTTATAGTTGATGATGATAAACAACTTCTTGCTTCTATTTTACTTGAAGATTTGCTAACTCTTGATTTTGATTTAAAATATAGTGAAGTTTTAAAAAATGATTTTGAAAACAGATATGATTCTATATCAGTTTTAGATGATGATGATATTGATGAGGTTGTACAACAATTTGAAAAATATGATTTATCGGTTGTTGCTGTTACTGGATACAAAAATAGACTTTTAGGAAGAATTACCTCTGATGATATTTTAGATGTTGTTGAGCAAAGTGCAACAGAACAGATGTATCAATTAGCTGGTGTGACAGATGAATTTGAACAAGAGGAAGAGATACTTCAAACAGGTAAAAAAAGAGCTTCATGGCTTTTTATTAATCTGTTTACGGCTATTTTAGCTTCAATAGTTATCGGTTTTTATGATGATGTACTAAAAGAATTTATAGCATTGGCAATTTTGATGCCAATAGTAGCATCAATGGGTGGAAATGCTGGAACTCAAACATTAGCTGTTATGGTAAGACAGTTAGCTCTTGGTGATATTGATGAGCAAAATAGTAAAGATGCTATTAAAAAAGAGGTTTTAATCGCTATTTTTAATGGGATGTTATTTGCTATTATTTTAGGGGTTATTGCATCTGCTTGGTTTGGTAATGTTATGTTGGGTATTGTTATAGCTATCTCTATGGTAATAACACTTTTTAGTGCTGGTTTTTTTGGCTCAGTTATACCATTGATATTAAAAAAAATAGATATTGATCCAGCTATTGGAAGTACTGTTTTACTTACAACTGTTACAGATATAATGGGATTTTTTAGCTTTTTAACATTAGCTAAATATATATTGATTTAAAATATACTTATGAATTTAGAAGATTTAAAACAAACAATAAAAGAAAACGATGCTGTTATGGTATATTTTAGTGGTGAAAATTGTGGAGTATGTAAAGTTTTAGAACCTAAAATAAAAGAGGCTTTTAGCAATGAGTTCTCAAAAATAAAACAGATTTATATAAGTGTAGAAAAATACAAAACAACTGCAATAGAGTATGGGGTATTTAGTATGCCAACAATAATAGTTTTTTTTGATAAAAAAGAGTTTTCAAGAAAAAGTAGAAACTTATCCGTACAAGGATTTGTTGATGAATTAAAAAGACCTTATGGTCTATTTTTCGATTAATAGGAGATAATAATTATGAAAAACTTTTTTTTAATAGTGTTTGGTATATTGGTTTTATTGCAGTTTATTCCATCTAAAATAGATAATCCAAAAACAGATAAAAGTTTAGAGATAAAAGTAACACCAGAATTGATGGCAATATTTAAGCGTTCATGTTATGATTGTCACTCAAACGAAGTTATATCTCCGTGGTATAGTAAAATTGCACCAGCTTCTTTGTTTATAAAAGGGCATGTAGATCTAGGGCGAAAATGGTTGAATTTCTCAACTTGGGAAAACTATACTGCCAAGGAGAAAGATGATAAATTAAAAGGGATATTTAGAACAGTTTATGCTGCTATGCCTTTACAGAGTTACATATCTATGCACGAGGAAGCAAGGCTTACAAAAAAAGAGATAAAACTTATAAGAGATTGGACTGGGAAAGCACCTTTTTAAAACCATCAACTATTACTGTTTTTTCTAGCTCTTTAATTCTTTTTTCCAAAGAATGAACACTCTCTTTACTATCAAGTTCTAAACTTTGTTGAACTATTATTTTACCCTCATCATAGTTTTCATTAACTTCATGAATAGTAACTCCACTTATGGTTTCACAGTTTGAAATAACAGCTTCATGTACATATATCCCATACATACCAGAACCACCATAAAGTGGTAGTAATGATGGATGGGAATTGATAATTTTAAAATTATCTGTAAGAATAGATGATATTTTTTTCATATAACCACTTAAAAAAACTATATCACATCGGTTCTCTTTTAGTAAGTTATGTATTGTTTCATCTGTATTTTCACATAGTTTATTGTTTACTATAATATTTTTGATATTAACATCTTGAGCTTTTTGTAAAACTTTTGCATTTTGATTATTTGATATAACCAATACAATCTCTATATCTAATAATTTATTTTTATATGCATTATAAAGAGTATCAAATCCACTACCATTATGTGAAGCTAAAATTGCTATTTTTGTCATTTTGTACCTTAGCTATTTTTTAGATTTTGAACTTTACTATAATTATACTTTTAAAGTATATAAATGTATAAGTAATAATTGAATAAAAGTTTATACTAAAGATATCATTATAATATTTTGTATATAAAAATTAAAACTAGGAGAATGTCTTATGATAGTAGAAATAGTATTTGCAGCAGGTTGTTTTTGGGGAGTTGAAAAACACTTTGAAAAAATGGATGGTGTAGTTGATGTAAAATCTGGATATGTTGGTGGTAACTATGAAAATCCAACTTATGAAGATATATTAAGATATAGAATAATTTCAAATAATACAAAAAATATTATAAATCATACTGAGGGTGTAAGTGTAAAGTTTGACAATACAAAAATAAGTGTAAACAAACTTATCAAAACTTTTTGGGAACTTCATGATCCGACCCAACAAGATAGACAAGGCAATGATATAGGAACCAACTATAGAAGTGCAGTGTTTTATACAACTAAAAATCAACTTGATATTATAAATAAAACAAAAAAAGAATATCAAACTCTTTTAAACCAAAATGGTTACAGCTCAATTAAAACTCAAGTATTACCATTGGAAAAGTTCTGGTTAGCAGAGTCTTATCACCAAGATTATTTAGATAGAAATCCAAATGGATATTGCCCAAATCATAGCACAGGTGTGAAGTTTGAGAAAGAGATAAAATAAAATAATATATATAGTTTAATATTTACAAATAATTTAAAAATAAGTATTAAAGAGTAATCTTCCTTTGCAACTAAAATGCAAAATAAAATTACTAGGATATAAGATGAATACAATTATTGTAGATAAAGAGTGTGGATGTTTTAAAAAAAGTGCGTATGAAAATAATATGAAATTTGAGTCAAAAGATGATGCACTAATGCAAGCAAATCTTATGGTTAAGCATATGAATAATAAATTTTGTGGAAAACATGGTTTTGAATTAGCAGAAGATGGAAATAACTTTTTAATCTCTATGGGACAACCAGCAAGTAGTGGTGGGTGTTGTGGTGGAGGACACTGTTCTTAATCTATAGATTATAGCTAAAATAGATTATCTATTTTAGCTATTTTTATTTTGAGAAATAATTAACTCTTTTAACTCTTTTATCTCAACTCTTAATTTCTTAACTTCTAATTTTGTGCAGTCTTCACTTTCATGTATTTCATTTATAATTGTAGATTCTTCACTATCATTTAATTCAGCCATTGCGTCAACAACAACAGCAATAATAAGATTAATCATAATAAATGTAGCAATAAGAACAAATGTTACAAAAAATACCCAAGCAGAAGGGAACAATTCCATAACAGGACGAGCTATACCCATAGACCAAGATTCTAGAGTCATAATCTGAAATAGTGTATAAAATGTTTCACCTAAATTACCAAACCACTGGGGAAAAGCCTCACCATAAAGTTCTGTAGCCATAATAGCAAATATATAAAACAGTAGTGTCAATAGCGCACCAATAGATGCCATACCAGGTACCACACTTACAAGTGCAGTTACTATTTTTCTCATTTGAGGTACTACAGTAATTAATCTTAGTAGTCTTAATACTCTAAGAACTCTAAGTATCTCAAATCCAGCACTTGTAGGTATTAAAGATATCGTTACAATAAAAAAGTCAAATAAATTCCATCCACTTTTAAAAAAATTTAATTTATAAGTATAAATTTTAAGTAAAATTTCAATAGTAAAAATAGAGATAACAAAAATATTAAAAATATTAAATAAATTACCAAAATCACTACTAATTGTTTTTGATGTTTCTAGCCCCATAGTTATACCATTTAGTATAATTAGACCTATGATAAAGTTTTGAAAGTTATTACTTTCTACAAATTGTTTAATTTTATTGTTCATGGTTGTCTCTTTTGATTTTATTTGAATTGTGTTTAATTGGTATTGTTTAAAATTGGATAAATTAATCCAATTTTAAAACTGCCATAAAGGCTTCTTGTGGTACCGACACTTTACCGATTGATTTCATTCTTTTCTTACCAGCTTTTTGTTTATCAAGTAGTTTTCTTTTTCTTGATATATCCCCACCATAACATTTTGCTGTTACATTTTTACCAGTTGACTTTACTGTTTCTCTTGCAATAATATCTTTACCGATACTAGCTTGGATAGCTACTTCAAAAAGTTGTCTCGGAATAAGTTCTTTTAGTTGTTTAACAAAAACTCTACCTCTACTTTGTGCTTTCTCTTCTGGAACAATGATACTAAGTGCATCAACTGCTTCACCAGCAACTAAAACATCAAGTTTTTTAAGATTTCCAGGTCTAAATCCAGTCACCTCATAATCAAAAGATGCATAACCTTTTGTTGTAGATTTCAATTTATCATAAAAATCCATAACAATTTCATTCATAGGGATATCGTACTCTAAAAGAACTCTTTGATTTATATAATCCATTTTTATCTGAATACCACGCTTGTTATTAAGAAGTGTTATAACATTTCCTAAAAACTCATCTGGTACTAAAATAGTAGCTTTTACATAAGGCTCCGAGATAGTTTCTATATAATTTACTTTTGGTAACTCATAAGGATTTTGTATCATCATCTCTTCACCTGAAGTTGTAAGAACTTTATATACAACAGTTGGTGCTGTTGCTATTAGGTCAAGATTAAATTCTCTCTCTAATCTCTCTTTGATAACTTCCATATGAAGCATACCTAAAAAACCTGTTCTAAATCCACTTCCAAGAGCTGCAGAACTTTCTGGTTCATAACTAATAGAACTATCATTTAAGCTAAGTTTTTCTAATGCATCTCTTAAATCTTCAAATTTGTCTGTATCTATTGGATAGATTCCAGCAAATACAAATGGTTTTGCAGGTTCAAATCCATCAATAACTTCTGCTGTTGGATTTTTTGCATCTGTCATAGTATCACCAACCGCAATTGCTTCAGTAGTTTTAAGCCCAAGAATAACTATACCAATTTCACCTGTAGATAATTCGTTTGTTTTTTCTTGTTTTATAGGATGTGGATACATTAAGTCTAAAACTTTATGTTCATAACCTGTATTCATCATACGAAGCATTTGACCTTTTTTAATACTTCCATCATAAACTCGTACAAGTGCCAAAGCACCAAGATAGTTATCAAACCAACTATCATATATTAGTGCTTTTGTTGGAGCAGATTCATCTCCTGTAGGAGCTGGAAGTCTATCAACAATAGAATCGATTAAGTCTCTTACCCCAACACCTGTTTTTGCAGAGATTAGATTATGCTCAGTACAATCAAGTCCAATAGCATCTTCCGTCTCTTCTAAAACTCTCATAGGATCTGCAGATGGTAGATCTATTTTATTTACAACAGGCATAAGAGTAAGATCATTTTCCATAGCAATATAAACATTTGCAATAGTTTGAGCCTCTACACCTTGGGTAGCATCAATAATAAGTAAAGCACCCTCAGACGAGGCTAAACTTCTACTTACTTCATAAGAAAAATCAACATGTCCTGGAGTATCTATAAGATTTAATATATAATGTTCACCATCTTTTTCATAGTTAAGACGTACACTTTGTGCTTTTATAGTGATACCACGCTCTTTTTCTATATCCATATTATCCATAACTTGTGCTGACATCTCTCTGTCACTTACACTTCCACACTCTTGTATAATTCTATCAGCTAATGTACTTTTACCATGATCAATATGGGCAATAATACTAAAGTTTCTTATATTTTTTTGTTGCAATTAATTTTTCCTATCTATTATTTGAATGATTATATAAATATACTCTGAATTGATTCGTTAGTATATATTCTTTTAATTGTTTTTGCTGTGATTTCAGCAGCAGTTAGAACCGTAATCTTATCATGATTTTGACTTAATGGAATAGTATCTGTTATAACTAATTCATCTAAAGCACTTTTACTAATTCTATCAAATGCAGGACCACTAAGAACACCATGTGTACAACATGCCATTACACTTGTAGCACCTTTAGCTTTTAATACATCAGCAGCTTTTGTTAATGTTCCTGCAGTATCAACCATATCATCTAATATAATTACATCTCTACCTGTTACATCACCTATGATATTCATAACTTCACTAACATTTGCTTTTTCTCTTTTTTTATCAACGATAACTAAATCATATCCTAAAGACTCTGCATAGTTTCTAGCTCTTGCAACTCCACCAACATCTGGAGAAGCGATAATTGGATTTTTTAGATTTTTAGATTTGATATATTCTACAAATAAAGTTGAGCCAGTTAAATGATCAACAGGAATATCAAAAAATCCTTGAATTTGAGCTGCATGAAGATCTAGTGTAATAACTCTTTGAATACCAGCAACTTGAAGCATATCAGCAACAAGTTTAGCTGTAATAGGAACTCTAGGAGCCGCTTTTTTATCTTGTCTTGCATATCCAAAGTATGGAATAACTGCATTAATTGTACCTGCACTACTTCTTTTTAATGCATCTACAATAATAAGTAGTTCCATTAAATTATCATTTGCAGGTACACAAGTTGGTTGGATAATAAATACATCTTCACCACGAACAGATTCAGGAATGATTACATTTATCTCCCCATCGCTAAACTTATTTACTTCAATCTTAGCTAGTTCTTTATTTAAAGACTTGGCAACTTTATTTGCAAATTCTGGGTTTGCAGTTCCTGCTACTATTTTATAACCACTCATTGTATAACCTTTGTATCTTATTATTTGCGATTATATCCAAATATCACTTTAAGTACAAAAATAGAAATATTTTTTACACTATTTAAGTATAAGCAATTTTTAGGTAAAATCCTTACAAAATATTAAACACGGAGTTCATTTCTATGAAAGTAAACAAAATAGACGAAGCAAATGCAGTAGTAACTGCAACATTAGCAGCAGATGCAATTGAAACAAACTTAAACAAGCTAGCCAAAGAAGCAGCTAAAACTATGGATGTACAAGGTTTTAGAAAAGGTAAAGTACCTGTAGCAGTAGTAAAAAGTAGATACGCAGAAAAATTATCACAAGATGCAGAGGGTGAAGCTTTAAGAGATGTATTAACTAGTGCATTAGTAGAGTTAAAAATAGCAAATAGTGATCTAATTGGTGAACCAGCTGTTACTAAATTTGATAAAAAAGATGATGGTTCTATTGAAGTTGAGATCAACTTATCTTGTAAGCCACAGTTTGATTTAGGTGATTATAAAGCATTATTGCCAGAAATTAAAACAAAAAAAGTAACTGCAAAAGAGATAGATGAAAAACTTGAAGGTATGGCATCTCATTCAGCACCATTGGCTAAACTTAAAAGAAAAAGAATGGCAAAAGATGGAGATCATGCAGTAATTGATTTTGAAGGTTTTAAAGATGGCGTTGCTTTTGATGGTGGAAAAGCAGAAGGTCATACATTAGAAATTGGTTCTGGTTCATTTATCCCTGGATTTGAAGAGCAAATTATTGGTATGAAATATGAAGAGGAAAAAGAGATTAATGTAACTTTTCCTAAAGAGTATCAATCAGCAGATTTAGCTGGTGCTGAAGTAGTTTTCAAAGTTAAATTACATGAAATTCAAGAACGAACACCTGAAACTATTGATGATGCATTTGCTCAAAAAGTTTTACCTCAAGAAAAAGATGTAACAGTTGATACATTAAAAGCTAAACTAAAAGAGCAAATTAAAGCTGAAAAAGTAAATAAATATTACAATGAAGAGTTAAAGCCTGTATTTTTAGAAGCTTTAGTATCTAAACTTGACTTTGCAGTTCCTGCATCTGTTTTAGAGCAAGAGATTAATCAATCACTTAATGCAGAAGTAAGAGAGATGAGTGAAGATGAGATAAATAAGCTAAAAGATGATGCTAAGAAAATTGAAAAGATGAAAGAGAAAGTTACTCCAGATGCAACAAAAAGTGTAAAAGCTACATTTATTGTTGATGCATTAGCTAAAGCTGAAAATGTTGAAGTGACTGACCAAGAAGTTACACAAACTATATACTATGAAGCTATGATGCAAGGGCAAGATGGTCAAGCTATGATTAAACAATATGAAGAAGCAGGGTATTTACCAGCGATTAAAATGTCAATGATTGAACAAAAAGTTGTTACTAAATTATTAGACGAAAAAGCAGGAAAATAATGTCTTATATTCCAGTAGTAGTTGAACAAACAGGAAGAGGAGAGAGAAGTTATGATATCTACTCTCGTCTTTTAAAAGATAGAATTATTATGTTAAGTGGTGAAGTAAACGATCAAGTTGCATCTACCGTTGTAGCACAACTTCTATTTTTAGAAGCAGAAGACCCAGAGAAAGATATATATCTTTATATAAATTCTCCAGGTGGAGTTGTAACTGCGGGTATGTCTATGTTTGATACTATGAATTATATTAAACCTGATATCTGTACTATTTGTATAGGTCAAGCTGCTTCTATGGGTGCTTTTTTATTAAGTGCTGGAGCTGCTGGAAAAAGATTTGCTTTACCAAACGCTAGAATTATGATACATCAGCCTTCAGGTGGTGCTCAAGGGCAATCTACAGATATACAAATACAAGCACAAGAGATACAAAGATTAAAAGATAGTTTAAATCAACTATTAGCAGATCATACAGGGCAAGATATGAAAAAAGTTGAAGCAGATACAGAAAGAGATAACTTTATGTCTGCACAAGAAGCTTGTGATTATGGTATTGTAGATAAAGTTATTGATAAACATGAATAGAAATTAGAAAAAATATTTAGATGATTAGAGATATAGTAACTTATCCAAACCCTATTTTAAGAAAAAAATCTAAAGATGTGGAAGTTTTTGATAAAGAACTTCACACTCTTTTGGATGATATGAATGATACAATGATGTCAAAAAATGGAGTGGGATTAGCAGCTATTCAAATAGCTGTCCCTTTAAATGTTTTAATCATTAATATCCCTATTGACAACGAAGGTCAACCAGATGATGACACACAAATAGCAGAAAATTTAATAGAAGCTATTAATCCTATTATAACACATAAAGATGGTGAATTGGTTTTTAGTGAAGGTTGTTTAAGTGTTCCAGGATTTCATGCTGATGTAACAAGAGCAAAGCATGTAATAGTTGAATACTACAATAGAGATGGAGAGAAACAAACTATGGAAGCACACGATTTTTTAGCTGTAGCATGGCAACATGAGATGGAACATCTAAGTGGTCATGTATTTGTAGAAAACTTATCTTTTTTAAAAAGAAAAAAATTTGAAAAAGAGTGGAAAAGAGAACTAAAAGAGAAATCAAAAGGTAGGAATTTATAATGCAACAAGAACCAATGACAAGTAAAGATTATGACAACTTAACTGCAAGCCTTAGTGATATGAAATTAGTTCAGCGACCAAAAATTTTAATTGCTATTGAAGAGGCTAGACAACTAGGTGATCTTAAAGAAAATGCTGAATATCACGCAGCTAAAGAGGATCAAGCAAATATAAATAAAAGAATAGCAGAGCTAGAAGATTTAATCACTAGAGTTATTATCCTAGACCCAGCATCACTAACTCATGAAAAAATTAGTTTTGGTTCAACTATAAAACTTATAGATGTTGAAACAGAAGAAGAGATAGTATATACTATTGTATCTTCACCACATAGTAATCCAGAAATTGGAAATATATCTTTTCATTCACCATTAGCAAAACAATTGCTAGGTAAATCTGAAGGAGATGAATTTGTTGCAAAACTTCCAGGTGGAAAAAAAGAGTTTGAGATAGAAGAAGTTTATTATGATGAAAGTAGAATATCTTTATAAATAGTTTTGTAACATTTTCTTAGGTATAATATATACCAATATAAATTAATATTCCAATATATTATTAAGTTTTTGTTAAGATTAACAAAGAAATTACGCGCGATATAAAGATGCATAGCAAGTAGTAGGTGTATGTATAGCAAAATTGTTATATATGCTTATTGACTACTAAAGCTATTTCCTTTAATCTTAACAAAAACTTAATAATATATTGGACTGAAAAATGAGAATAAATGATACAAAATAACCTTTCAATAATTATTTTAGCAGCAGGAAAAGGTACAAGAATGAAATCTTCTTTACCTAAAGTTTTACATAAAATATCTGGAAAAGAGATGCTTTATTATGCTATAGATGAAGCAAAAAAATTAAGCGATGATATCCATGTAGTTTTATATCATCAATCTTCACTTGTCAAAGAAACGATGGACAAATACTTTTCTAATATAAATTATCATATTCAAAACCATGATCAATACCCAGGAACTGGTGGAGCAGTTATGGGGATAACTCCCGCCAATTCAAAAGTATTAGTTTTAAATGGAGATATGCCACTTATTGAAGCTAACGAATTAAAACAACTAACATCAAATGATGAAAAACTTACAATGTCAGTTTTAGATTTAAACTGTGCTGACGGTTATGGTAGAGTTGTTATAGAGAAAAATAGAGTAAAAAAGATAGTTGAGCAAAAAGATTGTACATCTTATGAATTAGAGATAAATACTGCAAATGCAGGGATATATTGTTTTGATACAAGTTTTTTACTTGAAAATTTACCAAAATTATCAAATGACAATAATCAAAAAGAGTATTATATAACAGATTTAGTTGAGTTAGCAGTTCAAAATGATATAAAAGTTGTGCCAATATCTGTAAAAGAGGAAAATTTTAAGGGTGTAAATTCTAAATATGATTTAGCAAATGCAGAAGTGATACATCAAAATCGTATAAAAGAAAACTTTTTAAAAGCAGGTATCTCTATGAGATTACCTGATACTATCTATATAGATAGTAGTGTTGAGATTGAGGGTGAATCTATTTTAGAAAATGGTGTGACACTTTTAGGCAATACAAAAATTATAAACTCACATATCAAAACAAATAGTGTAGTTGAAGATTCTATTTTAGAAGATAGTGATATAGGTCCAATGGCTAGAATTAGACCATTTTCTATATTGAAAAACACACATATTGGAAACTTTGTAGAGGTTAAAAAATCATCACTTACAGGTGTAAAAGCTGGACATTTAGCGTATCTTGGAGATAGTTGTATTGATGAAGGTACAAATATAGGTGCAGGAACAATAACTTGCAATTATGATGGAAAAAATAAATTTAAAACAATTATAGGAAAAAATGTATTTATTGGTTCAGATACACAACTTGTAGCTCCATTAAACATAGAAGATGATGTTATGATTGCAGCTGGAAGTACAATCACCTCAGATGTAAAATCTGGTGATTTAGCACTTAGTAGAACAAAACAAAAAACTATTAAAGGTTTTTTTTATAAATTCTTTAATAAAAGTATAAAATAATGAATGAAACTTTAAAAATACTAGAGAATAGAAATATTTTAGTAGCAGTAACTGGAAGTATCGCTATATATAAATCGCTTGAACTTATAAGACTTTATATAAAAGCAGGTGCTAATGTAAAAGTAATTATGACAGAATCTTCTAAAAAATTTATAACACCACTTACTTTTGAAACTATTAGTCAAAATAAAATATTAGATGAAAATAGTGAAGATTGGAGTACAAATAGTGTAAATAATCACATAGCAATAGGAAAATGGGCAGATATATTTGTAATAGCACCTTGTACAGCTAACACTATAAATAAGCTTTCAAATGGTATAGCAGATAATCTACTTCTACAAACAGCACTTGCTTATCCTAGAACTAAACTAATGTGTCCAGCAGCAAATACAAATATGATGAACAATCCATTAACAAAAGCTAGTTTAAAGATGTTAAAACTTTGTAATTTTAAGCTTATTGCTACAACTACCAAAGAGTTAGCCTGTAAAGATATAGGTGATGGTGCTATGGCAGAAGTTGAAGATATATTTAATGCAACGGCTAAAGAGTTATTACAAGATACATATTGGTTAGATAGAAAAGTTGTATTAAATGGCGGTGGAACAATAGAAAAAATTGATGATGTAAGATATATTAGTAATTTTAGTAGCGGAAAAATGGCTTTAAATTTAGCTACTGCCTTATATTATAAAGGAGCTGATGTATGCTTAGTTACTACATCTGATATTAATGTTCCAGATGCTATACATACAATAAAAGTAGAAAGTACAGTAGAGATGTTTGAATATGTAGAATCAAGTATCAAAATTGCTCTAAAAGGTAAAATGTCAAGTGCAACACTTATGGATAGTTCCACTATGCAACTTATTCAAAAGAAACCTTACTTTTTTGCGGTCGCTGCTGTTAGTGACTATATACCTACATTTCCACAAACAGGAAAAATAAAAAAAGATGATATAGGAGATAATTGGGATCTAAAACTAAAAAAGAATATTGATATTTTAGATTCTATAGATAAGTCAAAAATATATTCTATTGGTTTTAAAGCTGAGATTGATAAAAAAAATGGACAAAAAAATGCAATAAATATGTTAAATAATAAAAATATAGATGCTGTTTGTTTAAATATTATAGGCAATGAAAATAATTTTGGTGCCAATACAAATAAAATAGAATTAATTACAAAAGAAAATTGTATGCCAAATATAGATGGAACTAAATTGGAAGTTTCATTAGAGATATTAGATAGGTTAAAAGATGAGTTTAATGAGTCAAAATAACTTACCAACACATATCGCCATAATTATGGATGGAAATGGTAGATGGGCAAAAGAGCAAGGGTTAAATAGAACAGCAGGACATGAACAAGGTGCTATTACTGTAAGAGATATAACAATACATTGTAGTGATATTGGTATAAAATATCTTACATTATATGCATTTAGTACAGAAAATTGGTCAAGACCAAGATTAGAAGTTGAGTTTTTGATGAAACTTCTAGAGAGATATTTTAAAAGTGAATTGCCAATATACTTAGAAAATAATGTTAAATTTAGAGCTATAGGAAATTTAAGTAAATTTTCTAAAAAACTTCAAGATATTATAAAAGATACAGAAGAAAAAACTGCTAAATGTAGTGGACTCACTCAAGTTCTAGCATTAAACTATGGAAGTAGAGATGAATTAGTAAGAGCAGTACAAAAACTAAATAAACAAAAGCTAGATGTAAATGAAGAAAATATAAATAGCTGTTTAGATACTAAAAATATGCCTGATGTTGATATGTTAATTCGTACAAGTGGAGAGGTTAGAATTTCTAACTATTTACTTTGGCAAAGTGCTTATGCTGAGATGTTTTTTACACAAACATATTGGCCAGAATTTGATACAAATGAACTAGATGATATTATCTCTGATTTTCATAAAAGAGAGCGAAGATTTGGTGGAATTTAATCTTTTAATTATTGGTTTTGTAGGATTAATATTTGGAAGTTTTTTAAATATGTTAATATATAGATTGCCTTTGGGTATATCTTTATTTAATCCAAAACGATCAGTATGTCCTAATTGTAATTATCAGATAAAATGGTATGAAAATCTACCAATAATTTCATACATATATCTAAAAGGAAAATGTTCTAATTGTAAAAGTAAAATATCTATTATTTATCCAATAGTAGAGATATTAACAGCAGTTGTAACAATAACAATTTTTTTTAAAACTGGTTTTAATTTGCAGTTTTTATTTATATTATCATTATTTTATAGTTTAATTGTATTGTCTTTTATAGATTTTGAATTTAAGGCTGTTCCTGATTATCTACTTATAATATCTCTTCTTATTGCTATAGTTTACATAATAAATTATAAATTTGAAAATATTGTTACACTATTTATTTTTGCTGGAGGTATAGTTTTACTAGAATTATTTGTAACATATTATATTCAAAATATAAAAGCAAAGATAGTAAAAGATGATAGTTTAAAAACTCAGAAATCAGTAGGTGAGGGTGATATTCCAATAATTGCAATTATTGGAGGAATATTAGGTGTGCAATTAGGAATAATGGCAATATTTTTATCAGCAATTTTTGCTATAATTCCATCTTTAATAAATATTTTTATTAAAAAAGAGATTGAAACACCATTTATCCCATTTTTAACTATGGGATTATTTGTTGTATATATAAATGATATATATTTTCTAGAGTTATTACAAGGGATATTAAAATAATGAATAGTTATAAAAAAAGAAATTTGTTAAAAAAATATTTAATATCTACTTATTCACAAACATTTTTTCCTATTTTTATTACACTATTTACAATAACATCTATTATATTTTTAGTTAAAATAGCATCACTAACTTCTGTTATACAAATCAATTTTTTAGAACTATTAGAGCTTTATTCTTACTCAATACCCACAATACTTTTTTATACACTACCAGTTACTATATTTATATCACTTTGTTTATCACTTGCTAAACTATCAAGTGAATATGAATTGATAGTGATTACAAGCTTTGGATTAAATCCAATAAAAATATTAAAATTAATTTTTCCAACTTTGGTACTGAGTTCTATTTTAACACTTATTATATCTTTAGCTTTGATACCAAAAGCAGATTATATGAAAAAATCATTTCTAAAAGATAAAAAGACGGAAGCTAGTTTTAATATTAAAGCAAGTGAATATGGTCAAGAGTTTGGTAAATGGCTTATATATGTAAATGAGGAGAAAAATGGACTATATAAAGATATAGTTTTATTTAATCAAGATAAAAATAAAAATGAAGATACATTTATTATAGCAAAATATGCAACAATGACAAATGTAAAAACATCATTAACATTAAGCTTACAAGATGGAAAAGTTTTAAAAATAAAAGAGGGAGTAAATCAAGTAGATTTTAAAAAAATGGTTATTAATAATGAGATAAAGCAACTTCCAAATATTAATACATTTGATGATTTATTACTTTATTGGAAAGATCTTAAGCAGAGTCATATTAAAGAGTTAAATTTTACTTTTTATATATTAGTTTCAATTTTTCCATTAATCTCTATTGTATTTATAATATATATTGGATATTTTAATCCTAGATATGATAAGAATAATAGTACATCATTAGGGTTATTATTTGCAACATTTTATATTTTAGTTGCACAAAAATTGGCCAATGTTATTGGTACAGATGTATTGTATTATGCACCATTAATATGGGTATTTTTTAGTTTAATATTATATAGATATAAAATTAAACCAAATTACTAAAGCATATATAATAAATGAAAATAAAGCTAACTATTAGTTATGATGGATCTGATTTTTATGGATCTCAGATACAACCTGATCAAAAAACAATTCAGTCTAGAATTGAAGAGCTGTTTTTAACTTTAAATATAGATACAAAATTTGATTTTAGTGGAAGAACCGATAAAGGGGTACATGCTTTTAGACAAGTGGTATCATGTACTATTCCAATGTTTTGGAGTGATTTAAATAAGTTAAAAGAGGTATTAAATAGACAATTGGATGGCTCAATATATATTAGACAAGCAGTAAAGATAGATGATGATTTTCATGCAAGATTTAGTGCAAAAAAAAGGGAATATAGATATCTAATATCGAAAAAACAATTGACACCATTTAACTATAAGTATATGGCTTATTATAAAGATATAGATATTAAAAAAATAGAGGAGACACTTAAAATATTTATAGGTGTGCATGATTTTGAATATTTTAGCAAAAAAGGTAGTGATCCAATATCTACAATTAGAGAAGTATATGATATCAAATTCTATGAATATAAAGATATGTATGTATTGAATTTTAAAGCAAACTCATATTTAAGAAGTCAAATAAGAATGATGGTTGATTTTATTATGAAAATATCAAGTGGAAAATTAACTATAGAAGACTTAATAAATCAGTTAAATAAAAAAGAGCTAATATCTTGGACATTAGCTCCATCAAATGGACTTTATCTTAGTAAAATAATGTATTAATTATTGTAAATTACTTATAATCTTTGTGGCATCTCATCTTTAAATGCAATATTTTCAGCATTTTTAAGAATCTCCATGGCACCTTCTAAAATAAAATCTTGTGCTAATTGTGAACCTAATTCATCACAATGAGATATAAGTGCTGTTGCAGTTTTCCACATAATATTTGTACCATCTGGATATCCTATCATCGCTTCTAGGTTTACTACATCACCATCAATTGTAGCATTACATGCAACGGGTGCAGAACATCCTGCACCAATTTTACTTATAAAATCTCGTTCAACAAAAGTACAAATATATGTTGGTTCATCATTTAAACTCATTGCGATTTCTCGTACTTTATCGTTGCTTGAAACTATCTCTATCCCTAATGCTGCTTGACCCATAGGTGGTATCATATTTTTCAATTTCAATTTTTTAGTAAATGGAATATCTTTAAGTAGATCTAGTCTATGAAGACCAATCCAAGCTAAAATAATAGCATCATATTGACCTTCGGCTAGTTTTCTAAGTCTTGTATTTACATTTCCTCTTAAATCTTTTACTATTAAATCAGGTCTTTTTTTAAGTAGTTGCATTCTTCTTCTTAAACTTGTAGTTCCTACAACTGCACCTTTTGGTAAATCTTTTAAACTTTTATATTTATGAGATAAAAAAACATCACTTTGATCTTGTCTTTGTGTAATGGCTACTAGTTCTAATCCATCTGGGATATAGGTAGGCACATCTTTTAAACTATGTACAGCTAAATGTGCATTTCCTGCTAACATCTCATCTTCAAGTTCTTTTGTAAAGTGACCTTTCCCACCTATTAGTGCTAAAGGTTTATCTAGTACTTTATCACCATTACTTACAATTTTATTTAGTTCTACTTCTATTTTAGGGAAACTTTTTTCAATTCTTGCTTTTACATGATATGCTTGCCAAAGTGCTAAATCACTTGCTCTAGTTGCTATTATTATTTTATCCATCTATTATTTATCCTATTTATTTTAAAAATTGTTCATATTTCAATCTAGTTATATCATAATTACCATCAAAGAATACAGTTGGTGTTCCTGATACAAAAGCATCATCAGACATTTTATTATCATCTTTAAGCATCTTTTCTAATTTAGGATCATTTATTTGACCCATTGTTATATTTGTACCAAACTCTTTATTGAAAAATTTTAATATCTTTTTATCATCTTTATCTTCATATGCATCAAATTTATATTTTTCAGAAAAGTTTGCATCATATACTCTATAATCTACATTTTTAATGCCCATTTTTCTAGCAATTATTGATGCCTTAGATATAGTTCTAGCTGTTGGGTGCATATCTAAAGGTAGATGATAATAATATAATGCAATGTTTTTTGGATTGTCAATAATTGCTTTTATTATAAATGGAACTTCATCTACACAAATTGGACATAGTGGATCACTAAATATAACCATCTTATGTTTTGCGTTAGGATTTCCAGCTATTAGATGTTTTTTAGAATAATACTTATCTCCAATTGTTGGATACATCATATCTTTAAAACTTCTTTTTGTTTTAGTGCTTATAAGGTCAGGTGCTATTAAATTACCTTTAGCAAATAATGTATCTTTTTGATTGATATTATTGCCTTGTATATTTATATCAAGGTTAAACACATATCCATACCAACCATCTTGTTTTAAATCTTTTTTTAAAACAATTTTAATACTATTTATAGTTCCTTTTGCTCTTGCAACCGCTCTTTTAATTCTTTGTTCCTCGAATTTTAAAAGATTTTTATCTACTGTATTTGCTACTAATGTACTACTTAATAGACTTAGGATCATCGATAGTTTTACTATCTTTATCCATGATTTCGACGTCGATAATATCATCATTTACCCCTTTGTAATTTGTATTGTTGAAATTTGTTTGATTATATTCAAAATTAGTTGAATAAGGTGAAGTTTTATTTGGTTTCTTAAAAGTAAATATTTTACTAAATAATGATACCAATAAACCAAATTGAAGCAAAATGCCTATAGCATCTGTAAAAAATCCAGGTATTATTAAAAATAATGCTCCAATTGCACGACCAACATTTGTTTTTATAAACTCCTCTTGAGTTATCTGACCAGTTCTTGCTTTTTGTATATTTTCCATTAAAGAGTATTTGAAATTTTTAAGTATAGAGATACCCACTATTGCAGATACAATAATTGCAAAAAATGTATTTAATCCACCAATTGAACTAGCAATTGAAGATGATATCATAACTTCTAAAAAAAGGTATATAAAAAAATAGATCAAAAGTAGCCTTTTTAGTTTAGTATTATAGATTTTTCCAAATCATAAAGAGTATATCTAATATTCTTAAAATTTTCACTTGTTGTTGTATCTGTATCTATTAATTTACCAAACTCTTCTAATACTCTTGAACTCTCTTGGGCTCGTTTAAAATTTGCAATAAGTATGGAGTTTAAATCTTCTCTAGATTGTTCAGATGATGTTGATGTTTTTAATACATCATTTTTGATATCACGAGAATTAAGTAACTCTTCATATTGTGATATTCTAGAATTGTGTCGTAGTGTTTTTAATTTTGATGCAATATTTTTATCGTTGAAGATATATCGATATATATCTTCAACAACTCTGATCCCTTCTCTAAGTCTGTTTAGATTGGCATCAATTAAGCGTAAATGCTCTTTAGTCATCTTTGCTATTAAATGCAGCAAATATTTGTAATAACGAAATAAATAAGTTTAAAAAATCCAAGTATAATGCAATTGCAGCTTCAATAGGAGTAGAAAAACCACCTTTTATTATTTGTTGTGTATCATATAAAATAAATGCACTAAATACTAAAGCACCAACCATAGCAATACCAAGTTGTAATATAGGAGAACCAATAAAAATATTACTAATAGATCCAACTATTAAAATAATAACTGCAATCATAAGCATCTTACCCATCATAGAGAAATCTCTTTTAGTTGTAAGTGCAAACATTGATATCCCACCAAATGCAACAGAAGTCATAAGAAATGCTTGAGCAACTACAGAAGCTCCGTTTGGCATATTAAATACACTACTTAGTAAAGGTGTAATTGTTAATCCACTTATAAATGTAAATGCAAATAATACAATTAAGTTTATACCTGGTTTATCTTTAACTGCATAAATTCCAAATAATAAAGCAAATTCTAAAATTACCAATCCCCAATACCAACTAGATATTGTACTAGCCATACCAAGACCGATATATGCTCCTGCAGTTGCAGCTAAAAGTGAACTAGCAAAAAGTTGATATGTACTTTTTAAAAAAGCCATTAAATTTGCTGGTGCTTGTGACTGCTCTTGTGATGAAGTATACGCTTCATTTTGATTTGAATAACTTGTGTCATTATTGTTTGTTAAATAATCTCTGTTATACATTAAAATCCTTTTTATTTTTATAATTTGGATTTTATAATGATTTACTTAAATATATCTTTAAATATAAAGATTAACATAAACTATTTAAATTTTATAATTATTGTTTATACTTATTGTAAACTATTTTAAGCTATACTATTATTAAAATTACAAATGTAAAATATATAAAGACCATTAAGTAGGAGACATAGATGTTAGATGTTGTAGAGATTCAAAAAATACTTCCTCATAGGTACCCCTTTTTATTAATAGACAGGGTTACAGAGATGAACGAAGGTAAAAATATAGTGGGATATAAAAATGTTTCAATAAGTGAGCCAGTTTTTGAAGGACATTTCCCTGGACATCCTATATATCCAGGTGTTATGATACTTGAAGGTATGGCACAAGCAGGTGGAATACTTGCTTTAAAAAGCTCTGGACTTACTGAAGAAGAGATAAAACAAAAAGTTATATATTTTATGAGTATAGATGGTGCTAAGTTTAGAGTTCCTGTAAAGCCAGGTGATAAGTTAGAGTATAAAATAGAAGTTTTAAAATTGAGAAAAACACTTATAGTTTTAGGTGGAAAAGCTTATGTAGATGATCAGCTTGTGGCAGAAGCAGAGTTAAAAGCAATGGTTGTAGATAAGTAGCTTATGGGTAATATTCATAAAACAGCAATAGTTGAAGATGGAGCTAAAATCGCGCCAGATGTAACTATTGGAGCTTTTACTGTTATTGGTAAAGATGTGACTATTAATAGTGGAACAACAGTAAGTAGCCATTGTTTAATAGAGGGCGAAACAACTATTGGTAAAAACAATAGAATATTTTCACATGCAGTATTGGGAACTATTCCTCAAGATTTAAAATTTGATGGTGAAACAACTCAATTAATTATTGGTGACAATAATACTATAAGAGAACATACTCTAATAAATACAGGAACTTCAGGTGGTGGATATAAAACTTCTATAGGTGATGGATGTTTACTTATGGGACATGTTCATATTGGTCATGATTGTATATTGCAAGATAATATAGTTGTAGCAAATAGTTGTGCAATAGCTGGTCATGTTGAGATTGATAGTAATTGTGTAATTGGTGGTATGAGTGCTATTCATCAATTTTGTAAAATTGGAGAACAAGCTATGATAGGTGGTGGTTCTATTTTAGTTCAAGATATTCCACCATTTTGTATATGTGAAGGAAATAGAGCGACGCTGCGAAGTTTAAATATAAATGGTTTAAGAAGAAGATTTAAGAACAGCAGAGGTGATATAGATGCTATACGAAAAACATATAAAGAGATTTTTGACTCTGGAAATAGTATTACAGAAGTAGCTCAAAGTATAGTAGAAACAACAAAAAATAAATATGGAAAGCAATTAGCTCAATTTGTAGTAGATACAAAAAGAGGAATTCCTTTCACAAGGAAACAATAAAGTATGAAAAAAGAAAGATTAATATGTGATTTTTGTGGGATTGAAGATAGTGATCACAATCCTGTAATAGCTGGAGAAAATGCAACTATTTGCCAAGTATGTGCAAAATCAGCGTATGATATAATTCAAGGTCACAAAGATGGAAATGATACCGTATTAGACAAAATAGAAGATAATATTGAAGAAGACTCTAAAATAATATTAACACCTAAAGAGTTAAAAGATATATTGGATGAATATGTAATAGGACAAGATAAAGCAAAAAAAGTTTTAAGTGTTGCAGTTTACAATCACTACAAAAGAATTTTTATGCAAGATACAATGGAAGATACAACAGAACTTACTAAGTCAAATGTATTATTAATTGGACCAACAGGAAGTGGTAAAACATTACTTGCTCAAACTATTGCAAAATATCTTGATGTACCTTTAGCAATTGCAGATGCTACAAGTTTAACAGAAGCAGGGTATGTTGGAGATGATGTAGAAAATATAGTTACAAGACTTATTCAAGCAGCTGGGGGAGATATAAAAAAAGCAGAGCAAGGTATAATATTTATTGATGAGATAGATAAAATAGCAAGAATGTCTGAAAATAGAAGTATCACAAGAGATGTAAGTGGTGAGGGTGTTCAGCAAGCATTATTAAAGATTATAGAGGGTAGTTCTATAAATGTTCCTCCAAAAGGTGGAAGGAAACATCCTGGTCAAGATGCTATTAGCTTAGATACTACAAATGTATTATTTATTTGTGGTGGTGCATTTGATGGTATGAAAGATATTATTGGTAAAAGACAAGGTGGAAATATACTTGGATTTAATCAAGAGAAAAAAACTAAAGAGGAACAAGACAATATCATGGAGCTTTTAGAAGCTGATGATTTAGTAAAATATGGTCTTATTCCAGAACTTATAGGTAGATTGCATATGACAGCTGTTTTACAAGAGATTGATGAAGATGCTATGATACATATTCTAAAAGAACCAAAAAATTCTTTAGTAAAACAATATTCAAAATTATTTAAAATGGATGATGTTGAATTAGAATTTGAAGAAGATTCATTAAAAGAGATTGCAAAAGCTGCAATTAAAAGAAAAACAGGGGCAAGAGGTTTAAGATCTATCTTAGAAGAGGTTATGCTTGATGTTATGTATGAATTACCTGAATATAAAGGTAAAACAGTTACCATTACACAAGATGTTATAAATAAAACAGAACTACCTAAAGTAGCATAAAATAAAAAGGGATAAATAATGGTTTTTGATAAAATAATTGGTTGGTTTTCAAGTGATATGGCTATCGATTTAGGTACAGCAAATACAATTGTATCTGTAAAAGGTAAAGGTATTATTATAAATGAACCATCAGTTGTTGCAGTTCAGCATGATAGATATGGAAGAGATAAAATATTAGCAGTTGGTAAAGAAGCTAAACAGATGATAGGTAAAACACCTGTAAATATTCAAGCAGTTAGACCTATGAAAGATGGTGTTATTGCTGATTTTGAGATGACTGAAAGAATGATTAGATATTTTATTGAAAAAGCTCATAATAGAAAATCTTTTTTAAGACCTAGAATTATTATATGTATCCCTCATGGTATTACGCAAGTTGAAAGAAAAGCTGTTCGAGAATCTGCATTAAGCGCAGGAGCAAGAGAAGTATTTCTAGTAGAGGAGCCAATGGCAGCAGCAATTGGAGCAGGAATTCCTGTAAGTAGTCCAAATGGTTATGTTGTAGTTGATATAGGTGGAGGAACAACAGAGATTGGTGTTACTTCACTTGGAGGATTAGTTCTTAGTAAATCAATAAAAGTTGCTGGTGATAGATTTGATAAAGCAATTATAGATTATGTTAGACAAAACTTTAACCTTTATATAGGTGAAAGAACAGCTGAAAATATTAAGTTAGATATTGGTACTGCTATTAAGCAAGGTAAAGATGAAACAATTAAAGTAAAAGGTAGAGATAGTTCAGGTCTTCTTACAACAATTGATCTTACTAGTGAAGGTGTAAGAGGAGCACTTCATGAACCATTAAAAGAGATAGCATTAGCTGTAAGGCAAGTATTAGAAGAGATGCCACCTGATTTAGCAGGTGATGTTGTAGATAATGGTGTTGTATTAACAGGTGGGGGAGCACTTATTCGAGGTTTAGATGATTATTTAAGACAAGATATTAAACTTCCAGTAAGAGTAGCTGAAGAGCCATTGTTGGCAGTTGCATATGGTACAAGTAAAACATTAGATGAGGATTCATTACTTAGACTAATATCTAATGAATAAAAAATTTTTACTTTTTTTATTGGTTATAACTATAGCCATCTTATATTTATTTAGTGTAGAGAAGTTAATTAGTAAAAACCTCAATACACTAAATAGTTCAATTAAATCTAACTACATAAATGTTCTAGTGTTAATGAATGAATCAGTTAATAAATACTTTAATCAACTTGATTATATTGAACAATTAAAAAATGAAAATATAAGAAATTTACAATATAAATTACTTTATGAAAAAAAATCAAAAGAGTTACAAGAGATAAATAAAAATATAGATATACATATCGAACCAAAATTAATATATAAAAAAGTTAGGGTTCTCTCATATTTTAAATTCAATGACCATTCAAAAGTAATATTAGATAAGAAAATAAAAGAGAATAAAATATCAGCACTAATCACATATGATGGTTTTAGTGCTGGTATTGTAGTAAATAAAAATAATAAATCTATAGCTTATTTAAATCAACATAAAAGATGTAACTATACTGTATTTATCGGAGAAACAAATACTCCAGGTATAACATCAGGTATTCAAAATGATGGTAATATTATTGTTAAATATGTGCCAATATGGAAAGATGTTAAGATAGATGATGAGGTTATTACAAGTAGTATGGATTCAATATTCCCTTATGGAGTCAAAGTGGGGAAAGTGATAGATATAATTATACATGAAAATACAAAAAATGTTATTGTATCACCATATGCAGACACTTTAGGAAATAGAGATTATTATCTATATTCAAAAAAAATAGAGGATAATAATACTAGTAATTAGACATTATTTTATCAACCAAATCCCATGATAATTGATCATTTGAATTATCTTTTTTAAATAAATTATATACATATCGTGCAAACATATCAGTTTCAATATTAACTTTACTATTTATAGTATAGGTTTTAAATAATGTATTTTCTATAGTATGGGGTATAATTGTGAGTCTAAAAATACTTTGCGTATTATCAATATCATTTACTGTTAAACTTATACCATCAACAGTAATTGAACCTTTTTGTATAACAAATTTAAGAAAATCTTTTGGCAAAGAGATAAAAAAGTCAGTTGAATTACCATTATCAATTATATTTGTTATCGTACCTAAGCAATCAACATGACCTTGAACTATATGACCCTCAAACCTGTCACCCATCATCATTGCGGGTTCCATATGAACTAAATTAGCATAATTTTCTATTGCTAAAATGTTTTGTGATTCTGGTGATAACTCAACACTAAAAGTACTATTTGATATATCAATAACAGTTAAACAAGCACCATTTATAGCAATACTATCCCCAATTTTTGGAGTATATTGTGCATTTAATGTTAAAATATTATTATTAAAGCTAATTACATTAGCCATCTCTCTTATAAGTCCTGTAAACATGTTGGAATTATATCATAGTATTTGTATAATTTGGATTTAAGCAAAAGAGTGTAAACTTCTTTTTTGTATAAAGGTTAAGAACATTAAAACAATTTTATTATCTATTTTCATTATTTTTTTATCGGGTTGTTCAATAAAGAAACCAATTTATTCTAAAAGTAGTACAGTTGTATTTAAAACACCAAGTATGAAGTTTTATGATAAAGGTTTTATTACGAAATATGATGATTATATTCATTTGCAAATCTTTAATGTTGGACAATTGGTTCTAAATTTAAAAATATATAAAGATGAAATTTGTAAAGGTACTTTACAATGTATCAGTTCTAAAGAATTTAATAAACAATATTTTAGTGAATCATACAGAGATGATTTTTTATACAATCTTTTTTCTCAAAATAAAATTTATCATAAAGATAAAAATAACAACATACTAATAAAGGTGAAATAATATGACTAAATTTGTAGGCGCTCATGTAAGTACAAGTGGTGGTGTTCAAAATGGACCATTAAACGCTATGGCTATTGGAGCAAAGGCTTTTGCTCTTTTTACTAAAAACCAAAAAAGATGGGAAGCAAAACCATTTGAAACTAAAACTTTAGATGCTTGGTTTAAAAACCTTGAAGAAAGTGGTATATTGCCAAAACATATTTTGCCACATGATAGTTACTTAATTAACTTAGGTAATCCAGATGAAGAGAAACTTACAAAAAGTAGAAATGCTTTTATAGATGAACTAGAAAGATGTGATATTCTTGGACTGGATAGATTAAATTTTCATCCAGGTAGTCATCTTCAAAAATTTGGCAAAAAAGATCCAGAATATAATGAAAAGATCCATTATGCTGAACTAGAATGTTTAGATTTAATCGCAGAATCAATTAATTTTGCACTGGATAAAACTAAAAATGTAAAAGCAGTGATAGAAAATACAGCAGGTCAAGGTACAAATCTTGGATATAAATTTGAGCATTTAGAATATATCATTGATAGAGTTGAGGATAAAAGTAGAATAGGTGTTTGCATAGATACTTGCCATATGTTTACAGCTGGTTATGATATTAGAACACGAGAGGCCTATGATAAAACATGGGGTGATTTTGATAAAATTGTTGGACGAGAATTTTTAATGGGTATGCATATAAATGATTCTAAACCACCGTTGGGGGCTAGAGTAGATAGACATCATAGTTTAGGTGCTGGTGAAATAGGTTGGGATGCATTTTCATATATAATGAATGATAGTAGAATGGATGATATTCCACTTATATTAGAAACTATAGATGATACTATTTGGGATAAAGAGATAGAAGGTTTGTATAATTTAGTAGGGAAGTAAAATAAATTTACTTCTGTACTGTAAGAGCTATTAGTCGAAACTACCTAAAGACATAAACTTTGCATATCTCTTTGCATCTCGCTCCTCTTTGGATAGTTTTTTTAACTCTTCTACACTATCTAAAAAATAATCACCTAAAGCTTTAATAGCATTTTCTTTATCTCTATGTGCTCCTATTAAAGGCTCAGCTACAACATCATCAATTAGTTTATAATCTTTTAAATCAGCAGATGTGATTTTAAGAGCATTTGTTGCTGTTTCAACCATAGCTTGATCTTTCCATAAAATACTTGCACAACCTTCAGGTGAAATAACAGAATATACACTATATCTCATCATAGCTAATTTATCTCCCATAGATATTGCCAGTGCTCCACCAGAACCACCCTCTCCAATAACTACGGCTATAATTACAGTATCTAAATCACTTAATTCAAACAAGTTTCTAGCAATTGCTTCACTTTGAGATCTCTCTTCGGCACCAATACCTGGATATGCACCTGGAGTATCAACTAAAAATAAAATTGGTAGATTAAACTTCTCTGCTATTTTTGCCGCTCTTAAAGCTTTTCTATACCCTTCAGGATTTGGCATACCAAAATTTCTTTTTATTTTGTTTTTTACGCCTCTACCTTTTTGTTCACCAATAACCACACACTTTTGATCACCTATATTTCCAAGGTAGCAAACTATTGCTTGGTCATCAGCTAGATGTCTATCTCCATGAATCTCATAAGAGTTAGTCATAAGACCTCTAATATAATCTAGAGCATAAGGTCTATCGGCATGTCTTGCAAGTTTTAATTTTTGGAAATCTGAAAGATTAGAATATGTATTTTTTACCTCTTCGGAAAGCTTTTTTTCTAAAATTGATACGGCATACTCATCCGCTTTTGTTTTTGCAACAATGATATCATCTTCAATTTTTTTTAAACCTTGTTCAAAATCTAAATATGTTGCCATACTATTACCTACTTTGCAAATTTTTTCATAATAATAACACCATTAGTTCCACCAAAACCAAATGAATTACTCATGATAATATTTAAGTCAGCTTTTATAGCTACATTTGGAACATAGTCTAAATCACAATTTTCATCAGATTCAATTTGATTAATTGTTGGAGGAATTATACCATCTTCCATAGCTTTAATAGAGATAATTGCCTCAAGTGCACCAGCAGCACCTAAACAGTGTCCAATTTGACCTTTTGTTGATGTAACAGGAGGGCAGTTTTCAATTCCACCAAATAACTCTTTTAAAGCTGCTGTTTCATTTTTGTCATTTACAGGTGTAGATGTACCATGAGCATTTACATAATCAATTTTTAACTCTCCACCATTATTTTTTTCTGCCATTTTAAATGCAGCTTTCATCGCTCTTAAAGGTCCATCCATAGTTGGTGTTGTAATATGATTTGCATCACCACTTTCACCAAAACCAAGAACTTCTGCGTATATTTTTGCACCTCTATTTTGTGCAGATTCTAAAGTTTCCATAACTAAAGCTCCAGCACCTTCCCCCATAATAAATCCATCTCTATTTTTATCAAAAGGTCTTGAAGCGGTTTTTGGATCATCATTTCTTGTAGATAATGCTTTCATTGAAGCAAATCCACCAACACCTGCACCACATACTGCTGATTCTGCACCAACAACTAACATTTTATCTGCACCACCAAGTGCAATTGTTTTAAAAGCATCAGCTATTCCATGTGTTCCTGCAGCACATGCTGTTACTGCTGAGATATTTGGACCTTTTAGGTTATGTTGAATTGTGATAAATCCACCCAACATATTAACTAACGCAGAAGGGATAAAAAATGGAGATATTTTACCTGGTCCTCTTGTGTTACAAATAACAGAATTTTTTTCAATATTTGCTAACCCACCAATTCCAGAAGCCGCAACAATACCAAATGATTCAGCTATATCTTCACTAACTTTATTTTCAGTTATAACTTTTGCATCTTCCATAGCTTCTTGTGCAGCATGGATACCAAGCTGAATAAATCTATCTGCTTTTTTTACCTCTTTCTTCCCCATAATTGCTGCTGGATCAAAGTTTTTAACTTCCCCCGCAATTTGTGCAGAAAATGCACTTGCATCAAAAAGACTAATAGTATCTATACCACATTGACCATCTACAATAGCTTTAAAAGATTCTTCAACATTATTTCCAAGTGAATTAATCATTCCTATACCAGTTACTACAACTCTTTGCATATCTTATATCTCCATATTTATAAACTAAATAAAATTAAATTTTTTAACTTTATTTAAACTACAAAATAGGTATTTTAGACAAGAACTATTTTGCCTAAAACAATCTATTTAAGGTTTGACCTATTTGTGATCTTCAATATATTTTAATGCATCAGCTACAGTTAAAATACCTTCAGCATCTTCATCTGGAATTTCAATATCAAATTCTTCTTCTAAAGCCATAACTAATTCAACTACATCAAGTGAATCTGCACCTAAATCCTCAATAAACTTTGAATCTTCTTTTACTTCGTCTGCGTTACAGTCAAGTTGTTCAACAACAACTGCTTTTACTTTTTCTAACATTTCTATTTCCTTTTTTTAAATTCATTGGTATTATAGCAAGTTTATTTATAATTAAAAATTAAATTAAGTATAAAGCCCACCATTTACTTTTAATATCTCACCAGTTATGTAAGTTGAATGATCACTTAAAAGAAATGCAACAGCATCTGCTACCTCTTTTGCTTCACCAAACCTTTTAAGTGGTATATTTCTAGTATATTCATCTTTTACCTCTTGTTTTAATTCATCTGTCATATCTGTTCGAATAAATCCTGGAGTTATAGCATTAAATCTAATCGCTCTAGCACTACCCTCTTTTGCAAATGCTTTAGTCATAGTATTTACACCACCTTTAGAAGCTGAATAATTTGTTTGACCAGGATTTCCCATCTCGCCGACAATAGAAGAGATATTTACAACTGCTCCAAACTTTTTCTTACTCATAGTTTTAAGGGCATCCCTACAACCTATAAATGTAGATTTTAGATTTGCATTTATTACATCATCAAAATCATCTACCGACATCCTAATAGCTAATTTATCTTTTGTAATTCCTGCATTATTTACAAGATAAGACAATGCTCCATCAGCATCAACAATTGTTTTTATCATATCTGCCCAATCAGCTTCAACAGATACATCACCTTTAATAACAGCAGCAGTACCGCCAGCTGCTTCAATAGTTTCCTTAACTGCATCAGCAATCTCAGGTTTACTTCTGTAATTGATCCATACTTTTAAACCATAAGTTGCTAATTCTTTTGCTACTTCAGCCCCAATTCCTTTACTTGCACCTGTTACTAATACGTTTGTTCCTGTAAATTTCATATTTTTCCTTCTAATATTATGTATTTTACATTTTATCTAGTTTTTGATAAATCCCTTACATGAATTCCAAATTATAGAATGAATACAAAAGGATTACTCTTACAATCTAAATAATATTTTTCTTCCTCGTCCCCAAGTTCTACTTGGGGATGCATACTAAAAATCAGTCCTTACAATCAAACTACAATGAAAATATAAACTCTCGTATGAATTCCAAAGTGAAACTTTGGAACTAGAAAAATTTAGAATATGACCCATATTTTTATGATAGACAAAAAGAGCTACAACAAGATATAGAAGATATAGATAGTGGAAAAGTGCAAAAATCGGTCACATTTGGACACTTTTCAGCAAAGTTCGATAATACAGCTTGAGTTAAGATAAAGATATTTTTTAAATTCATTAGACTTGATAAGCAAAAAAAACTAAAAAGACCTATACTATTGACTTTGGCAACTCTAACCAATCATATTGGTGAAAATATATTATATGAGGATTTGTTATGTCTTTAAGCTACTTTTTTAAGTGAAACTTCTAACATATTTTCTATATTTAAATGATAGTCTATTGATTCCCATTCTATACCTGTATTTAAACATATTAATTTATAATCTTTAAGTTGTTCTATCGTAGCTTTTTTTAATGGTTCGTACCATTCGATAGGAGTAGATATAATTCTATTATCTTCAAGTTTTACATGAAGATATTCTTCATCAAAGTGAACTTCTTTACCTTTAACTAAACCATTCATCCCAAATCCTTTCAAATTCATTTTTATTTTCTTTTACGATTTCAAGTGCTAACTTTAAATCTTTAGGTTTTAAGTAGTTCTGAACTACTTTTAAATTTTCCAATTCCACTTTAGCAAAGCCATCACATCTGCTTATATGGATATGCTTTGGCTCATGTTCATTTGCATAAAAGAAAAATTTAAAACCATTTTTATTTAATAAAGTTGGCAAATTAAAATCCTTATTTGTATTGTAAATATTATATCTAAAATATTTAAATTTTTAAGAATGGCTTGAATTTACGGTGAGACATAACGACCAAACTGAAAAAGAAGGGGTATCGAGTCTTAAAAGTTTTCCTCGTCCCCAAATTCTACTTGGGGATGCATACTAAAAATCAGTCCTTACAATCAAACTACAATGAAAATATAAACTCTCGTATGAATTCCAAAGTGAAACTTTGGAACTAGAAAAATAAAAATTTGCACTATTCAAAATATAAATTTTTCTAAACTCATGATTTTAGTATGCTCTAATTGTTCATTTGTATCATAAGTAATAAGTATATTTTGATATTTATTATCTTTGTTAAAATGTTTAAAACTATGAAGTTCTCTTTTCCTTGTTTTTTCATCGTTGATTTCATAGGCAACCTGAAAATAAACTTTTTCACAAAAAAAATCTATTTCATAATTATTTTTTAGATAAGTCAAATCTTCGCATCTTTTATTTAATATTGTAAATACCATATTTTCTAATCTAATTCCATTATTAAAACTTCTATTGACACCTAAATTTAAAAATCCATTATCATTTATATATAGTTTTTTTGCAGATTGAATTTGTTGTGTTAATTTTGTATGATATGATGAAATAGTACTAATTAAAAAATTATCTTCAAAATAGCCAATATATTCTTTAATACTTTTAGCATCAATATTTATCTTTCTTGAAAGCGTGGAATAGTTTATGATTGTTGAAGTATTTGACACTACATAATAAAATAAATCCTTGATTTCTGATGAGTTTTTTATTTTGTATCTAGGAACAATATCTTTTAGGATTATATCTTCTGCTATATTTTTTAAAATATCTTTTTTTATAGATATGTCAGGGGTTGATATAACATTGTAGTATCCTCCCCATTGAAGATACTCATCTTTAGCTCTTGATATATCAATCTTATTTGAAAGCTGTTCTAATATAGTAGTATGTTCTATATTTTTGAATGTTAAAAATTCTTTAAAATTAAAACTATAAATAGATAGCTTTAAAACTCTACCTGTTAGAATTGTCGCATAATTTGATGTTAATAAAGATGAATTAGAACCTGTAATGATGAACTTTATATTGCTATTTTCATACTTAGATTTTATAAATACTTCCCAGTTTTGAAAGATTTGTATCTCATCTATAAAAAAATAAATTGTTTTTTTTAAATCTGGATTTGTAATTTTTAAGTATGTATCAAAAATTGTATTTAGATAACTAGCATCATGTTTATATGGTATAAATTCAGGTTTTTCTAAATTGATAAAAAAGATATTTTTACTTTCAACTGTTTTTAATAGTTCTTTTATCATCAATTTTGCTATTGTACTTTTTCCAACTCTTCTAGCTCCTACAAGGGCTATTATCTGTGGAGTAAATAAATAAGAGATAGCTTTAGTTAAAATTTCTCTTGTAATAAAATTATCATAAGTATTTAAATCTAACCAATGTTTATTATCTTCTAATATAACAGATTCCATATTAATCTCCTTTTTTAGGATTGTATTCCTAATTCTAGTATATTTTAACTGAATCTATTGTGAAAATCATTTTTAATCTATATATCTTTTTGTTATTTCATCATAACATTCTATTCTTCTATCTCGTAAAAATGGCCACCATCTTCTTACATTTTCACTTTTTTCTAAATCAATGGTACCATAAAGTATCTCTTCATTTTGATGATTTGCATGGACCAAATATTCACCTTGAGGTCCAAAAACAAAAGAATTACCCCAAAACTTAGTACCTTTTAGCACGCCACTATCATCTTTTTCAAATCCAACACGATTTACTGTTATGATTGGCAATCCATTTGCTACAGCATGACCTCTTTGAACTGCTATCCAAGAGTCTAATTGTTTTTCTTTTTCATCTTTACTGTCTGTATCATCTGCAAACCAACCAATAGCAGTAGGATATATCAATATTTCTGCACCTTTTAGTGCCATAAGTCTTGCAGCTTCTGGGTACCATTGATCCCAACAAATTAAAACACCAAGTTTACCTACACTAGTTTGTATAGGTTCAAATCCCAAATCTCCAGGGGTAAAATAAAACTTTTCATAAAACCCTGGATCATCAGGTATATGCATTTTTCTGTATTTTCCAGCTATTGAGCCATCTTTTTCAAATACAACTGCTGTATTGTGATAAAGACCTGTCGCTCTTTTCTCAAAAAGTGATGTTACTAAAACCACATTATTTTGTTTTGCAATATTTCCCCAAAATTTTATATCATCTTCCCATGAAGAGGCTAAATCAAAATTATCTACATTTTCATTTTGACAAAAATAATGAGTTTGGTGTAGCTCTTGAAGTACAACTAAATCAACATTATTTTTACTTGACTCTTCTATCATAGAAACTGTTTGTTGAATAGTTTCTTCTTTAGAATTATAATATCTTTGTTGTATAAGTGCTACATCCATTTAGTTGCCTTCTTTAGTTAGTTCTTTACATTTTTCTATGAAAATTGTACCATATTTTTCAAGTTTTAATTGACCAACACCTGATATGTCTAAAAATTCTTCATCTGTTATGGGGAGTTTTTTTGAAATCTCTAAGATGGTTTTATCGTTAAATATAATGTATGGTGGAACTTTTTCCTCTTGAGCTAGTGTTGTTCTTAATATTCTAAATATCTCAAATTTTTCATCTTTTACTATATCTTGTTTATACTCTTTATATGATTTTTCAACTTTTAAGTTTGATTTATCTATTTGTACTTTTTTATTATTTTTAAGTATATCTACACCTATGTTTGTAACCTTTAAGATTCTATATTCACCATCAATTATTATTGCTTCTAGGTCAAGAAGTGTATCAGCTATACTTCCCCATTGCTCTTTTGTATAATCTTTTCCTATACCGTGAACTGATAGTTTATCATGATTGAAATCTAAAATTCTTTTTGCATTTGAACCTCTTAAAACATCTATGATATAAGCTTGACCAAATTTTTCTTGAACCCTTAACATAGCAGAGATAAATTTTTGTGATTCTACTGTTATATCTTGATACTCTTTATCTCCACCTATACAATTATCACAAATAGTATCACAAGTTTCTATCTCATCATCAAAGTATTTTGCTATAGATTGATGACGACATTTTGAAGAGATAGCAAATCTATACATATCTTCTAGCTTTTTATAGTTTGAAGTTTTATAGGCACTTTGAGGTAGTGGATCGATAAATCTTCTTTTTCCAACTTCATCTGCTTTAGAATACAACATCAATACATCAGCATTTAATCCATCTCTTCCAGCACGACCAATCTCTTGAGAGTAGTTTTCTATAGTTTTTGGCATAGAGGTATGAAGTACAAACCTTATATTTCCTTTGTCTATTCCCATTCCAAATGCAATGGTTGCAACTATTATTTTTACAGATTCCTCTTTAAATTTTTTAAATATCTCATCTCTTTGATTTGATGGTAACCCTGCATGGTAAGCTAAAGTATCAAATCCAACATTGTTTAAGTACTCAGACAAAGCTGTAGTCTCTTTTCTAGTAAAACAGTATATGATACCACACTCATTTTCATGTGTTTTTAGAAATTTTGTTATCTGCTCTTTACCATTTCCAAGTCTTTTTTCAGATCTTATTATTAAGTTTGTTCTTTGGATTTTTGCTCTTGATACATTTTGTGGATTTATAGATAAAGTTTTTAGCATATCAGCTTCAACAGCTCTGGTCGCTGTTGCTGTAAAAGCAGTAATTGGAATATGTGGAAAGTTCTCTTTTAAAAGTCCAAGTTTTTGATAATCATCTCTAAATTCATGACCCCACTCACTTACACAATGTGCCTCATCTATTACAAAAAAGTTTATATCAATACCTTTTAATTGCTCTATAAAATAACCACTAGCAAATCTTTCAGGTGCAATATATAAAAACTTTAATTGTTTATTTTGTAGTTGATTAAATATATCATCATTTTGTTCATTTGAATTTTGTGAACTTATCATATTAGCTAGAATTCCATTGGCATTTAGATTTGTAACTTGATCTTGCATCAAAGCAATAAGTGGTGAGATAACTATAGTTGTACCATCCATCATAAGTGTAGGAAGTTGAAAAATAAGAGATTTTCCACTTCCTGTTGGCAAAATAGTAAGTAGATCTTTTTTCTCTAAGATATGGTCTATAGCCGTTTCTTGAATAGCACGAAATGTATCAAATCCAAAATATTGTTTTAGTATTTGTTGTTTTGTTAATTGATTCATATTTTAAACCTTTGGATACTGCATAGTTACACAATGTAAAGAGCCATGTTGTTTTATTAAAGTTGTACAGTCACACCCTATCACATCTCGTTTTGGAAATAGTTTTTTAAATATTTCTAAAGTTTTATTGTCGTTTTTATCTTTGTAAGTTGGTATTATAACTGCACCATTTAAAATCAAAAAGTTTGCATAAGTAGCGGGCAATCTATCATCTTTATAATATTTTGGTTCTATGCTAGGAAGTGGCACTAGTTTATAGGAAATTCCTTTTAAAGTTTTAAAAGTTTTTAGTTCAGATTCCATAGCCTTTAACTCTTCATAGTTTTCATCATCTTTATCATCACAAGTTTGATAAACGATAGTATCTGATGATACAAATCTAGCAAGTGTATCTATATGTGAGTCTGTATCATCCCCAACCAATCCACCACTATTTAACCATAATATTTTTTTAACCCCAAAAGATGTTATGAGTTGTTTCTCTATACTATTTTGATTTAGATGGGGGTTTCTATTTTTTTCTAATAGGCATTTTGAAGTTGTCATTATAGTACCCTCTCCATCACTCTCACAAGATCCACCCTCCAAAACAAAAGGGATAGTTTTGTGTGCATATTGTTTTAGCAAACCTTTGAGTTTGAGTTGTTGAGTTATTTTGTTGTCAAGGTTATAAGGAAACTTTTTACCCCAAGCATTGAATTTAAAATCAAGAATAGTCATTTTTCCATTTTGATTTACAGTTATTCCACCAAAATCTCTTGACCATGTATCGTTACTATCTATTTTAACAAATATGATATTTTTTTTAATTTTTGGTTTTGTAAATAAAGATTTTACATAAGATAAATTTTTTGCAACGATTAGACATTTTTGATATGAGGTAATGATATTTGCAATATTTACAAAAGTTTGAATAGCTTCATCTAGGTACTCATTCCAATCAGTATTTTCATGAGGAAAAACTAATTGTACAAACTCTTGTGGTTCCCATTGTGATGGAAATCTTATATTAGTTTGCATCTGGATTTAAAAAATTTCTAGGCTCTGTTGTTTTACCCATTTTAGAACCACCTGTTTGTGCTGAACCATCACTATTTTTTGCTTTTGTTTTATGTTTTTCTAAAGCTCTTTTTAATCGTTCTTTTTTAGCTTCAACTTGTAAAGATATTTCACTTTTTGTATATTTTCTGGTTATTGAAGGTATAGCTTTTGAAACTGTATCAAGTTTATTTAACCTAGATACAATAGAAAACAATTCATTAGGGTATTTAACCTTGAATATATATACCTCTTTAATTTTATCAATAAATTCAATTTCAAAATTATCAAGCACAGATAGTATTGCTCCAAAAGCTTTAAATTTAACTTCAATTTTATCTGTAAAAGCAAATATATTATTTTTTTTGCTTAAATAATATGTTTCATAATCTTTTGCTTTGTATATAGAGTTTCTATCAAAGTATTTGTAATAGCATATCTTATTATATTTGTTTGTATAGCATTGTTTTGCGAATAAACTAGAAGATAAACCAGAAAATAAAATTGTTAATATTATAATAATTTTCATATATCAAACTCCCCTTTCATTGTTCCATACTCTTATGTGAAGTCTATCTGAATACTTATAGCCTTTTTTAAGTGCAAACTCTATAACACTTAAACTATTTTTATCTATAAGTTTAGCAGTATCTCCTAAAGGCATAAGATAAACCTCACACACAGGTATTTTAGATAGAATTAAATCAATCTCTTTATCTGCTTTTGATATAAAGTCAATATCTAGTACAAATTTCAAATAACTCTCTTTTGATGTGTTTAAAATGTTATTTAATGTAGCTATATTTACTCTTTTTTGTAAACTTTCTCCACTATTGCTAAGTTTTACACTCATAGAAAATAATATATTTTTATGCCACAATTCGTTTAAATCTATATCTATAGATCCATTCGTTTCTATTGTTATATGATATCCCAAATCAATATAATACTTCATAAATTTTTGAAACTCTATATCTTTCCAATATAAAAGAGGTTCACCACCTGTTATAACTATATCAACTTTATAATTTGGTAGTATTTGATTTACTTTTTCAATTAAAGGTTTACTGCTTTCATATCTGTCCCAACTATCTCTAAAAGCTATATCAGATGCATAATAACTATCACAACTACATTTTTTAATACCACTTGGAGTTTCATATTCTACTTCAAACCCAGCACATTGCATATTGCATTTACCAAATCTTACGAATACAGATGGATTTCCAATTCTTTTACCTTCCCCTTGAATAGTTGGACCAAATATCTCATTTACTTCAAGCATCAACTAGAAACTTGCCTATGTGGTAATCTATTGCTAATTCTACTATCTCTATTTTTATATTCTTTAATTGTTTCTTTTGATTTTTTACTCATAGTGCATTGTATCATATTTTAATTTATGATTATCTGCGATTTAAAATCCTTTAAAGTATCAATGATAGTGGTAAAATTTTATCACTTA
>JAYEIM010000060.1:0-16259 GCA_034660095.1 Campylobacterota bacterium | reverse complement strand
ATCGATGATGGTGAACATCATAGAGCTTTTAGTGATGCTTACTGTACAACTAAAGTTTTGGAGGAGTGTTTAAAATTGTTACCAAAAGATATTGTACATAGTGAAGAGCTTATATCTTTTAGTAAATAGTTTGTTCAGCGTGGTTTTAAACACACTCAACTTTAAAATATCGTTTTAATAAAAATGGTGGAATAACTGTTGTTACAATAATAACCGCAATCAACATTGCATAAATATCATTTGGTAAAGCACCATTTATCCTCCCCATCTCAGCAAATATAAGACCAACTTCACCTCTAGGTACCATTGACATACCTATTACTGCATTGTTTCTAATTGATTTTTGAAATATAAAAAAAGCTGATACAAATTTACTAAAAAATGCTATAACTATAAAAGATAAACTCATAACCCAAAAAGTGCTAGATGTAAAATCTATAACACTTAAATCTACAGACAATCCAACCATAACAAAAAATATTGGTGTAAACATTTGTATTATAGGTGTCATATCTCTTTTAACTTCTTTAAGTAATGCCTCATTTGTACCAAGCATAGCTCCAAATGGTAAGAAAAATCTTCTAGATAGCGCAACTCCTGCTGCAAATGAACCTAAAATTGCTGGAGCACCAACTAGATGAGAAAGGTATGAAAATAGTAAAATAAGAGATATTATTATTGTTGGAAAATAGCCAGGGACTAAATGTTTAGAATGATATTTATGTATCATAAAAGATAATGCTTTTGCTAGGATTGGAGCAAGAATTAAAAATATTAAAATCATACCAGCTACAGAAAATGTATGATTAAAACTAACCTCATTTGATATAGAGTAGTCATATATAAATACAAGTAAAATTATACCAATTATGTCATCAATAACAGCAGCACCTATAACAATTTGAGCAATATTTGTATTTTCCATATGGATATCTCTTAAAACTCTAAGTGTTATACCTATACTTGTAGCAGTTAGTGTACCACCAATAAAAAGTGAAATAGTAAAGTTGAGTTCAAATACATAGTATGCTAAGCCTAAACCAGAAAGAAATGGTAAAATTACACCAAGAAGTGCTACAACTAATGATTTTGTACCAGCCTCTTGTAATCTTTTAAAGTCAGTTTCTAATCCAACTTCAAAAAGTAATAAAATAATACCAATTTCTGCCAATATTTTAAGTATCTCATTTGGCTGAACTACTCCAAATACAGAGGAACCTAGTAGTATCCCTGCAAAAAGTTCACCTAAAACTGATGGTATTCCATATCTAGCAAAAAGTTCACCTAAAACTCTTGCTAAAATTAGTATTAAAAAAAGTGTTATAAAAAAATTGTGTATTTCCATGAGTTAATTATACCTATTTAATTTACTATTGTGTTAAAATATCTATAATTTTATCTTGATTTGAGCAAAATTCACCATTTTTTGATATAAGTAACATATCATTTGCTTTACCCTTATTTGATAAAATTTTTGCACTGTGTATCTCTAAACCAAAATCATCAAAAACTTTTGCTATATAACTAAATAAACCTTTTTGGTCTTTTGTTTCTATTTTAAATTGTGCTAATTCATCTGTATGGTCACAATTGATATAAATTTCATCTTTTGATATAGTTGGTTTTTTTATCTTAATAGTTTTTGACATATTAAATGAATCTTTTACAATCTCTTCAATATAAGGTATATCAGTCTCATCTAATTTTTCATCAAATATAATTTCAAAAAACTTTTTATCATCAAAAAGTTTATAAATACCCATCGATGAAATGTTTAAAAATTGTATTTTACCAAGTAAAAATCCAAGGTTTAATGGGATAGCTCTAGTAATTCTTATTCTTAAAGTTGTTTCATTAAATAGTCTAAAATCATATTCATTTATATCTTTTGCTCTAATGGCAATTTTAATAATATCTTCCGCTTTATATTTTAAAAATAGCTGATTTGAGTTTATTTTCAATATTTTCTTTTGTAATAATTTAGTAGAGCTAGTAAATAGTTTATGTTTTTTTATTGTATTTTCTTTTGCAGCTCTTCTTGAACTTACTTTTAATAACTCTTTATTGTCATAAGCAGGTATAGTTTGTAAATATAACTCTTTTAAAAGTGATGCAGTTGAACTTTTATATAACTTAGAATCTACAGAGTTTATATCTGCATAAGTTAGTACAAATAGTAATTCTAACAACTCTTTAGTTTGGATAATACCTGTAAAAGCTAATATTGTTTTTTGAGAGTATATATCCTCTTTTGTTGCCACTTTTGACATCATATTGTGATATCTAATTAGTGTTGATATTTTAGTACTATTCTCTTCACTAAGATTTAATGATTTTGCAAACTTTCTAAATAAATTTTGACCAACTATATGATGATCTTTTCCTCTACCTTTACCACAATCATGAAACAATGCCGCAAGTTTTACAATAAACTGTTGATTTTGGTTCAATCTATCGTACATATTTTTTACAAATTCATCTTTTATATTTTGGATATGATACAGTGTTCTTATACTATGTATATCGACAGGGTGTTTATGATATCCATCAAATTGTGGTTGGTTTATAATTTTTTTATATATTGGGATAATATAGATTAAAAGATTACTATTGTGCAATAAGTTTATTATAGGGTAAAGATTCTCTTTTTGAAGTAGAGTTACAATTAATGTTTTTGTAGTTTCACCAACTTTTGTTGGTATTATAGTTTTTGAACTATGATATATATAAGATGGATCAAAATTATCTATATAAGTTGGTAAAGATATTAACTCTTTTAAAAATATATTTAATTTTTTTGGTTTTGTAGAGAAAGATGAATATATAGTATTGTTGCATATATATAAATTTTTCTGAAATCTATTTTGATGAAGAGTACTTATGATTTTTGGTTCAAATATGTATCTTCTGATTATTTTTTTTATCATAATAGTTGTAAAGTTGTGTATAGTATGTAAAGAGTCAAAAAGTTTAGCCATACATTGTCTCTCTTTAACTAATCTTGCTGTATCAGCAAACCCTAACTTATCACTTATTTCTGGTAAAATATCAAGTGTTACTATATCTAGTTTTTTCTTGGCACTTAAGTGTAAAGCATTTCTTACTCTAAAAATATATTCTAAGGCGATTCTGTATTTTTTATATTCATTTTCACTAAAAAGTATACCTATTAATTCTTTTGTATTTGATACTCCATAAGTGATAGTTGCCATCCAAAATAACATATTCGATTCTCTCATCCCACCATACCCATCTTTTATATTTGGTTGCATATTTAGTGGGTATTTTTCTAGTCTTGTTTTATGTTCATCAAGTTTTTCTAATACAAATTTTTTTTGTTCATTATCTCTTATGTTGTTTAGTTTGTATTGGAATTTGTACCATAAATGTTTTGACCCATAAATAAGTCTTGACTCTAAAATAGATGTTTTAATAGTTATGTCAGTATCTACTGCTTGTGCTATCTCATCTACATGATGAACACGACTACCAAGTTTTAGTCCACTATCCCAAGCCAATATCATAAACTCTTCAATTATTGGTGTTGTGTTGTATCCAGAAGCACCATCAAACAGTAACATAATATCAATATCACTGTAAACACACAACTGTTCTCTTCCATAGCTTCCAAGAGCTATTATAGTTATAGGGATAGAGTTACTCATTGGTAAATATACACCAAAATGTTTTCTTAAGAGATATTTATATATTATTTTTATAAATCCATCTATTTTTTTAGTATGTTTAACAAAAAAATCTTTTCCTGAAGATAGTGTATATATCTCATCTAAAGAGCTTAAATATGTTTTTATCTCATTTTTTATAGCTTTTGATATCTCAAAATCTTCCGCTTTTGATTCTATTAATTCTTCTATTTGTATATTTAAATTTATCATGTTTTATTCTATCATAATTTTAAGTTTAAAAAAATAAAAAACAGTTAAAATAATATATGAAAGAATTTAATGAATATTTTAATAGACAAATACAATTATGGGGCAAGGATACACAAGACTCTTTAAAAAATAAAAAAATAGCCATTATTGGTTGTGGTGGTTTGGGATGTTCTCTTGGTATTGCACTTGGAGCTTCTGGAATAGGGGAGATTAATTTAGTAGATTTTGATGAAGTAGGGGTGCATAATATACATAGACAAATTGGATTTAAAGTAGCAGATGAGGGAAAATCAAAATGTGAAGTTTTAAAAGATCTTATTATATCTCGTTGTCCATATGTAGATGTAAATAGTTTTAATACGGACTTTGAAACATTTAGCAAGCAAAACAACAACTATGATTTAATACTTGATGCAACTGACAATCTTCCTGTAAGAGTTAAAATAAATAGTTTTAGTAAAAGTGAAAATATACCTTGGATATATGGAAGTGTAGAGGCTTTTCATGGGCAAGTTTGTTTTTTCAAAGATGCGAGCTTTGAATCTGTTTTTAATATATCCGATCATAAACCAGCAGGAATTGCAGCACCAATTGTTATGAATATAGCTTCAGTTCAAGCAAATTTAGCTTTAAGATATCTTGTAAATCTACCTGTAAAAAAAGATTTTTTATATTATTGTTTTTTTAATGATGATGGTATTTTTGAAACTCAAAAGTTTGGATTACCAGTTTAGAATTAATAAAGTTATTAACAATATTGTGCAATAATGTATAAAAATATTTAGAATAGGAGGCGATGATTATGGTTATGCTTATAGTTGGTGCTATGGTTGAAACACTTGTAAAGCATATGACCCAGAAATATTTAGATAATATGGATGGTGTTAAGATTGATGGTGCTCCGTCATGGTATATGGAGCCTGTCAAAAATAAAATGTGTGTATTTACACATAGAAGAGGTGGCTTAGGCTCCATAGATATAGCGAAAAAAAATGCACGCTATAAAATGAGTAAAAAAATTGGTGATATTATTGAAATTGTAATTTATGACACAAAAGGTAACATCAAAGATAAAAAAGAGCAAGCTGTTGTAGATAAGTTTAAAACAGATGCAAATTTAAAGGTATTTATAAAAAGAAATATAAACTACAGTAAAGTTGATTATGAAGATGAAATTAAAACAGCATTTGTAAGAGCTTGTATCCCAACAAAGACACTTTTAATATATCAAGAAGATAGGTTAATGGCAATAAATGAAGCGGTATTAGGTGCAAAATCTAGTTCAGCATTTGGTTCACTAGATGAAGAATTTGGTGATGATGAGTCTGGTAAAAAAGACAAATTTGATTTTTAAAAAGGAAAAAAATAGATGAAAAATTTAAAGTATATAGTTAGTGTATTTGTAGTAGCTTTAGTAATGGTGGGATGTGGTAAGCCTGATGTTTATGTAAATCCTGAGTTTGAAGGTGCTCCAGCATGGGTACAAAGTCCAAAAGCAAATGGGAAAATAGCAGAGATGGGTTCAGCACAACCAAATAAAATGGGTAATTTTAGTTTTCAAAGAGAATTAGCTATGGCAAATGGTAGAACAAACTTGGCTAAGAAGTTAAGTGTAAAAGTAAAGTCTATGTTCAAAACATTTTCATCGCAAACATCAGCTAATGGTGGTACTTTTGATATGACAGCTGAATCAGTTTCTAAACAAATCACAAAACAATCATTAAGTGGAAGTGGACAAGAAGCTATTTGGACTAGTAAGTCAGGTACAGTGTATGTTTTAATGGTAATAGATACTAAATCTGTTGCATCACTTATGGAACAACAATCAAAATCGGCTTATGGAAATGATGAAGCTGCATATCAAAAGTTTCAAGCAGCAAAAGCTCAAGGTGAACTTGATAAAGCATTATCAAACTAATTTAATATATCTGGTATAGTTTATACCAGATATAAAAAAGGTAAAAAAATGGTAAAAATTACATTGGTTGCATTTTTGTTAGTTACAGGATTGTATGCGAATACAAATTTATTTTATGAAGTAAATAAAGGTGGAAAATCTTTAGGATATTATGAAATAAACTATAATGACAAAAAAAATAATTTAAAAACTAAATCATATGGTGTAGCAAATAAAGTGAAGTTTTTTGTTGATAAACAAATAAACTATGTAGCAGATGGACATAGAACAGTAAAATTTGTAAAAAATAAAAAAATTGAGCAGTTTAATCTTTTGACAAAGCTAGATGCAATAGATAAAAAAACACAAGACAGATACAAAAGAAAATTAAAAAAAGTTAAAAATAACGATATGTTACTTCTTACAAAAAAAGGTAAAAACTCAATAGAATTATTTAACAAACGAAAAGTAAATATTTTAACTCTTGAAGAGGTATTGAAATTAAGTTTAATAGGTGATATAAAAGAGCAAAATATTATCTTATTTGATAAGTTTGGTGTGATGAAAATGATAGCAAAAATCATCCCTACTCAAGATGGTTACGATATCTATAATAAATCAAAAAAGAAAAATTATATAAAAATAGTGACACAAAATAACATACCTGTAAAAGTTACATCGTATATGTCAGATTGGTCACTTAATCTTTATGCTTATGGTGAATATAGTTTAAATAAAATATCTTCTAATCTTGTAAATAACAAAGCAAAAGACATTATAAAAGAAAAACTTTCAAATAAAAAAGATATTACTTTAGATGGTTTTGAAAATATTAAAATTGCTAAAAAAGGCTATAGTGTATATGCGAAAGTAAGTATTAAATATCCAGATGATATAAAAAATAGTAAAAAAAAGAAATATTGTAATATTACTTATAAAAAATATTCTAAAAAAGCATCGGAAAAAAAATATACAGATACTGGATGTACAGTTGTATTAAAAAACTTTATACCAAAAAAAGATGTAGTTGAGAGTTTTATGGATGAGTTGTTGGTAAAACATAAACAATTGAAATTTACTAAAAAATATAAAATATCTAAAAAAGGTGATATTTTATATAAAGTGATGAAAAAAGTAAAATAGGAGAAAATATGTCAAAATTGATGAAACTTTCACACTCTAAAATTGTTGCTGGTTTATTGTTGGCTACTTTTTCTTGCTCATCAATACATGCAAAAATGTATTGTGAAGAGGATGAAGCTAACTATAAATATTGTAAAGAGTTGAAGAAATATCACCATGTTAAAAAGAATGATATGGAAAATATTATGTTTATGACAGATAGCTTACAGTACCTGTCAAATGCAAATACAAGAAATAAATTGAATCGTGCATTATCTGAAAAGATATTTTTAGTGATGAAAGATATAAATAAAACTATAAAAATAGCTGCAAATGAAGTTCGAAAAGAGAAGTATAAAGCTCTTGGCATGGTTGTAGTACCAGTAAAATATGGTTCAAATCAAAAGTTAAAATATCAAAAGCTAAGAGATATGGCAAGAGGAAAGTTAAAAAAACAGATAAAAAAGTTTTATGATCAATACGGAGATCATGATGATGAGTTTTTAACAGACCTTCTTATAGCAAATGGTTCTACTTTTGTTATCTTACCAGAAATTATTCAATACGATGAGATGAAAAAAAACTTATTGCAAGATAAAGAAACAGATTTTGAGATAGCTGTTGATGGTTTTTTTGGTCTTGAAAAAGGGATGAGTGAATCTGTTATCACTTTATCTTTAAAGATAGATAGAAATGGAAATGTAAGAAGAGTATTTGATAGAAAAGCAGAATATGAAAAAGTTAGAAAAGCGATTGTTGATCTTATCGATAATGCTTTAGGCGATATTGCAAGTCAGGACGAATAGATGAAAAAAGTTATATTTTTATTACTTATAAGTATAGGTTTTATGTTCGCAAAAGCACCCGTTTATAAGGTGATTATGTCTGAAGAGGTACCTGCTGGATATGAAAAGGATGTCTATAAAAAATCGATTGTTCTTATGACTGAGGGAAGATTGTATTTACAGAAAAAATACAAAAAAAAGATAACTTTTGAATATCAGAAAAAACTTATAAAATCCAAAGATGATATATTAAAAGAGCTAAAGAAGCAAGATGCAAGATTTTATGTATATTTATCTATCAATAAGAAAAAATCTAAAAAAAATCTTCAAAAAGTTTTATACAACCTTAATATCGTTGATTTAAAAACAAAAAAGAAAAAAACTGTAAAAACAAAAGCGATAATAAGAGATACTAAAATTGTAAAAATTTCTCAAGGCGATGTCAAAAGTTCAGCAAAAAAAATTGCTAAAATATTAAAGAAAAAGTAGGTAAATAGTTTATGTATTGGTATATTTTTAGATCATATTATTTTGCTTTAAAAATTATAGCTTTGATCTTAAATAAGGCTACCCAATATATAAGTTTTATATCGATTACATTTTTTATCACATTTTTCTTAATTATAAAACAGGGATTGTTTATATATGAAGATCTTTTTATAAACTCTTTAAAAGGTTTATATCCAGAGTTTATTACAAGTTCTTCATCTGTATCAAAAGTGGTTCAAAACAACTATGGCTCAAGCATAAAAAATGAAATTTTTGTCCATAGTGAAGAGGTTGAGTTTAGTTATGATGGAGCTGAAGATATAACAAAATATATGAATGTGCGAACATACGATACTCAATATAAAAAACAACTCTTTAGTACATTAAAAATAGACGGCAGTTGTAATGAAACTGAAAAAACTATTTGGCTAAGTTCTCGATTGTATGACAATATGCTTCAAGATTCTACATTTGATAAAAAAACAATTTTCTTCAAAGATGAAGATGATAATTATCACAACTATCCAATATGTACATTTGAACTTGATAACAATGAAAAATGGCTTTTAGCTTCAATAAGTACTACAAAAAACATCGCATATATGCCTTTTACAAAATATGTAGTATATACATATGATAAAGATGTAAAAGAAAAACTTTATGAACTAAGTGGTCTTAATAATTGGAAAAAATATATAGATTATGATGATTTAGGTGTTTTTTTACTAGCAAAAAATATATCAGCAACATTTTTAGCAACATTTTTTATATTTTTAATCTCATTTATGGTGATAGCTTTCTCATCACTTGCAAAAGAGTTTGAGTCCTCTGTGTTTTTAACAAAATTATATGGATTAAATATATATAGAACAGTGGTTTTATATACATTTTTCTTTTTAATATACACTTTAGCAATTGCTATTTTTGTTTTTCTTGAGTATAGTGTAATTGTTTATCTTATAGAATATGTATCTGGTTTTGGAATATCTCTTGATACTATACTGTTTTTTGATATATTGAAAATATTGGTTGGGATAGGTTTTTTTGTATCATTGTTTATATCTATAAGATATCATAGGTTACCGTTATGAAAAAATTTGACGTAATCTATTTTATTTTAGAGAAAAGAGTATCAAATATCATACTTTTATCTATTATGTTTTCATCTTTAATAGTGATATTTATGGTGGGAATTGGTATCAAAAATGTTTTTTATGATTATCTGCGATCGGACTATGGAAATATACCAGATTTAAAAATACAAATTAATGACTTAAATAATAAACAAACAGATAATCTAATAGCAGATATAAAAAAAGAGTTTAGCAACTCTCATATTGATACATTAACTGGCTATGAGTTTAAGAAAAAAGTATCAATAGTAGATAGTGAAGAGTTACTTTTAAGTAATGGACTTAATCTTTTTTTTAAAGGTATTCGCTTTGATGATACAGTAGCTTTACAAATAGATAATAGACCTATAAAACTCAAAGTATCTGATATCTCATATCAAGATGATCTTTTTATAAAACTCCATTTAGATGGCTTACATATAGAAGATACAAATAGTATTCGATTTTTATCTTTAGGAAAAGAGATACCGTATGGCTTTTGTTATGATAATATTATAGAAGATGACACTTTAATACTACAAGCGAAACAGTGTAAAGATAAAATAGATAATCTTCTTGAGATACTTGCAAATAAAGAGGGTGAAAAAATATCTGTAGAGATGGATGGGAATGTTTTTTCTACAAAAATTATATATAGTGATATAGGATATAAGTCATTAGTATTGCAAGCTCATGATACAAAACAAGCTAAAAATATATCTTTAGGATATGGAAATATAGAGATAGACAATAGTAAAATTGAGAGTTTTGATATAGAAGGTGGTGAGATAATCATAAACTTTTTTCAAGATAGTTCAATGGAAAAAGAGTACAAGCTATTTTTATCAAAGATTCTTAAAGATTTTATAAACTATAAAAGAATGGTATTAAAACTAAAAATACATACATTTAAAAATGATGATGAAGATGACAAGCAAGATAAACAGTTGGTTTATCTTAATGAACTTACAGATTTAATAGATATGATTTTTTCTAAAGATATGGGAAACTTGGCTATATCTTCAAGCTTTTTAGCACAAGATCTTAATAATTTTGGTGTATTAGATAATTTCATTATTAAACTAGATGATGATGAATTAAATATAAATATAAGAAGTACAGTTGAGTATAACCCTGAAAAAAACTATGATAAAAACATACTTATACTCAATCAAAATATACTAGATGAACTACTCAATAAAAAAGATAAAAATAATTATATTGATATTTATAGTTTAGATATTCAAAGTGCTTCAAATATAAATAAAATAGAAAAAATAGTTACACAATATGATAAAAATAGTAAAATTTTACTGCAAGAAGATATTATACCATCTATAAAACCTAAAAAGTATTTATTTGATATATCAGTTATAACTATTGCTATTTTTATATTATTGATACTTTTTATTGCTATGTATATAGTTTTACGACAGTTTTATTCAAACTTTAACTCTGAACTTTCATTATTAAAACTGTATGGTTCAAAAGTAAAATACCAAGCTTTTGTAAACTTTGTAAGTTTTTTACTTGCATCGGTTTTGATATATATCTTTATGATACAGCAAGAACAAATAATAAATAATATTATGTTGGAATATTTCTTTATTGAATATACAATAGATATAGTAGATTATCTTATTTCAATTATGATATTATTTATGTATATTGTTATAAACTATTTTTTAGAGAGTTATGAGATAAAAAAATTAAATTTGATAAAAGGGCAATAGATGGCATTACGATGTGATAATATTAGTTTTTCTTACTTTGACAAAGAGACCAATGAGATGAAACACATACTTGAAAATATGTCATTTAATCTTCAAGAGCAAGGGCAAATAAAACTTGTATATGGACATATAGGGGTGGGAAAATCTACTTTACTTTATATATTAGCAGGACTTTTAGATAACTTTACAGGTACAATTTCCTGGGATGACTTTAATTTTTCAAAATTAGGGCATAAAATTGACACTATTAGAAGTCAATATATGAGTATAAACTTTTCAAACTTTTTTTATATTAAAGATATGACAGTTGAAGAAAATATTATTTTCCCTGCTGTATTTGCAAGAAACAAACAAAAAGATATAGATGAAAGATTGGCTAAAATTTATCATAGCTTTTATCATATTAATTTAAGTGCAACAGAAACATTTAGTTTAAAAGATTATAAGCATAAAAAGATTGGAACACTTTCAAATGGACAAAGAGAGATAGTGATGTTAGCACGAATGCTTATAAGTGATTCTAAATATCTTTTAGCAGATGAGATGTTACGATCATTTAACACTAATGTAAAAAAACAGATGTTAAAGATATTATTTGATAAATTTAATTTAGGTACAGACAATTCAATGTTGCTTATAACACATGATGATAGAATGATAGAGTATATGAAAGAGTATTCACAAGGTAAAGTAGAGATAACTGTATATGACTTTAAAGATAAAACATTAAAAGAGAGGGTTTAATATGAAAAAAATAATACTAACAATTTTATTTTCCATACAACTATTTGGATACGATTTTGTATTGTTAAATAGTTCAAGTATAGATGATGATGTGATAATTGAAACTGTAAACAATCAGTTGGATAATTACTATAATGATGAGGCAAATAAAATAAAATTTGTAGAACTTGACGCCAAGGATGATATCCTTAAACTGATGAAAAATTACGATTATACTGATGATAAGCAAGTGCAAGAAGAGCTTATTGGGAATAATGAAGAGCTTGAAGATGATTTACGAACTATTTTTTCTACAAAATACTTTTTGATTGTTTCTGAAGATATTGATAGAGAGGGTAGAGCTGAGTTGAAAATAGTACTAAAAGTTGATAATATCAACTATCTTGATACACAGTTTATCATGCCAAGACTAGAAGATAAAGAGTTGCATTATGTAAACACAATTACAAATATTGTTTTGACATATATTGCCTATAAAGATAAAAACTTTATAAAAGTACACCAGTTATAAAAGGTTATAGTTTATGAATAAGATTATATTAGTAGTTTTCTTTTTCTTAGGTAGTTTGTATTTACATGGGTCGTCGGATATATCACTTAAGGGTGTATCAAAAACTATAAATATCTCAACAAATACAGTAGATATCGATGATGTAATTTCTCAAACTAACAATAAAATAAAAATGTTTGATTTTAATGATTTGAAAAATGATAAAAAAGCTGTACAAAAACATCTTAACCGTATAGTGTTATCACAAAAAAATCTTAAAAAACTATCAAACATAAGAGCTGAGATGGAGTTAAATTTTCTTGATATTAAACAACTAGAAACAGCAATAGAAAACGCAAAAAAACAATATGATCGAAATATAAATAGAATATACAAAAAAAATAAACAAATTGAAAGATATAGCTATATTTTAGTTACATCAGTTGGAGAAAAAGAGTATAAAAAAGATTTAGAGAGTTTCGTTATAGATAAATATGCTATAAAACAATACGATCAAACTACTACACTGAATAAAACACTTGCTTCAGTAGATATGCAAAGTGTGATAAAAACAAAAAAAGATTTTGGACAAAAAACAGTAGACACAATATATGAGCATATGATAAGAGAAAACCAAACAACATTAAAATTGTTTAAAGTTATGCAAAATCCATTTGTAAAAACACCAATTTCTAAAAATATAGACACAAATAGTCGAAACAATGATCAATTTATAGAGTCAGAAGTGATGGTTTATGATTTAGCAGCACAAGATATAGGTGTACTTAAAGAGACACTTCAAGTAAAGTACAATATATCTTTTAAAGATATGGATAATTTTTTTACCCAAGTGCAAAAAAATATAAATACCGATAAACAAAAAGAATCTTTTACAAAAAATACGCAAAAGATAAATAAAGTATTAAATTCATTGGAAAAAGAGCATCAAAAGCAGTCTTCAAACATTGTTGAACTCAACAATAAATATAACTCTAAAAAACAGATCAATAAAAAAATTGAGCCAAAATTGACACAACTTCTTAAAGAAACAAAAAAACTTTTAAAGCCTTATGGTATCCCACTTACAAAAGAGACGATTGGGCTTGTAACTATAGTTAGCCCTAAAATATATAGTGAAACAGTACAGTATAAAGAGGAAGTAGAGTATATAAATAGAAAAGTTAAATCGTATATATCAAAAATAAATATATCAGAGGTGGAACAATCAGATACATTGATAGACTTTGAAGATCTTACAAGTACAACAAAAAACACACATAAAGCTATACGATTTGAAACAATTCATAGTTTACCTTTTTTAGATACTAACAATAAAATTGGAGTGTTACTATTTACATCAATATCTATCAAAGATAGTTTGGGCGAAGATGATCTTTTAAGTTTTGATTTTAAGTATGACACTATAAAATTTATACCAGTTAAAAAAGGGTACAAAACTATCTTTGTAGCTCAAAAAGAGCTTACTTTAGGTATCGTTAAAGAGTATCTTGAAAAAAATAGATATAAAAGTAGTTTTGATCAGTACTGTATAGATGATTCTTTTTTGCCAGAAGATACGAAAAATTTTAAAAATATAGATGAAGAGTTTTATCAGTATCCTGCTGTTTGTTTTAAAGTAGATAATATAGAGAAGTTTACTAAATGGGTATCTAAAAAAATAAAAAGAGATATTGTTATCCCTGATGCTAGTGATTGGTCTTATGTTGCTTCAAACTCTGATACGACTGATTATTGTTGGGGAAATGCCACCCCTGATGATTTAGTTGATGAAGAGCGAAAACCTGAAAATATTTATATAGAAGGTTTAGATGAGGAGGAGTCAACTATTCAAAAAGTTGCTTCTTATCCAAAAAGTAAAAATGGTATTTATGATATGTGTGGAAATGTATTTGAACTTGTGATGCAAGATGGTGAGTTGGGCTACAAGGGGAACTCTTTTTCTAGCTATATTGAAACATCACAAGGGGAAGCAGAAGCATATAGTGATGATGTAAATTCAAACTTAGGCTTACGATTATTTTATATAAAGGATTTAACAAATGAATAAGATATTTAAAATTTGTTTTGTTGGTGTATTTGCTGTAGTACTTACAGGTTGTGGTTCATCTCAAGCAAATAAAACTACAAAAGTTACAAAAGTGAAAAAAACTGTTGATGCTAAAGGACAACCTTTATGGATATCAAACCCAAATATCAATGGAAACAATGGTGTAGTATCAGTAGTAACAAAATACGATAAAAAAACGAAAAAACTTAAAAGTAAAAAAAAGTTACTTTATATAGCAAAGATGAAAGCACGAGCAGCATTTCAAACGAAAAAAGGTACAAAAATTGACTCTACAAGTGTATCTAAAATCAAAAATGATGGAACAGCTAGTTATAGTGAAAAAGTGAAATTGAGTTCAAATAGTATCCAAATAAAAAAACTGATTGTTAAAAAAACTTTCGAAGATGATAAGTTTTTTTATATGTGGATGGTTGAAGATAAGTAATATGATGGTAAAATATACTAAATAAGAGAGATTATATGAAAAATATTAAAATTTTATTTTTATTGTTGTTGTTTACGGTTGGTTTATATGGAGCTGTACCTACAGTAACAATAACTGATAACATAACAGATGCTAAAACAAATCAAAATATTACATTTACCTTTACATTTAGTGAGGGTGTAAATGATTTTGTAGATAGTGATATAACACTAACAAATGGTACAAAAGGTACATTTACAGGAGAGAACAATGATACAGTTTTTACTTTAGTTGTAAGCCCAAGAGCTGATTTTGAAGGTGATATAACAGTTGATGTAGATGCAAATGTAACGACAAGTGATAGTACAACTCAAAACAATACAGCAGCAACACAAGCAACACAAACAGTAGATACAAAAAAACCAACTGTAAACTCAATAATCCTTTCAGATAGTGCATTAAAAATTGGGGATGAAGCCAATGTAACAATTGTATTTAGTGAAGCTGTATTAAATTTTGATAATAATGATATAGAGCTAACAGATGCAAACGGTACACTAACTGCTGTAACTTCAAGTGATGGAAATATCACTTTTACAGCTACATTTACTCCATCTGTAGATACAGAAGATGATACAAATATAATAACAGTAAATATAAGTGATATAACAGATAGTATAGGTAATGCTTTAAGTGGTAATGTATCAAGTGCAAATTATGTAATAGACACAAAAAAACCAACTGTTACTATATCTTTGGATGATACAAACTTAAAGATTGATGAAAATGCAACTGTAACGATTACATTTAGTGAAGTTGTATCTAACTTTGATAATGCAGATTTAACAATAGAAAATGGAACTTTAAGTGGTGTTGGTTCAAATGATGGAAATGTCACATTTACAGCTACATTTACCCCAACGCAAGGTATCACAGATACAAACAACACTATAACTGTAAACACAAGTGATATAACAGATACAAATACAAATCCTTTATCAAGCTCTTTTTCAAGTCCGAACTATACTATAGATACAAATATATCTACACCAACTATACCAAATCTAATAAGCGATAGTGTAGGGGAAAATGGTACAACTACAGATAATATAACCAACGATAACACACCAGATATAAACGGTACAAACACTTATGGTGAAACTGTAGATATAGAACTTTTTGATGAGTCAAATACCTCTATAGGTACAGTTACTTCTATAGCAGATGGAAATAGTTGGAATATAACTACAAGTGCTTTAGATGATGGTGTACACAATATAACTTTAGAGATAACAGATACAGCAGGAAATAAAAAAAGAACTACAACTACTTTGGATATCACTATAGATACACAAATAGGGTTTATATTAAATATAGATGATGGATATATAAATAGTATAGAACAAAACAGCGACCACAATGTATCAGGAAGTGTGACATCAGTAGAAGTGGGTCAAACTGTAACTATACAAAACAACTTAAACAATAGTGAAGTAAAC
>JAYEIM010000059.1:0-3433 GCA_034660095.1 Campylobacterota bacterium | reverse complement strand
AAAAAGAATAAGCAAAAAAATAAAGATAAAAAGCAAGAGAAAAATAATAAAAAGAAAAATGATAAAAACAAGAAAAATAAAGAGCAAAAGAATAAAGAAAATAACAAAAAGGGAAATAAGAAAAATAAAGATCAAAAGCAAAAGAATAAAGATAAAAAGTCTAAAGAAGAGATGACAAATGAAGATACAAAAGTATCTTCAGACTCAGCGAATAAAAAAGATAAAAAAAACAATAAAGAGAAAAACGATGCCAAAGGGAAAGGGCAAAGCAAGCAAGTAAAAAAAGAAGATATTACAGATATGGAAGAGAAAAAATGGATGGAACAATTAAACAAAGATAAAGCACCAATACTTTTAAGAAAAGTAGAAACTAAAAAGGATAGTAAATATGATGAAACTCAACCTTGGTAAAATATTAATAATATTGTGTTTACCATATATTATATATGCCAAAGCTACACTTGAGGTGCCAAAAAGCTTTTTTAAAGGGGAGGTTGTAAACTTTAGTATTGTTTGCAGAGGTGGAAGTATAAAAATACCACCAATAACTTCAATCGAAGGTATTGCAGTTCAATCTACAGGAACTTCCAAACAAACTACAATTATAAATGGAGTTAGAAAACATATATTTACAAAATCATATAGTTTTATGCCTGTTAAAGATACAACAATACCATCTTTTGATATAACAATAGACAATCAAATTCAAAAAACTAAAATAGAAAAAATAGTTATGATGAAAGTTGAAAAAACCAATTCTAAATATTATGATTTAGATATAAAAGTAGATAAAAATAATGGATATGTTGGAGAGGGTATATTATTTGATTTGACTTTTAAATATAGAAAAGAGTTAAGTGTAGTTGGTCTTGACTTTAGTAAACCTGATTTTAATAACTTTTGGGTTAAGGAGCTTAAAAATAATCAGGAGCAACCATTTAATGATGATTATAGATATCAAAAACTTACATATCTATTATTTCCTCAAAAAAGTGGAAAACTTGAGATTGGTCCACTAAAAATAGGAATTGTAACTAGAGATAATAAGTATGAAAACAATTTCTTTTTATCAAGCTCAACAAAATCTACACCTGTATATTCAAATACAATTAATCTTGATATAAAAAAGTTACCAAAAGATGTTAATCTTATAGGTGATTTTAATATTGTATCTACAGTAGATAAAAATAGTTTAGAAAGTGGTGAGGCGGTTGCATATAAGGTTATTGTAAAAGGTCGTGGAAATATTGATGATGTAGATGAGATAAAACTAGATATACCAAATGCAACAATATATGAAAACCCGTCCAATAAACAATATAATATGCAAAATAATAAATATGGGGGAGTTTATACAAAAACTTTCTCAATTGTTGCAGGGGAAAACTTTACAATACCGAGCTTTACCATAAAATATTTTGATAAAAAAACAAAAAGTGTAAAAACAATACAAACAAAAAGTTATGATATAAAGGTGAAAGCTCAACAAAAAGTAGAATCAAAACTTGAGGTTACCACTACAAATAGTGATGAGGTTGTTCAAAAAGAGAAAGTTGTCACTAAAATTGTAGAAACTACAGATCAACAAAAAATAATATACTTTTTCATAGGTTTATTTGTAGGAGTTTTGATAGTATTATTGTATATATTATTTAGAAATAGAACTATAAAAAAAGATGATGATCCAATAATTAAAACTATCAAAAAAATAAAAACTCAAGATGAGTTATTTAAAGTTTTAATTGTCTATATCAATATTGATGATAATTTAGATAAAATCATATACAAACTTGAAAATAAACTTGAAAATAGTGAATTTAAAATGATAAAAAAAGAGCTTTTAAATATTTTTCAAGAATTAGAAAAAAAGGATATAAAATTAAATATATAATTGTGCTTACTACTATAGTTTTTTTTACTTTTTCTATAAAATTAAATGCCCAAACTTTTCAATGGGGTGAAACTATAAAAATAGATATAACAAAAAATCAAGTAGATGCAATTATAAAGAAATATGTAGATAAAAATGACCCTAAAGCAGTGGAAGAGTATAAATATAGTTTAAAAGATATAAAAATAAAAAAGATAGAAAAGTATAGTGATGTTACATTTGTAAATGATAATTTAATGTGGGAAGATCAGCAAATAATTTCAAAAGATATGAATATATTAGAGTCTAAAATTTATTGTAGAAAATTAAAACTAGCCAATAAAAATGATTGGAGAGTACCTAGATATGATGAGCTTCTAAGTATTGCAAACTATTCTAAATCAAATCGGGTAAGTTTAGATAAAATAAAATATATTGATTCAGATAAGTATTGGTCAATATCACAAAAAAATGATGATAAAAATAAGTATTGGTATGTTGATTTTAAAAATGGTGCATCTAGTTTTGAATTTAAAAATAATAGAAATAGTATAAGATGTGTAAGAGATATATCAAAAAATAAAGATGATTTTGAAAAAAAGATAAATATAGTAATAGATAAAAAACAAAATATAATGTGGCAAGATAATCTTGAAACAGTAGAGCATATTGAAACAGTAACAATGGCAAAAGTATATTGTGATACATTGATATTAAATGGTTATATAGACTGGAAGATGGCAGATATAAAACAGTTACAAAGTATTATAGATGTTACACAAAAAAGTCCCACTATAAAAAAACAATTTAAATATACTAAAGCAGATAAATACTGGTCAAATGTATCAGATGTATCAAATAAAAAAAACCATTGGTATATTGATTTTAAAAATGGTGAGGTGAATACTAGTAGTTATGATAAAGAGTATTTAGTTAGATGCTTAAGGGAGATAAAATGATAAAGTATCTACTTTTTGTTACTTTGAGTTTATCTCTATCTTTAGAAGCAAATCCATATAAAGAATTGGATTCTAGTATTAAATTAAACCTTATGATAAATCATTTTTTAAATATTGAATTAAAAAAAATAGTTCCACCAAAGCCTATAAAAGAGATTTTACAAGATGATGGACTAAGTTTAGATCCTGTGAAGTATGAAAGATATTATAACTATATTCAAAGAATAAAAGCAATATATGAGAGTAGAGCAGAAGAGCAAAAAAATATAGATGAAAAGTATGCTGGAAAAGTTGGATTTTATAATGGAAAACTAAAAGTTTTAAAAAGATTTTATGCAAAAGAGATAAATATAAATCCACTTTTGCAAACTAGTATAAATAAAGCATTTAAAGTTGTATATGGTAAACCAAAGTTTAAAAAACTAAATTATGATAAAGAAAAAGATATACTATATGCAACTTTAACTACCCAAAATATATATGATATTGATAAATTTGAAGATAAAGAGTTAAAACTTTATGTATATAAAGATAATATTGATGATATTATAAATAACTATAAAGATATTGATATAAAAGTTGGTTTTGAATATGTTGGAAAATT
>JAYEIM010000058.1:0-3440 GCA_034660095.1 Campylobacterota bacterium | reverse complement strand
AATCTATTAGTTAAATTTATAATTAAACAGTTAACCTAAAATAGCTCCCATATTCCATACTGGTAACATAATAGCCATAATCAACCATAATACCACTAGAGATATAATAAGTATCATTACAGGCTCTATAAATGTAGAAAAGTTTTTTAGACTATCTTGAAATCTTTGCTTATAAAATGATGTAATATCATGTAAGATAAGTTCATATTGGTTTGTATGTTGAGCAGTATATAAAAGTTTAATTGCTAAATCATCAAACAACTTTGTATCCTCAAATGATTGAGCTATAGATGCACCATTTTTTATATTTGTTAATATATTATTCATCGCATTTTGAATATATCTGTTCTGAACTATATTTTTACTGTTTAAGATAGCTACTTGAAATTGATATTTAGACTTTACTATAATTGATATTGACAGAAATAATCTGTAAAAATAATAATCTTTTAGAACTCTACTAAATACAGCTATTTTTAATATAAGTAATCTATCAAAAAAATATCTGTATTTTTTGTAAAAAGCATAAAATATCATAGGGGTAATTGCCAAAACTAATATAACTATATAAAAATAGTTTTCAACCATATCTTTTATAAATAATAAACTTTTTGTGGCAAATGGTATATCGTCACCTAGCATCTGAAATACAAATTCAAAATTTGGTATAACATATACAAAAATCATCCCCATTGATATAAAAAGCAATATTAAGAGGATGATAGGATATCTAATCGCCTCTTTAAATTTTTCATTACTATTTATATCTTCACTTAATATTGATACAAGTGAGTTTATAGACTCTTTTATATTACCATTCTCAACGCCAAGTTTTAAAAATAGTATTGGGGTACTTCCAAGGTATTTTTTATAACCTCTTAATGCTTCATCAAGTGGTTGGGCAGTTTTTATAGCACTTTGAATTGCCAATAAAATACTTTTTATAATTTTATCATTGTTTGTTTTTAGAAGTAACTCTATAGATTGATTCAGTGTTAAATTTGAACTTAACATTATATTTAGTTGTTTAAACAATTCATATATATATTTTTTATCATTTTTAAATAATTGATAGTTTTTATTTAGTTTATCTAATTGTTTTATTTTTACAATATTGTTAGGTAATTCTAAGGAGTCTTTTATATCCTCATTGTTTTCTATAGTTATAGTTTTCTGTTTTAATTTACCATTTTCTTGATAAGTGATTTTATATTTCATTTAAACTTTACTATAGTATTCACTAAGTGATGTTAAACCATTTTCTACTAATTTTTTTCCATTTGCATTTATAGTTGTAAAGTTTTTATCTTCTAAAAGCTTTGTAATATCTACAATATTATGATTTGTAGCGATTACATTTGATATATCTTCATCTACAGTTAAAATCTCAGATACAACTTTTCTCCCTTTATAACCAGTAAAATTACACTTAACACAACCTTCACTTTTGTATGAATTATCTTCTTTATCTTTTACTTTACATACAGAACAAAGTATCCTAAGTAATCTTTGCGATAAAACCATTTTAAGTGTTGATGCTATTAGATATGGTTCAGATTTTAGGTCTAATAATCTAGTAATAGTTTCTATTGCACTATTTGTATGTAATGTTGCTATAACCAAATGTCCTGTAAGTGCAGCTTGCATAGCTGTTTGCAAAGATTCACTATCTCTTATCTCACCTATCATCAATATATCTGGATCTTGTCTTAAAATATTTTTTAATACTATATGATAATTTAAATCTATCTCATTATTTATATTAACTTGCATCACCCCATCAAGTTTATATTCAACTGGGTCTTCTATAGTGATAATTTTTTTCTCTTTTGAGTTTAAAGCATTTAACATAGAATATAAAGTAGTTGTTTTCCCACTTCCAGTTGGACCTGTAACCAAAATCAACCCTTGAGTTAATTTTAAATTTTTTTCTATTGTGTGTAGTGTACTTTTTTCAAAACCTATTTGATTTAAATCTTTTTGAACATTTCCATTATCTAAAATTCGAAGAACTATAGATTCCCCATAAATTGTAGGCATTGTAGAAACTCTAACATCATAGCTTTTATTATCTACCTTTCTTGAAAACCTAGCATTTAAAGGTAACCTTTTTTGTGCAATATCTAAGTTCCCAAAATATTTAATAATTGAGCTTATAAGTTGATATAAACTTATATCAAAACGGAAAAATTGATTTAGTTGACCATCAATTCTAAACCTAATAATAATACTTTTATCTAAACACTCATAATGGATATCACTTACATTGTTTTCTATACTAAAAATAAATAACTCATCTATAAATTTTATTATGTATGAGTTTTCTTTATCTATATCCATATTATTAATTGCACTATTTGCCAATGAAAAAAGTTTTAATTTAAAATCCAAGTATTGCCACTCAAATTCAAGTGATTTTTTCTCTACTTCAATTAGCTTTATTGATTTATTAAATATCTTTACTAATGGCTCTATATCTTGAGATATGTCAGTTGTTGCAATTAGTAAGAACAGCTCCACTTGATGAATAGGCATAATATTATAATCAATCAATAACTCTTTATCAATATTTTTAACCAAATCATAATCAATATTGTATTCTAATAGATTATTACTCATTATGAACCCTCAATGTATATCTTTTATTTTTTTCAATATCAAGTATCTCAACACTATCCATACCCACTTTGATAATTTTACGATTATTTATAATATCATTTTCTACATACCAGCTATTGTTTATGAGTACTTCAGATGATACTATTGCAGATATTTTTAAAGGTTTCCTTTTTATCACTTTTTTCTTAACTTTTTTAATCTTCATCACTTTTTTTACTAAAAATGGATTTGTTAATGCTTTAATAGCTTCACTTTTTTTATTTTCATTAAATATATATTTTATATCTAATTTTATATCACAATATATTTTATTGCTAACATTATCTAGTCTATAATAAACTATCAAAAAATGTGTTTGATAAAAATTTAGTATATTTATAATATCTATAAATGAACCACTAAGTTTTAGATTTACTTTATAATCTTGTATATTGATAGCTTCTGTAAAAATATTATTTCTTGAATTATTTTGTTCTATTATGTTTACTATTGCAATCTTATTTTTTGTTGTTATTTTTGAATTTATTATTTTTAAACTCTTTTGATACTGTAAAACTTTTGGTGATTTAATATTGTTTTGAGTTTTATTGAAACTATTGTATATATCATTTGAAAAATATAATATAACACCATAAAACATAATAATCAATAGATATAACTCAATTTTTTGCAATAATGATAGCTTTTGAAAATATAATTTAAATTTCAATTACAATCTCCAATCTATACTTATCTATTTTTTTATCATATTTTATATAGTTTATATCTATTTGTTTACCATACATAGTAACTGTATCTAAAAGTATTTTTTTACTTTTATG
>JAYEIM010000057.1:0-3445 GCA_034660095.1 Campylobacterota bacterium | reverse complement strand
CTTCAATATCTTTTTTATTTGACTTTGTTTTTTTTAAACTTTCTGTAGCTTTTTTTCTAGCGTTAAGTTTTTTTAAAAGGCTTTTAATAGATTTCTTTTTACTTGACTTTTGAAATTCATCCAATCCTAATGTTTCAACTACATTCTCTATAAATTTTTTAATACCCATTATTTATCTCCCTCTTCTAAAATAGTTTCTATATCATCATCACTTATCAATATGTCGTTAATAGTATCTATAAATATAACTTCTGCCATTGCAATAAGGTTTTTACTAATTGCATAGGCATAATTACTATCGTTCATTAAAGATGTTGCCATCTCATTTGAAACTAAACTGTTTCTAATTAAATTATCTAATGTACCATTGGCAATTATATCATATCTTTTAATACGAAGCTTTGCTTTAGATAGTAATAAAACTTTTACATCAATCTCATCAGTAATTGCTATTATATTTATATTTCTAAGTAGCTCAGCTAGACCAATTTTAAGTTTTAAATATTCTGCTTTTATATCCTGATTTGTACTGTTAAGATATTGTATCATATTTTTTTGAAGATGTTTTGTATCTTTTATCGCTTCAACAATATCTCTATTTGCTAATTTTATTTTATATAACTCTTCTATATACTGGGGACTCATATCACCTTGTGCTCTAGTAGAAAAGTCAATAATTTGACCATAAATACCTTTTACATTTCTGTTGTAATAATCATCAATATCAATCTTTTTATTACTATATGGTATTTTGATTATCTCTTCTATATCCATAGTTGATGTAATACTTGATCGTTTTAGATTTAATCCATGACTTATTATCTCAAATGCATTTTCATATAGATGTTTTGTTTCTCGTGTTATTGCAGCTAATGAAGTTGCAGGTAATTCCAAAACAGAATCATTTAGATATCTAACATTATCAAAACTTTTGTCTGTTTTTACTCTACTATCTTTTAAAAATGATTCAAGAAATACTACAAGTTTATTTACAAATGGCAACATAACAAGAACACCAATTATATTAAATATAGTGTGGAAAACAGCAAGTTTTAAAGTCCAGTCATCAGCTGCTATACCAACAAAAGCACTAACTATATCAACACTATACATAATTTGACTCATAAAAATTATTGCTATAAGTCCTGTTGTAACATTAAAAATTAGATGAGCACCAGCTAATCTTTTCCCAACTATATTTGAACTCATTGCTCCAATAATAGCAGTTATAGTTGTACCTACATTTGCACCAATTGCTAGAGCCAATGCATTCTCATAAGATATTTGACCAACTGATAAGGCAGTTATAATAAGTACAAGCGTAGCATGGGAAGATTGCATAACAACAGTAGCAAAGATACTAATACCTGTAAAAATAAATAAGTATTTAAGTCCAGTTCCACCAAAAGCAGCTAAATCTATTGTACTTTTAAAAGCTTCAAAACCATCTTTCATATAATGGATACCTAAAAATAAAAACCCAAGCCCTGCAAGAATATATCCTATTCCCTTTAGAGATTTTGACTTTTGGAAAATTAAAATTACACCAAATACAAGCATCGGCATAGCATAAGCAGAGATTTTTACTTTTAATCCAAATCCAGCAACAAGCCAAGCACCAGTAGTAGTACCAATATTTGCACCAAATACTATACCAATACCTTGAGCAAGACCAATAAGACCAGCACCTAAAAATGATATAGTTAGAACTGAAACTAATGAACTCGATTGCATAATAGTTGTTGCAATGATACCAAAACCGACACTTTTATATAGTTTGTTTGTAGATTTTTGTAAAATTTTTTCTAAAGCTCCACCAGAAAAAGCTTTGAAACCCTCTTCAAGTGATATCATTCCAAATAAAAAGATTGCAACACCAGCTGCAATCTCTTTGAAGTCTGGACTTATCCAAAAACCATATCCTAATATTATAAGTATTAATGGTAATAAAATCTTCTTAAACATATTTTATGGATTCCTTATTATGATATTTTTCGCATTATACCAAAATAATAGTTAATTGACCATAAATTATTACTATTATCTATAATACTATACCTCTAATCATAAAATAAAACAATGCCGACAATAAAGCAGCCGCAGGAACAGTGATAACCCATGCTGCAATTATTTTTTTAACGGCATCTCTTTTAACATATTGTACTTTTTTTGCACTTTTTAGATGTTTTTTAGCCTCTTTTAACTTACTCTCCTCCTCGTCAATCATCTGGTATAAAGATACAATTCTTTCATAATCCTCTTTTTTCTTTTCATCTTTAGACTCTAATGTTTTAAGTTCGTTTCCTAAAGCTTTTAAAACTTTCTTCTCATCAATAATAGCCTCTTTTTCTAATGCAATATAATCTTTCTTTTCTACACCTTCAAGATATTCTCTTAAAAATCCAACACCAAAGATACCACCAACAGCAATATGTGTAGATGAAACAGGAAGACCAAGTTGAGATGCTATAATAACTGTAATAGATGCAGCCATAGCAACACTAAATGCTCTCATTTGATCTAGTTCTGTTATTTCACTACCAACTGTTCTAATTAATTTTGGTCCATATAAAGCAAGTCCAAGTGCAATACCTAATGCACCAACAGCCATAACCCATAATGGAATACCAGCTTTAGCAGAGATTCCACCTGTCATAACTGCATCATTAATAGCAGCCAATGGTCCAATTGCATTTGCAACATCATTTGCACCATGTGCAAAACTTAAAAGTGCAGCTGCAAAAATAAGTGGAACTGTAAAAAGTGAATTAACACCATCTCTAGAGTTTTCAACATCTGTTTTCTTGGCAACTGATGCTTTTACAATCATATAAACAACCATAGCTATAATTGCTCCAAATATTAATGCAACCATAAATGTTGGTTTTTTTGTATCTGGTAAGAAAGTTAATATATCAACAATAGATGGCCAAACTTTTTTTAGACCTTTTAATGTTAAGTAAGTTACAAATGCCCAAGACATAAGAGCTACAAAAACAGGTACCCATTTTTTTGCAGCTGTAATTTTATCCTCTTTATAAACCATACTTTTTTTAATAGCATATAAAAATGTAGCTGCAATAACACCACCTAAAACTGGTGATATTATCCAAGAAGCTGCAATTTTACCCATTGTTCCCCAAGCAACAATACTAAATCCAGCAGCAGCTATACCAGCACCCATAACACCACCAACAATTGAGTGTGTTGTTGAAACAGGTGCTTTAGCCATAGTAGCAAAGTTTAACCATACAGCAGCAGCAAGTAAAGCAGCCATCATAGCCCATATAAAAGAATCAGTATTTGCACCAAAAGCAGAAATATCTATAATCCCTTTTTTGATTGTTTTTACAACATCCCCACCAGCTATTAATGCACCTGCTGCTTCAAATATAGCAGCTATTACAATAGCACCACCCATAGTAAGTGCTTTTGAACCAACTGC
>JAYEIM010000056.1:0-16329 GCA_034660095.1 Campylobacterota bacterium | reverse complement strand
AAGTTGCTATTGACATTATTAATAATACTGATTTATTAAACAAATAAAATTCCTTTTTTATTTATCTATACGATTTGAAATAAAAGAGGAAATTTTGTTTGGATTCTGTCTTAAATCCAAAACAGCAACTACTATAACTATATTTTCATCTATTTCATAATATATACCATAAGGAAATCTTTTAGATAACAATCTATACAAACCAAAAGTACGATTATGAATTCCTCCATAAAGCCATAAAGATTCAATATCAGAGATAATACTATCTTTAAAATATCCCCCTAAACCTTTATTTTGCTTTTCATAAAATTGTTCTGCAATTTTGAGATCAAATGAAACCTCTTCTAAAGCAACAACATTTTCTATATTCATCTACTTTTTAACTCTTCAAGTGAAATAAACTTAGCTTCTTTATTTTTAATTTTTTCCATTCTATCATCTAAAATTTCTTTATGCCACTTTGGGGATTCTATTGCTATATTTTTATCTTCAAAGCTTTCCCAAATTTCATTCATAAGAATTATTTTTTCTTTTGCATTGAGCTTTTTTATCTCATCTATACTCATATATTTCCCCTTTGTTATATTTAATTTATTATATCATAGTTTATTTTATTTCACTCCAATAGGAAAATCATTTCCACTTATATTACTTTGTGGTACTTGCTCATATCCCCACTTTTCATAAGTTCTATCTGGTAGTATATCTTCTACATAAGAAGCTAACTCTTTTATAGTTATCTTATTATCACTTCCGTATCCTTTACCATTTAATGCTTCCATAAGTGTATATGTAAATACTCCATGACCCTTATGAGACCACTGCATAACCTAAAACAACCCACCCATCTCAATTTTCAAATTTTTTAAAGAAATTCTAGGGACAGTATACAATTAATTCCATTTCTCATCTTTCTTAGGTCGCCCTGCTTTTTTATTTTTCCTAGTTCCAAAGTTTTACTTTGGAATTAATACTGTATTGTACAATTAAACTTCTATATACACATCCCAAGTAAAACTTGGGAGCGAGGTAGATATAATAACATCTAAATTGTAATATTCAACATCCCTTTTAACTTCTCGTCCACCTTCATTTTAAACTGTCGCAAAATTTGCGATAGTTGATTATTTTTCTAATTCTTTAGTTATTTTATCTAAAATTTATTTTGTGTTTTATTTAAAGCTATATCACTTTTTAAAATAGCACTTAGCATAGATACACCTTGCTCAGTAAAAACATGAGGATTTATATAGGAATGTTTTAAGTTTTGCAACTGGTAACAATTTGTTACCAGTTCATTTTTTTCATCATCATTGAGCTGAAATCTAAAGTCTTCTGGAAATCTTTTAATATTTCTTCGTACTGACTGATTAAATGTTCTTTGTGTAAATTCAACTTTTAATACAAACTTATTCAAGTCAATTTTTTAAGTCGTTATATTAATATTATTTATTCCAATTAAAGTATGTTGATGCAGATAATACTTCATCAAATGAAACAGTTTTTTCACCATTGTCTATATCATTAATAGTTATAGTTCCATCATCTGAAACATCTAAAAGTTTCCCTTTTAATATATCTGTAGAATAATTTTTTACTTTTACATCACTTCCAATAGAACATTTAAAATGGTGTAATGTTTTTAATTTTCTTTCAATTCCTGGGCTACTTACTTCAAGGTTATATTTACCATGTATCGGTTCTTCTATATCTAATAATGGTGATATCATACGACTTACATGAGCACATTTATCAAGATTTACACCATCTTTATGAGATATGTAAACTCTTAATATATTTACTTTATGCTCTTTTGTTTGTGTTATATCATATAGATCAACGCCACAACCTTCAACGGCTAATTTTATAGATTCTTCTAGTTCCATATTTTACTCTTCATTTTTTTCTTTAGGTTTTGTAGAAATTTGGGTAAATAGATCTTCCATTCTTGCTCTTTTCTCCATCATATCATCTACTAAAAAAGTAAAATTGGGACACTTATACCATGATGTTGCACCTAATATATAAGATTTTATTGCACCATTTGCTTTTCTTAGACTTTGACGAATCTCTTTTAACTCATCTTTATTAAAATCACTTCCATCATAATAAACTTTAGCATCATATTTACCATTTTTACAATCAACCTCTGTAATAGTTAAGGATGTGATTCTATGGTCATTCAAAGAACTTAATGCTTCAGGAATTAATTCTTCAAGAAGTGATTGCGTTCTTTGTAGATTTATACTTTTATCTTTCATTAGTCTATTTTTTGTTCTTCTTTATGCTCTATGAATGTTTCAATATAGTCATTTACATTTATATCATTAAAGCTTTCAAATATAATACCACACTCATATCCGTTTGATACCTCTTTAACATCATCTTTAAATCGTTTAAGAGATTTAATAGCACCTGTATAGATAACAACACCATCTCTAATAACTCTTGCTAATCCACCACGAACAACTTTACCATCTGTAACTTTAGTACCAGCTACAGTTCCTACTTTTGGAACTACAAATGTTTCAAGAACTTGCGCTTGACCTGTGTTTTCTTCAGTAACAATAGCTGTCATCATACCAGATAGTGTAGCTTTAATCTCATCAATTAATGCATAGATAATACTATATGTTTTTATCTCAACACCTTCAGATTTTGCTTTAGTTTTAACAGCTCCTGTAGGTCTTACATTAAATCCTAAAATAATACAATCATCACTTGCAGTTGCAAGTGCAATATCAGCTTCTGTAATACCACCAACACCTGAAGATATAATTTTAACTTTTACTTCATCATTTTTAATTGATTCTAACGAACCTTTAATAGCTTCAAGAGAACCACCTGCATCAGCTTTTAATATAACAGGTAATGCTTTTATTTTACCCTCAGCAATAAGTGCTGCCATCTCATCAAGTGAAACTTTAGTAGAGTGACTTAACTCTTTTGCTCTTGCATGTTCTGCTCTAGTTGTAGCAATATCTTTAGCTTCTGCTGCAGTTTTTTGAGCAACAAGAGTAGAGCCTGTAGATGGTATTTCAGCCAATCCAACAACTTGACCTGTTCTACTTAATCCTAGCTCTTTTACAGGTTTTCCATTATCATCAAGAAGTGCTTTTACTCTACCAAATGTTGTATCAGCAACTATATTATCACCAACTTTTATTGAACCATTTTGTACAATTATAGAAGCTACCGCACCTCTACCTTTAACTTGAGTAGCTTCAATAACAGTTGCTTTACATAATGCAGTTGGATCTGCTTCTAACTCTAAAATTTCTGATTGCAGTAAAATATTTTCTAGAAGATCCTCTATACCTTCACCTGTTAATGCAGATACACCTATAAACTCAACATCACCACCCCAATCAGCAGGAGACATATCATGTTCAGCCATTCCAGCTTTTACCATATCCATATTTGCAGTTTCTTTATCTATTTTATTTACAGCAACGATGATTGGTGCACCACTTGCTTTTGCTGCTTTTATAGACTCAATAGTTTGTGGCTTAACGCCATCATCAGCAGCAACAACTAATATTATAATATCAGTAATACTTGCACCCCTTACTCTCATAGTTGTAAATGCTTCATGTCCTGGAGTATCTACAAAAGTGATATCTTGACCATTTTTATTTACTGTATATGCAGAGATATGTTGTGTAATTCCACCAGCTTCGCCAGCTGCAACTCTACTACTTCTAATCTTATCCAATAAAGATGTTTTACCATGATCAACATGACCCATAATTGTTACTACAGGAGGTCTTGATACATAATTTGTTTTATCAATCTCATCTTCAGCATAATCTTCAACATAGTTTACATCTTCAAGTTCATCTTTAACTGTGATATTGATTTCATATTCTTCACCTAGTATCTCTAACTCATCAGCACCTAAAAAGTCATTCTTAGTTACCATCATACCAAGCATAAAAAGTTTACCGATTACATCTCCAGATGTTTTACCAATTTTATCTGCAAACTCATGTACTCTACAATCTTCAGGTATAGTTACATCAGTTACTTCAACCTCTTCAACTTTTGCTTTGTATTTCTTTTTCTTTCTACCACGCTTTAACCCTCTTGGTTGATTTCCAAAGGCACTAGGCTTAGTTGTTCTTATATTTTTTGGTTTTGGTGCCTCTTGTAGAAATTTTGATGTTTCCATAATACCCATATCAAGCAGCACAACCTCTTCACCCATAATAGAATCTTCAGACTCTTTAAAATCACCGCTTTTAGAATTTACATCCAATCTTTTTCCATGCTCTTGTGCTTTAGCAGCTTGTCTAGATTTAGGCTTTTTTGATCTAGGAGTATATTCCTCTTTTAAATCTGCCGATGCTCCAAATAGGTCACTCATCGATGCCATTTTTTGTTTTTTAGCTTGTGGAGTAGTTGGTCCATGATCTATAATTGGCCTTCTTTTCTTTACAATTGTAAGACCTCTTTTTTTCAGTACAACTTTCTCTGGATTAGCTACTTTTTCAGTTTCGACAGGTTTTTCTTCAGTTTTTGGTGCAACCTTAGGAGTGATCTCTTTTTTAGCAGGTGTCTCATCAGCTACTTTCTCTTGAGTTTCAACTTTCAATTCAGTTTTTGGTTCAGCTTTTTTTTCTACTTCCACTTTAGTTTCTTCTTTAGGAACAACAATAGGTGTTTTCTTTTGAACTATTTTTAGTTCTTTTCTTTTAATTAACGGCGCTTTAGGTTTAGATTCTGTTTTTTTAGTTTCAGTTTTTTTCACCTCTTTTTTAGCTTTAGTTTCAGTTTTTTCTTCAACTTTAGTTTCTTTTAACTCTTCTTTGCTCTGTTTAGATACTGATTTTTTCTTTTTTACAGGTGCTTTTTTTGCTTTTAACAATTTACTTGTACCTGTCATAATATAACCAGCTATCTCTTCTGCTTGTTCAAAAGAAACTGTACTTTGTGGTGATTTTAATTCTATAGCTAAATCTGCTGCTTTTTTTATAACTTCTGCACTTGTAGAAGCAGCTTCTTCTGCTATCTCAAAAACTCTAACTTTGTCTTCCATTCCCTAATATCTCCCTTAATTGTACGATATACTCATCTTTATTTTTACAGCTTCTATATAGTGCTTTTTCTAGTTTGTTTTCATCTCGCAAACAGTCATCACATAGGTAAAAACTTCTACCTACTCCACTAAATGAAATAAGTTTTTTATCTTTACACTGTAATCTATTCAATAACTTTTGTTCTGTTTTATTTCTACAAACAATACATGTTCTTATTGATATTTTCAACATTTTATCTAAAATTCACTTAATCTTCTACTACTATACCATTATTGTCAAAATCACAAGTCAATATTTTAAAGTGTGGAAAATTTTCTTCTAATTTTTTAACTAACCTAGAAACATCTTTTGAATATGCAATATTAAAAAATGTTGATCCACTTCCTGATAATGTACTCATCAAAGCACCATTTCGTAAAGCTACTTTTTGAACTGCAAAAAGCTCTGGCATCTGTCTCATTCTGTAATATTGATGAAACCTATCTTTAGAAGCTTTTTTTAACATTCTGAAATCTTCTGTCATAAATGCAGCTGTCAAAAGGGAACTATGAGAAATATTAAATATTGCATCCTCTTTACTGTATTTATATGGTAATGTTTTACGAGATAAATTTGTTGATATGGCTCTATTTGGTATTACAACAACTGCTTTTATATTATTTGGTATAGATTTTTTTATAAAAAAAACCTCATTTTCATGTATAGTTGCAACAGTAAAACCACCCATAACTGCAGGTGTAATATTATCTGGATGTGATTCATAAGATAAAGCTAAATTTAATAACTTTTTATCGTGTAATTCTATCCCTTCTATCGCATATGCAGATGCAATAGCACTAATTATAACTGCACTACTACTTCCTAATCCTCTTGATAATGGTATAGAATTTTTAAATTCAAATCTATAATGTTGTTTTGAACTATTTAAATTTTGATGAAAATCATTAAATGTAGATATAAACATATTATTATCTTTTAATTTTGGGTTATTTGAACCCTCCCCTTTTAATGATACACTATGAAATTTTGCTGGTGTTATAATAACTTCATTTCTAATATCTAGTGCTATCCCTAAAGTATCAAATCCTGGTCCAAGATTTGCACTTGTAGCTGGTACGCTTATTTTCATTTTTATCCTTTAAGATATTTTATCATTTATTTTTTTGTACTGTTTATACAGCTGGTAAATTATAATTAGGCAATGTATCTTTTTTAAAAACAGATTTATTTAATTTTTTTGGAAGTATAAATTCTTTTATCTCTTCATTATTATTTAAAAAATCTATTACAATTTTATCATTTTGTGCTTTAAAAAAATATTTTTTTCCCAAAGCTTTTATTGGTGAGTTATCATTAAAATTAAATGCATCTGTAGCTTTAAAATCTAACTCTTTTACTATACTTAATGTTTTTAAAAAAATATATGCAACTTTTATAGCCATATAGCTTCCTGGTCCATTTGCATAATATATACTTTTTAGTGTATATTTTTGTAAAATATCATCAAATATATTTGGTAAAACATCACTTGTTTTACCCTCTTTAGATATTGTTTCCACTAAATTATCATCTTCATAAATACCAATTAAAATTGGATTTGATATTGATATAACCAATACACTTATATTGTTATGATTCATAAAAAGTACTAAGCAGTGGCATATGCTTTTTGAAGAGCAACAACTTCATCTTTTACCTCTTCAAGATCTACTATCTCATAGTTTTCTGGATCTTCAAGAAGTTTCTTTGTTAATAGGTGATTTAAATGGTGACTTCCTGCATGTGCATTATATTCACCAATCATTGTATATCCTAATAATGACATATCACCAATAGCATCAAGTATTTTGTGCTTTACAAATTCATCATTATATCTTAAACCTTCCGGATTAAGTATTTTTTGATCATCTAATACTATTGCATTATCCAAACTTCCACCTTGAGCTAATCCAATACTTCTTAAGTATTGAACCTCATGTAAAAATCCAAATGTTCTTGCACGGCTAATATTTTCTTTATACTCTTCAATAGAATAATCAAATTTAAATTGTTGCTCACCAATAGCAGGATGATCAAAGTCTATTGAAAAATCATATATAATATGATTTGATGGTTTAAGTTTTACAAATTTATTATCAACTTTTACCTCAACATCTTTTTTAACTCTAATAGCTTTTTTACTTTTTGTTTGCTCTTTTATACCAACCTCATCTAAAAGCATGCAAAAGCCACTACTACTTCCATCTAATATTGGTATCTCATCATTATCAAGTACAACTCTAAGATTATCTATACCGTAGGCATATATTGCAGATAGTAGATGCTCAATTGTTGATACTACAACATCATCTTTGCCTATAACTGTAGCCATTTTAGTATCTATAACATATTGTGGAGTTAGTGGGATAGTAACAGCTTCATCAGATCTATAAAAAATTATCCCCATATCATCATCTAATGGCTCTAATCTCATCTTTACAGGTACACCTTTATGCAGCCCAATACCAACTATTTCTACATTTTTCTTTATAGTTCTTTGTTTCATTTTTTACCATCTATTTGTTTTTCTGCAATTGTCAAAACATCTGTAATTCTAACTTTTATCCAATGCTTATCCATCCACTCTATTGGATTTACCTCTACACCTTGTACTAAAATACCAAAATGAAGATGATCTCCAAAAACAGCGCCAGTTGAGCCTGTTTGAGCAATTTTTTGATTTTTCTTTACTTTATCACCAACCTCTACATGCTGATTGCTTGTATGTGCATAAAGAGATGATAAACCCATTCCATGATCTATTATGATTGAATTTCCATAAAGACCTAAGTAACTATTAAATATAACTTTTCCACTATTTGAAACTCTAATTGGTGCTTTTTTTACACTTGCCCAATCTATCCCTAAATGCCAAGCTTCATTTATTTTCTCATCATTTAAATAGTAATGTCTTCTCTCAGCATAACCTGCAACTGTTTTAGAACCTCTTAATCTTTTAAATGAATTAATATTAAAGTTTGTAATCATATCATTGTTCATTGTTTTTTTTGCTGTCTCTTCTAGCATAACAATATTTTTTTCTCTTAAAACTTTATTTGAATATAAAAATATATCTTTTGTACTTTGGGGAACTGTTTCAAAGCTTTGCTCCAATACACTAGCGCTGACATTATTAATAAATTTTTCACTTAATTGTATATTATCTACTTTTATTTTCTTTTTTTGAATATAAAATGGGACTTTTGTAATTGTTTTATTATTTGCTTTATCTATAGCTATTAAATTAACTTTATTAAACTCTTCAATATCTATAGGCCACGCAACTAATGCTATATAATAGTTTTCTTTTTTATATGGTGTTAATTCAAATCTTTTTGTATCATTAAAAGAGATATAACTATCTTTTAAATTCTCATCATTAACTTCTACTACTATTACACCACTTCCACCTCTTTGTATATATCTTGAGTTTGACAATACATTTGCTTTTGGTTTTTTAGTATCAATTTTAACTTCAATATTTTTAACTAATTTATTACCTTCAAGTAAATTCCATTTACTATTATCTACAACTTCTATCTCCAATGTTGTATCTGTACCCTTATAAAACATATCAAGTTTTGGTGGTGATATCTCTATTGTTATATCTTTTTCTATATTTGTTAATACTTTTTGATTTAATACAATATCTTTTTGACCATCTTTAAAAGTGACTTTATAATATTTAACACCACTTTCATCTTGTATATTAATTTTGATTTTTGATTTAAGATTCCAATATATATTGTTATCACATTTTATTATTGGTTTATTTTGTTCAAACGCAGGTGTAAGATACAGATACGCACCACCACTGATTAAAAGTATTGCAATTAAAGTTATCCATAAGCCTGCGGAGCTTTTTTTCTTCTGTGTAAATGTCAAGTGATTCCCTCAAATTTTATTAAATATTTCGCGATGATACCATAAAACTTATTTATTTCTTATATAGTGTAGTTGCTTGTATCCATCTTTTCTTTTTTTATAACTACTTAAAGTAAATCTATTATATATATCTAAAATATCTATTGCCAAACAATCTGCTCCATTGCGACCTATTCTCCCTAAATATTGTACTAGTCTACCATAATAAGATATCGGTGTTGCAAATATAATTGTATTTAAATGTGGAAAGTCTATCCCCTCTCCAAAATATGATGTAGTAGCAAGAACCAAAGATGAGTTGGTAACTTTTTCCATATTTTCTTTTTGTTCTTTTTTATTTAAACTTCCATGAATTGCTACATATTCTATATGTTTTGATTTTAATATCAATTCTAAATTCTCTATATGCTCTATTCTATCTGTTAACAACAATATTTTTCTATCTTTATATTCTAAAATTTCATTAACTATAAGATTATTTCTATCATCATCACTAATTAGTAGTGTAATTAAATCAGAAAAAGAGTCAACCTCCTTTTGAAAATTTGTCTCCACAATCTTTAATCTATTTTTTGATCTCTTTTTGCTTTTTATCTCGTAAGCTATTGAGCCTAGTTGCTGAAATATTAAAGGTTCCATCCCATCTTTTCTATTTGGTGTTGCTGAGAGTCCTAATATATATTTACCTCTAAATTGTTTAACAATTTTTTCAAAAGTTAATGCTGGAATATGATGACACTCATCAATAATTACAAATGAATAGTTCTTTATAATATCAATATTGTTTTTTAAACTTTGCATTGTTGCAATATCTAGTTTATTGTTTAATTTATTTTTACTTTTTCCTAAAAAACCAATATCTTCTTTTTGATATCCAAAATATTCAACAAATCTATCTATCCATTGATCTAGTAGCATATTTTTATTTACTATTATAAGTGTATTTACTGCTCTTTGCTCAACCATTTTAGCACCAATAAGTGTTTTACCAAATCCAGGAGGTGCAATACAAAGCGAAAAATCTTTTTTCTTTATAGCCTCTATTGCATATATCTGTTCATCTCTTAATTTATATTTTACTTTTAAAAAAATCTCTTCTTTTACAAATCTTTTATCTATATAAGTGGTATCTAATTTGTATTGCTTAAAAAGTTCTATTACACCACGCATTAGTCCTCTTGGCACAATCAACTGATATTTAGTTTGTTCATAGCTTTTTATAGTTCTTGAAACATTGTATAGTGGTTTTCGTAAATTTTGAAGTATTTTTACTTGTGGATTCTCAAATATTGCTAGTTTTTGGAGTGACTGAATTAAATTTTTTGATAAATGTATAGTATTAATATATATTGCATCTTCTAAGACTATATAGCTTTTAACACTCTCTTGTATCTGCTTTTCTAAAAGCTCTATTTTTGATTCAATAGATGCTTTTTGTTTATATAAATTTTCTAGTTGTTTATCTAAATTATTCACTTTTTTGCGATGTTAAATGTTGTTGATTTATCTCAAGCTTATTATATTTACTACTTATTGTTGAATTTTTCTTTTTGCCTTCACCTTCAAATATACCATTATGTTCAATTATTAATTCATCATACTGCATTTTACCCACAACTCTACCTGAACTCAAAATATTTACTTGCTCTATATCAAATAATCCATCTATTGTACCATTTACAGTTAATACTTTAGATTTAATTTCACCTAAAACTTCACCATTTTTTCCTATTGTTACATCTTGAGCAGCTACAATTATACCTTCAAATCTACCATCTATAAATAGTGATCCTTTAGTATCAATCATACCTTTTAATACTGTACCATTATTTATTACTGTTGTTCCAGTTTGTTGTTTTGGTTGCTTATTAGCTTTACTAAAGATTCCCACTCCACTCTCCTTTGTTTTTCAAATATCTCTTCATAATTTTTCATATTCCATTTTATAAAATGTATTGGATCCAATACTTTACTTGCATGTATAACTTCATAATGCAAATGTGGTCCATTACTTCTTCCACTATTTCCACTTCTTGCAATTGCTTGCCCTTTTTTTATAACATCTCCAACTTTTACATCTGTAAATCTAAGATGTCCATATAGTGTCTCAAAACCAAAGTTATGTGATATAATTATCACCCTACCAAATGTACCTTCATTTTTATCTTGAACATATCGAACCACTCCATCTGCTGTTGAATACACTGTGGTTCTCCTAGCTGCTCTTAAATCTATACCTTTATGATATTGTCTTTTTTGGGTAACTGGATTTGTTCTCCAACCAAATTTAGATGTGGTTTTACACTCTTTTAAAGGGCAATTATTTGGAATTGTTTGTAACATATAACTTTTTTCAGATGATGTTAACTTTGCTAAGGTTGCTCTTTGAATAAGTGATGTTGTATCATCTGTATCAATTCCTATAATTGATTCTATTTTTTCTAATTCACTACCTAACTCTTTTATTTGTTTGATTTTAGAGTCGATACTACTGCTATATACACTATTTTCATCTTGCAATATTTTACTCTGTTTAGATAATTCATTTACACTTGTTGATAGTTCAGATATAGTAAAAGAACTTATACCTACAAAAACAAATACAATAAGTAAAAACCAAAAAATATATTTTTTTATAATTTTATTTACATTATAAGATTTTGAACTATTAACATCAGATATAGTGATAACCAATCTATCTTTTTTCATAATTTATTATAACCTCTCAAAAAATTTTCCACTACTATAAACGATCCAAAAACTAAGTAATCATCATCTATATTTAGATTCATTATATCGAATTTTTTTATATTTAATGATAAATCATTAGATATTGATATTAAAACACTATTTTCTACCATTCTATCATCATCACAATTTATTATTTGAATCTCTTTTATAACTGGTTTTAATATTTTTAAAACTTCCTTGTAGTCTTTATCTTTATAGCTATTATATATCAATATGATTTTTTTCTTTTTTTTAGAAAGTTCTGTATATATTACTTTTGCAGCAAGTGGATTATGACCAACATCTATAATTATATTTTTTGATAACTTTTGAAATCTACCAAAAAGTGTTGGTAATCTATAGTTAAAATTTTTAAATCCCAAATATTCCAGTACACTTAATGCTAGTTTTAAATTGTTTTGCAGATATAGTGGAAGTTTTTCTGATTCTTCTTGTAAAATTATATTTTTATTTATACATATTTCATTTTTATTTTGTAACACTTCATCTTTTACACTTAACACTTCGCTTGACATATTTAAGCCTAAGATAAAACTATTGTCACAACTTCTCATTTTAGTTGATGCAATATCTTCTATAGTGTCACCTAAAAAGTTTTGATGATCTAGTCCGATACTTGGTATAATAGTTAAATCATTTTTAACTACATTTGTAGCATCAAATTCACCACCAAGTCCAGCTTCTAGAACTATATAATCAGTTTTAGAACTTAAATATAGTGCAATTAATGTTGTATATTCAAAATATGTTAATTTTTTTATTAAATCTTTATCTAAAATTTCTTGTAGTTTTTTATGTGCTGTATCTAGCTGTATATCGTTACAATCTTCACCATCTATCCAAATTCTTTCATTAAATTTTAATATATGGGGGGAACTATAATGCAATACCTTACAGTTTAATTGATGTAAAAATGATGCTAAAAATCTACCAGTGCTCCCTTTTCCATTGGTACCTACAATATGTAAAACATAAGGTGGTTTGATATATTTTTCTAATATAGCCCATGATTTAGCTATAACATCATAATCTATTTTGTCATAATAAAGTGTTTTTTTTTCTAAAAACTCTACTAATGTTTCTATTTTTTCTCTTTTAGTGTTGTTATTGCAATTTTTGAAAATATATCACTCAATGCTTTAGTTGCAGCTATTTTTACAGCTTCTTGTTTCTTTTGTGTTGTTAATGTTGAATCAGCATCAACACTATAATCATAGTAATTTGAAACTTTTAACGCTACACTAGAACTATTTTGTTTTTCATAACTTACTGATATAGTAACTGATGTTCTGTATGTTTTTGCATACCCCTCATTATCTGAAGAGATTGCAGTATGAGATACACTTGATAAACTAACAATTACAACTGTATCTGCAATAGCTTTGTTGTTTGTTAGTGTTGCTTCAAACTGATTTAATACCATCTCATTCATAGCATCTTTTATCAAAACAGAATTTTGGGCATTGTTAATATCTATTTTAACATCTACATAAACATCACCGCTTATACTATTTTTAGCATAATGTGAAGTTGGTTTATAGCCACAACCTGTTATTATTAATAATGGATAAATAAGTAATAATATTAAACCAATATATTTCAATTCTACCCTTTTACAACTAAATTTACAAGTTTATTAGGAACAACAATCTCTTTAATCATCTCTTTCCCATCAATCCACTTCTTAGCCACTTCCGTTGCTTTTGCAAGCTCTAAAATCTCTTCTTTAGTTGCATCGGGTGAAACTTCTATCTCACCTCTTTTTTTACCATTAATTGTAATAGCAAGAGTAATACTGTCAAGTACAAAAACTTCATCTTTTACTTCAATAGTGTTTTCAAAGTTAGACATTGCAAATAGATTATTACTTATCTCCCAACAAGTATGTGGGATAATTGGTTCAAGTATATTTGATAATATATAATAACCCTCTAGCCATACTGTTGGATTGTCTTGCTTATTTAAAGCATTTAAAGCTTCCATAGATGATGATATTAGAGTATTAAATGCAAAAGTTTTATTCATAACATCTACAGATTTTTGCAATGCTTCATATACTTTTTTTCTAGCCTCTTTTTCATTCTCATTTAAATCACTATGTACTAATCTTTCCATAAGTGAAGCATTTGAACCCTCACATTTATTACTATTTTCATAAAATTTTCGTATAAATCTATAAGAACCTTCAACAGCTGAATCATTCCACTCTAACTCTTTAGTTGGTGGTGCTGCAAACATCATAAATAATCTAGCAGTATCTGCACCATATTTAGAAACAATTGCATCAGGGTCTACAACATTTCCTTTTGATTTTGACATTTTAGCACCATCTTTTAAAACCATACCTTGAGTAAGAAGATTTTTAAATGGTTCTTTAGAATTTGTGTATCCAAGTTGATTTAATGCTTTTGTAAAAAATCTTGCATAAAGAAGATGTAAAATTGCATGTTCAATTCCACCAACATATTGATCTACATCCATCCAATAGTCACTATCACTTTTAGATATACCCTCTTTTTCCCATTTTTTAGGGTTTGTAGCATATCTTAAAAAATACCAAGATGATTGTACAAAAGTATCTAATGTATCTGTCTCTCTTAAAGAATCTTTTCCACACTTAGGGCAAGAACAATGCTTCCATGTAGGATGAGTATCAAGTGGATTTCCCTCACCTGTAATTTCAACATCTTCAGGTAAAGCAATAGGTAAATTTTCTAGTTTTTCAGGAACTATTCCACAATCTTCACAATGAACAAATGGAATTGGCGCTCCCCAATATCTTTGTCTTGAAACTCCCCAATCTCTTAGCTTATAGTTTATTTTTCTTTTACCTAAATCATTCTTTTCAAAATGTTCAATAATAGCATCTTTTGCATCTACATTTTCCATATCTGTAAAAATATCACTATCTACTAAAATACCAGGCTGGGTATAAGCCTCTTCAAGATTTAAAATACCCATTTTAGTATCTATTACTATTTTTATATTTAATTTATATTTTGTAGCAAACTCAAAGTCTCTTTGATCATGAGCAGGAACTGCCATTACTGCACCTCCTCCATAAGATGCTAACACAAAGTTAGCTACCCATACAGGTATAAGCTCACCAGTTAATGGATGAATAACAGTTATCTCTAAATCTAAACCTTTTTTATCTTCGGTTGCTCTATCTCTTTCACTAACTTTTTTCATCATTTTAATAGCTTCAATCTTATCTTCACTTAAAAGATTGTTTTCAATTAGATATGTAACTATCTCATGTTCAGGAGCAAGTGCTGTATATGTTACACCATAAACTGTATCTGGTCTTGTTGTAAATACTTCATATTTATTAAATTTATTATTTAATTTTGTTTTTGATTCATCACTTAAATTAAAAGCAAATTCCAATCCACTACTTCTACCTATCCAGTTTTCCTGCATAGTTAAAACTTGTGATGGCCATTTTCCCTCTAAATCTTTTAAATCATCTAAAAGTGTTTGTGAATATTTTGTAATAGCTACATAATATCCAGGCATCTCTTTTTGTTCTACTTCATTGTCACATCTCCAACAACAACCCTCTTCAACTTGTTCATTTGCCAAAACAGTATGACAATCTTCACACCAATTTACAGTTGAACTTTTTTGATATAAAAGACCCTCTTCATACATTTTGATTATAAACTCTTGTTCCCATCTTGTATAAAGTTCATCAGAAGTTGCAAATTTTCTTGTTTTAGAAAAACTAAGACCTAGCCCCTCTAACTCTTTTTCCATATAATCTATATTTTCATATGTCCATTTTTTTGGATGTGAGTTATGTTTTATTGCCGCATTTTCTGCGGGCATTCCGAAACTATCCCAACCAATCGGGTGCAATACATTAAATCCATTTTTTCTAAAGTGTCTAGCAAATGCATCACCTAAACAATAGTTTCTTACATGTCCCATATGGATACGACCACTTGGATATGGGAACATACTTAAGATATATTTCTTTTGTTTACCGCAACTTTCATCCAGAGGCTCATTTGTATTATTTTCATTCCAATATTTTTGCCATTTATTCTCTATATTTGATGGATTATATTCCATTTGCATTTTAATACTCTTCCTTGTCTTGACTTTTTGCACTTTCAATTAAAGCTAATGCTATAGAGAAAATATTTGCTACAACTGCACCAATTGCTAATGCTATTGCTAAACTTACATTATCAGTAAATGTATAAACTATAAATGCAGGTATAAGATGTAAATCTGCAACTAAAGAACTTGCTAATAACTCTGCTGCAAGTAAATTTCTAACACCAATTTTTAAAATTGTAGATATTACATTAACACCAGCAGCTAAAAATAGTGCTATCTCATTTTGTTCATACAAAAAACCTGCTGTTGTTGTTAAACTCATAAGTGAAAAAAATATATATGTTACTTTGCCCCAATCCATATCAAACTCCTATTTCTCTATATCTATATTTGGGCATTGTATATAAATATTGGTTACAAATGGTTTAAATGAAAATTACTTTATAATATAGATTAAACTTTTATTTATACAAACTATTGTAATATCTACTATTAAAATTTAACTATAGAGGTTTTCATGAAATTTATTTTACCTTTTTTTATTATA
>JAYEIM010000055.1:0-3468 GCA_034660095.1 Campylobacterota bacterium | reverse complement strand
CTAAAATCAATAATTTTAATCTTGATAACACATTTTTTAAAGATGAAGCAAATTTTTTAGATATTAAGAATAAAGATAATGATAAGTTAGAATCTAAAAATATAGCTAACAGAGAAACAGCAAGAATTATTAAACACTCTTTTGAAAAACAAGATAACATCATAGAAGCAAATAGATTTTATGCTTTAAAGATGAAAAAACGAGAAGAAGAGCTACTTGATGAATTAACTACAAAATGCAATAGTTTTAAAAAATTATTATTTGTAGACTTGCCTGAATATATTGTATTTTTAATACATAAGATAAGTTCAAACCACTCACAAAGTTGGATATTTCCTTTATTTTGGATAATCATAGTTACTATATTCAATATTGATACTAATGCTCAAAATATATTTATATTGGATAATATTGCAAACAAAGTAAATCCTTTTTCGATAATGACAGATTGTACACCTTTAACTTTTACAGAATTAATATATAAAATAACAATAGCATACTTAATCTACCAATTAATTATATCCATACGACAAAACACAAGAAGAAATTAACCAAAAGGAAAACCAAAAATGAAACTAAAACTACTAATAATACCGGTATTTTTATTATTGACTATTCACTCTTCACTATTAGCTAAAAGTGAAGCTATTCTAAAACTAGATACAAAAGGTCACACTAGTACGATTAGAGATATTTTAGTATCAAAAGACAAAACAGAGATTATATCTGTAAGTAATGATAAGACTATAAGAGTATGGGACAGTAAGACAGGAATGGAAAAAAGAAAGATATTGGGAAATATAAAAGAAGGAATTGAAGGTAGTGCAAATACTATCGCTTTAAGTAAAAATAATAGATATTTAGCTGTTGGAGGAACTTTAAATAACAATGGAGACTATGAATATGGGAATATCCGTATATATAACTATAAAACAGGAAAACTCATAAGAGTCCTAAAATCGCATATAGCTACAGTATCAAGTCTAAGCTTTAGTTCTGATGATAATTACCTGATATCTTCTTCATTTGATAGTACAGTTAAAGTTTGGGATACTAATATGTGGCAAGTAACAAAAAACATAATAATTCATTCAGATTTTGTTTATTCTGCAAAAATAATTATAAAAAATAATAACTACTATGCTGTAAGTGTAGGATACGACAATAAGCTATCTTTGTATAATATCACAGAAAATCATGAAGTAAAAACTATAATTTATGATTTTAATCTTCACTCTATAGCAGTTAGTCATAACCACATCGCCATATCCGGTGTTTCTGAAAATATAAGTATCTATGATTATAATTTAAATTTAATAAAAACTGTTAATAATGGTACTTATGCGAGAGGATTAAAATACAGTAAAAACGGTAAATACCTTATAGTTGGAAGTGATTTGCAACCAATAAATGTAAATATTTATGAAACAATAAATTATAATAAAGTTTCAAAGTTTGACAAACATAAAAATTCAACAATTGCTGTTAATTTTATTGATGAAAAAACTGCTGTAAGTGGAGGTGGAAGTAGCAATACAATTTATACCTGGAATATAAATAATTCTAAAGTAGAAACAAAAATAAATGGTAGTGGTAATCCAATATGGAGTGTTGGGATTAAAGATAATGAGATTGCATGGGGAAATATATTTGATGCAAAAGAGAACTATCAGAAAAAGCAAAGTTCTTTTCAAAAAAAAATAAATTTAAATAGTTTTACAATCACCAATGCAGTTTCTCAAAATTTCAATAGAATTAATACAATAAATCACAAATACTCCTTGAAACATAGAAAAGATGAAAAGTATAGTGATGCAATTTTAGATATAAATAAAGATGGAATTTTAGTGTCTTCAATATTTAAAAACTCAACTAATGGATTGAGGCATAACTGCTATGGATGGTGGGGTAACTATATTATCTCTGGAGGAGTTGGTGGTCAGCTTAAGATTTACAATAGAAAAGGTTTAGAAACTGTTAGTTTAGTTGGGCATACAGATGAAGTATGGAGTATAGCACTTGATGGGGATAGACTTGTAAGTGGGAGTAGTGACCAGACTGTAAAAGTGTGGGATTTAAAGGAAATAAGTAGAAATAATTTAAATGATATAGAATATGACGAAAAATATATATTATATATTATGGATACTATGAAATGGTCAAGAAGAAAAGTAATTGAGCATACTAATTTAGTTGAAAAATATTTCTATAGAAGTATTTTTAAAAAACCTTTAAATAAAGAGACTATTAAAATAGTACAAAATGCTAAAAAGATAAATGAATATAATGCTAAAGTACTTATGCTAACAAATCCTAAATTAATAGTTGAAGATTTAAAACTTCCACTCTATCAACCTTTAACTACTCAAACTATACATCCAATACTAAGCATCTTTGTGTCAAAAGACAACGAATATGTAGCCTACACAAAAGAGGGATTTTTCACCTCTTCAAAAGGTGGAGCAAAATATATAGGATACCATATAAATCAAGGAGTAAATAAAGAAGCTAGATATGTAAGTGTAGATAAACTATACGATACATACTATAGACCAGATTTGATACAAAAAGCTCTAAAAGGTGAAGACTTAAGTAAATATACAAAAGGGATAGATATAAATAGTTTACTAAAAAGTGGACTAGCTCCTGAAGTGAAAATTGTAACTTCTAAAAACTTTAGCAAAAAAAGAGACCTAAGTTTAGACCTACAAGTATGTACTATAGATGATGGTGGATATGACAACCTTACACTTTATCTAAATGATAAAGCTGTAGATCTGATAGATAAAAATAGAGCTTTAAAACTAAGAAAACAATCACAAGTAAGAAAAGAGTGTTTTACCCTAAACAAACTTATCTCACTTCAAAATGGAGAAAATAAGATAGGGTTCAAAGCTACAAATAAAGCTGGAACTATAGAGTCAAACCTAGATGAGATAGTAGTAAACTACAAAGGTAGAAGTGGTGGTAAACCAAATCTTCACATATTAGCAATAGGTATAGATAAGTATAGAGATGGTGACCTATGGCTTAAGTACTCAAAAGCAGATGCAAAAGAGTTCACAAAGTCTATCAAAAAAGTATCTAAACCATTATTTAAAAATATTTATACATATAGCTTAACAGATCGTGATGTAACTAAATCAAAAGTATTAGATATGTTTACTAAAATAGGTGCTAAAACTACTAGAGAAGATGTATTTATGTTATATATCGCTGGTCATGGTATCACAGATGCTAAGACTGGTGCATACTTTTACTTACCAGTTGATTTTAGATATAAAAATGAAAATAGTGTAAGAGAAAAAGGACTTAGTCAAAATGATTTTAAACTAGCACTTTCAAAAATACAAGCTATGAAGTCACTTACTATACTAGATACTTGTAATAGTGGAAGCTTCGCAGAAGCGATGGCAAGTCGTGGAGTACTACAAAAAACAGCTATAAACAAACTAACTCGTGCAACAG
>JAYEIM010000054.1:0-3471 GCA_034660095.1 Campylobacterota bacterium | reverse complement strand
TTTAATAATATGTTTGTGATTTTCTTGTGATTCAATAAAAAATTTGAAAACTTAAATTATCTTGTAAAGTTAGTATTTATCGTAGTTTGTAAGGTATATGATTAATTAGTGGCGGACGAGGAGAGATACTTTTCCAGCCTTCATTATATTCAAAAAACCCTTTGTTTATGGGGTTTATTGACATTTTAGTTTCCTTTTCTGTTGGACATTTGTTGGACATATTTTAACATGTAGCAACTTATATTAAGGAAAGGGGGCATTAAATATTATTATTTTCTAAATATTTCATTAAATGTATTTTCTAATATTTTTAAATCTTTTTTTAATAATTTAGAATATACCATTTTATTTTTTTTAAAGTCAAAGTTATAAAATAATAAAGTTAAAATATTATTTCTTAAAGAGAAACCTAATTGTTTCATTTTTGTTAATTGGAATATTTTGTTTTCATAAACATTAATTAGAATAGGATCATATTCCTCAGCATTATCAATTTGTATAGTTATTTCATATATCATTTTTGTGGTTTTATAATTTTTATGACTGTTTTTAAGTTTATTGTAATTAGTAAATCCAATAAATCTTTCATGTTTTTTTATAGTATTATAATAGTCTTTATATAACTTATGTTCTATAATTATTGGTTTTTGTAAATAAGTTTGTGGTCTTAATTTTTGTTCATTTTTTAATTGTTCTTTATATTCTTTAACACTTTCTTGATAGTCTTCCTCTTCATAGCTTCTTTTTAAGAATTTACTTATTTTTATAAGTTCTATTCCAACCAATGCAGATAATGTTTTTTGTTCTTTCTCATTAATAAAGTATTCTAGTATTTTTAATATAGTTAAAGACATATTTAACCCATTATTACTTTCTGTATAACATAGGTTATATATTCTTTTTATATCTATTTCATTAAATAATTCCATTTTATATATATTATGTATTGCTGTATTTATCTCATATTCAGTATCATTATTAAATAGTTCTGGATTATTTACTATATATTCAAGTGGTATATTAATATTAAATTCTTTTGGGTTAAGACTCATCTCTTTTTGTTCTAAAATTATCTTTTTTATGTTTGTTGGTATTTCTTCATATTTCATTTTTTGTTCCTTTTGTTTTATCTTAATTTTATTATAAGAAAAAAAAGAAAATAAATAAAATGAATTTTTTTATATATAATATTAATATGAAAAGTATAAATTATCAAAGTTCCATTTGTCTAATTATCTGATTTTTTTATACTTTTTATATTTTATTTTATATGTGAATTTTTTTAATTATTAGTTCCATTTGTCTAATTATCTGATTTTTTGTATGTTTCTCTATTTAAAAAGTCTTTTAAGACATTATAAACACTACTCTTATAGATATTTGAAAAAGTTAGGTTTTCCCTTTTTTGAAGTCCTTAAAACCCTTTAAATATCATAATGTTATTTTCATGTTTGTTAGGGTTGGTTATAAGTTATTCAAGGAGAATATGAAAATTTAATCAGCACTAGGGTTACCAAGTATACTTAGTGATGTTGCATATACAGGAGTTCCGCGCTGCTCCACTCCCTAATTTACACACATAAGATACATTGGAACATCTACGGCATACAATTAAATTTTCAAACACAACCCCCTTTCTTTAATTCCTTTTTTCTATAAAGGGAGCATATATTATATTGATTGAAGCGTAATTTTAACAATATAAGATAAATTCAATTCGCTAGGCTCACCTTTCAGGTTCTTGAATTTCCTATATATTTCAATTACTCATATTAATATATGTATGTGATTTGATTTATACAATCTTTTAATTTTTCTATATTTATTTTACCTCTGTTATAGATTGTATGTGTTATATCTTTACTTTGACTATGACCCATTAGATATTTTTTTGTTCTTTCCTCTGCTGTTGTTTTTAGTTCTATCTCTTGTGAAAAGTTTTTTCTGAAACTATGAAAAGTTTTTTCTTTAATTGGAATTATAGTATTTAATCTTCTATTAACTCTTTTCCCTACATTTTTAACCCCATTCCCTATATTTCCCCCAAAGAATAAAAAAGCCCCCTTATTCTCTTTTATTTGATTGTTTAAACACTCTTTTATGTTTTGGTGTATTGGTATTATTCTTTGGTGCTTTTTTGAACTTGTATCATTTAAGTCTATATGTATTAAATTATCTTTTATGTTTTCTTTTTTAATACTTAAGACTTCTTCTATTCTCAATCCAGTATATAAGGAAATTTTACACATATTTATATATTCCTTATCCATATCACTCTTAAAGATAGTTTTTAATTCTTCTTCTGTGAATTCTTCTTTATTTGTAAATTTTTCCTCTGGTAGTAATTGAATATCACTTAATGGGTTAATTTCTATATACTCTTCATATTTTAGATAAGCAAAAAGCATCTTATAACTATTTATATGATTATTTATAGTTTTATTATTAAGTGTTTCATAGTTTTCTTTTTGTTTTATTTCTAATAATTCTTCAAATGTTTTTGTATGATATTTAGAATATTTGAAAAAGTTTTTTGGTAGTTGGGTAAATTTCTTTTGGATGTCTTTAAAGAATTTGAAAGTAAATTCAGTTTCATTATTTATAAAATATTTCAAATATCTAAATGAAGCATTATAACCTTTTATTGAAGATTGAGATATTTTGTCAAAAGTTTTTCTATGTTCTATATATTCAGTATAATAATTATCTATGTTTTTTATTAAATTATTTATTTTATTTGACTGATTTAAAGACTGTGAGGGTGTGTTAGTGATTTTTTGCAGTATATTATCTTCTAACTGTTTTAATCTATCTTCTATATTATCTTCATTTATATCAACTTTTTTAAGATTTCTAATTTCATTATTAATTAATCTTCTTTCTTTTTCTTTTAATTCAAAAATTTTTTCTTTCATTTCTATTGGAATTTTAAAATTTTCAATATTTCCAAACTTTGATTTATGAAAACTTTCCATTTTTGTATTATATGATTTTAATTTAATAATTTCTTTTTGAATTTCTTCTCTTTCATTAGTTAAGTTCACAATAGCATTGTTAAATTTATTTTTATCTTTATTATTCATTTTTTCATTTTCCCATAATTCAATTATTATTTTATCTCTTAACATTCTACAATAATCTAAATTATCACTATGTAAAGAAATCTTATAAGGTTTGTTATTTATTCTTTTGCTGAAATAATAGGTATTTTTTCTTTTATATAAATATTTATTTTTTAAATTTAAATGTTGAACATTTGTTGGACAATTAGAATTATCTGAAATTTTGTTAATATCTTGTAAAGTTGATATATAAGGGGTTTGTTGGTTGTTTTCTGAATTTAATGGCGGACGAGGAGAGATTCGAACTCTCGGTACCGTTACCAGTACGCATCCTTAGCAGGGATGTGGTTTCAGCCACTCACCCACTCGTCCTTTTGAGTGACAGAATTATAATAGAATAAACATAAAA
>JAYEIM010000053.1:0-78882 GCA_034660095.1 Campylobacterota bacterium | reverse complement strand
CATTTGGTAAAGGTACAAACTTTTTAAGACCTGTTTTAATATTTAAAAAATTCAGTCAAAGTACTTTTTTAGGAATACCACTTACTACATCAAAAAAAGAAGATATATTTCATTATAAATTTACTATATCAAAAACTAATACAGAAAATTATGCAAGCTTAACCCAAATACGAGTCTTTGATGCAAAAAGATTACATCATAAATTAGATAAAATATCTACAGAAGAATTTAATAAATTGAAAAATCAGTTAAAGGAATTGTTAAATATGTAATAGTCCCCTAGAAAACTAGGGGCATCCTGACTAGCAGGTCGTGTAGATTACATTATAACTAAAAAGTAAAATAAATGCAAGTAATGGGATTGTAGCAAAATGATAAAATTGAAAGTAAAAGCTCTGGGTTTAGATTTTAATGGTGGATATGATGAGTATATTGGTGAAATTAAAAATAGATTGGAGAAATTATAATGACAGTAAAGTTTAATAATAAGAATTATAAGAAAAATGGAAGAAATGGATTATCCCTTAGAGACTTATGTTTTGATATATTTCAACAATATTTAAAACAAAATACTCAGTTAAATTATATAGAAGTACAAAATGTTTTTAATGAATATCATTGCAATAATAACTTTGTTGTTTTGTCTCAGCAAGATTGGGAACAAAAAACAAATAACTTAAGAAATAGATACTTTGAACCAATTGATTATAATTCAGAAAAGCTGTATTTTACAACACAATGGGGTAATAATGGTGGGGCTTGTGACAATATTAATAAAATTATAAATTTTGCACAAGTTCAAGGCTATAATATAGAAATTTTGGAAGATAGTGTTCAATCAAAGAGTCCAGCTAAAAATAAAAATGTAAATATAAAAAATATAATTCTTTATGGGGCACCAGGTGTTGGTAAAACGCATAATTATAAAAGACTAATATCTATGATAGAAGATTGTAAGTCACAACAAGAGATATTTAGTAATATCTCCGCTAATAAAGAAGTAGATGATGAATATGATAATACTTTCCAAAATATAAAAGATGATAAAAGAGTTGAGTTTGTAACTTTTCATCAAAGCTACTCTTATGAAGATTTTATAGAAGGATTTAGACCAACAGAAAAAGATACTATAGAATTAGAAGATGGTATTTTTAAAAGATTATCAATAAATGCATTAAATCAAATTAGAGAAGTAGAAAATAAACATATTACTTTTGAAGATGCTTTTGATATTTTAAGAACACAATATATCGATGAAGAATTAGAACAGTTATATACAGTTAGACATAATGAAATATTAATAAATAATTTTCAAGACAGGTCTATGCAAGTTAAATCTAAAGATGCAAAAAATTGGCAATATATTAAAAAAAGTGATTTAGAAACTGTTGTTCATGCAATTTTAAATAATACTGTAGTTAAACCAGTTGATATTAAAAAATTAAATGTAAAAAAAGACACTATTTCATTAGCTGGTTACTATTTTCCAATAGGAACTAAAATAGCTGAAATTATTAAAGAAAATAAAATTGATGTTGAAACAGAAAAAAACTTCTACATAGTAATAGATGAAATCAACAGAGGAAATATATCTAAAATATTTGGAGAACTTATCACACTTATTGAAGAAGACAAAAGAGATAAATATGAAGTAACTCTTCCATATTCAAAAGAAAAATTTAAAATACCATCAAATCTTTACATAATAGCAACGATGAATAGTACAGATAAATCTATTGCTACTATTGATATAGCTTTAAGAAGAAGATTTACATTTTTAAAAATGAAGCCAAATTTAGAGTTAGTTGAAAATCCAGAAGCTAAAGAGTTAATGGAAAAATTAAATACCTATATTCAGGATAAACTTGGTGAAGATTATATGTTAGGTCATAGTTATTTTATGGGTGATGATGTAGATTTAAAATTTATTAAAGAGTATAAAATTAAACCACTTTTAGAAGAATATTTTTATAGTGATGATAAAACACCTGATGAAATAATAATAGAAGCTTTAGAATATAAAGAATAAACATTACAATATGCCATACTTTTTAAAAAAACAAAATTTTAGTGTTATGATATGTGAAAATATCAAGGATACAGATATGAATATAGTTGAAAATATTATAGTAGAAGATAAAATTTTTACTCTTCGAGGTATTAAAGTAATGATAGATAAAGATTTAGCTGAACTCTATAAAGTAGAAACAAGAAGATTAAATGAACAAGTAAAAAGGAATATTGAAAAGTTTCCTGGTGATTTTATGTTTGAACTAAATGAAAATGAACAAAATGAGCTTATCGCAAAATGAGATAACCTTCAGAATTTAAAATTTAATCCATCTAAAGTTAAAGCCTTTACAGAACTTAGAAATAATAATATATAAAAGAGAATAAATGACAATACAACAATATAACGAACAAATAAAAACATTAATAAACTGGTCAAAAGCATACTATGTAGATGACAATCCAATAGCAACTGATGAGGAGTATGATAAACTAAATCGTGAAATAGTGGAGTTTGAAAATAATAATCCAAATTTAATAGATCCAAATACGCCAACCCAAAGGGTAGGGGGGATAGTATTAGATGGATTTAAAAAAGCTAAACATCTTAGTCGTATGTGGTCGCAAGAGGATATTTTTGATACGAAAGAGTTAGAAGATTGGATAAAGAGAACCTCTAAAGTTATAGATAGAAAAGATATGACTTTTATTTGTGAGCCTAAGTTTGATGGAGCTAGTTTAAATATAATTTATGAAAATGGTGTATTAAAACAAGCTATATCAAGAGGTGATGGAACTGTTGGGGAAGATATAACAGTAAATGCAAAAACTATTCAATCAATACCTTTAAGTATAGCTTATGATGGTTTAATTGAGATTCGTGGAGAAGTTGTGATAAAAAAAGATGACTTTGATAGTATAAATGAACAAAGAGCATCAAATGGTGAAGCTTTATTTGCCAATCCACGAAATGCAGCAGCTGGAAGTTTAAGACAACTTGATAGCTCTATTACAGCTAAAAGGAAACTATTTTTCAATGTTTGGGGAGTTGGACAAAATAGTTTAGAGTTTGATAAAAGCAGTGAGATGATTGATTTTATACATTCTCTTGGGTTTGCTAAACCACCTATTCAAACAGCTTGTAAAACTGTAGAACAGATAGAAAAAGTATATCATGAAATCATTGCTAAAAGAGATGAGATAACTATGGGACTTGATGGTATGGTTATAAAAATTGATGATTTAGAATCTCAAAGTGATTTAGGATATACAGTAAAGTTTCCTAGGTGGTCTTGTGCATATAAGTTTCCTGCCGTTGAGAAAGTAACTGTTGTAAAAGAGATAATATTGCAAGTTGGAAGAACTGGTGCTATTACTCCTGTGGCTATTGTAGAGCCTACACTTATAGATGGTTCAACAGTTTCAAGAGCAACTTTACACAATTTTGATGAGATTGAAAGACTTGATTTAAAACTAAATGACAAAGTTATCATTATAAAAAGTGGAGATATTATCCCTAAGATAACAAAGGTCTTTGTTGATAGAAGAGATGGAGGTGAGATAGATATAAATCGCCCAACATTGTGTCCCACTTGTGATGCTGAACTTTTTGATGAGGGTATTTTAATAAAGTGTCAAAATATGGATTGTCCTAGTCGTGTTGTTAATAGTATCATATATTTTGCAAGTAAAAATTGTATGAATATAGATGGTTTAGGTATAAAAATAGTTGAATTACTTGTAAATAAGAAAAAAATATTTGATGTCCTTGACTTATATAGTTTAAAATATGAAGATTTAGATGGGTTAGAGAGTTTTAAAGAGAAAAAAATAAACAACCTTTTAAGTGCGATAGAAAATACAAAAAATAGTGAACTATCAAGAGTTATAAATGCTCTTGGAATTGAACATATAGGGGAAGTTGCAAGCAAACAAATATGTTTAGAATTTGGACTTGATATAATTGATGTTACATTTGAACAATTAGAAAAGCTAGATGGTATTGGTGAGCAGATGGCAAATAGTATGTTAGAATTTATAAGAGTAAATAGAGATTTAATAGAAAAACTTTTTGAAATTATTGAGCCAATAGTAGAGGAGAAGATTGAAGTTTTTGAAAACCAATTTAAAGATAAAACAGTAGTCTTAACAGGATCTATGAGTGTAAGTCGGGGTATTGTAAAAAAAGAATTAGAGAGTTTAGGTGCAAAAGTATCAGGAAGTGTCTCTAAAAAAACAGATTATTTGATATATGGGGAAGATGCTGGAAGTAAGTATGATAAAGCAGTTACTTTAAATATAACTACTTTAACAGAAAATGAGATGAGAGAACTTATCTAAAATTATCAAAAACCAATGGAGCTTTTAAATCTTCTAAAGATTTAAGATGTTTCATCACTTTTTGTAAATCATCAAGATTTTTTCCACTTACTCTTATCTCTTCACCTTGATTTGCAGCTGTTACTTTTAGCTTTAAACCTTTTATCTCTTTTTGGATAATTTTAGCTTCATCAGCTTCAATAGTATCTACTATTTTATATGAAAATTTTCTTTTGTTTCCACTTGCATCTTCACTTTTTAGCTCTTCAAGTGAGTTTATAGATACTCCTCTTTTATTCATTTTAGAGATAAGTATATCTTTCATAGCATCAACTTTATTGTCACTATCACTTAATAGAGTTAAAACTTTTGCACCCATATTTAAATCGATCTCTTTAGTTAAACCTTTGAAATCATAACGATTATCAACCTCTTTTTGAGCTTGAACAATTGCATTTTTCATCTCTTGCATATCAAGTTTTGCAGATATATCAAAACTATGTTCTTTAGATTTTGCCATTTTAAAACTTTTCTAGTCGTTTCTTGAAGTAGTTTCTAATAGATGCCAACCAAATTGTGTTTTAATTGGTCCATGAACTACATTTAAATCATCATTGAAAACAACTTTATCAAACTCTGGTACCATAGCACCTTGACCAAATGAACCTAAATCTCCACCTTCATCTCCTGATGGACATTCTGAATATGATTTTGCTGCATCTTCAAAAGTTGTTTCACCTGCTTCAATTTGTGCTTTTAAATCACTACAAATTGATTCACTATCTACTAATATATGTCTTGCTGTTGCTGTTGCCATATTTTCCCCTTTTATTGTTTAAATTTTTAGTATTATAGCAAGTTAATTTAAAATCATTCTGTCGTTGTAACTAAAGCTAAATTATTTAGAGAGTATTTTTGTAAAATATCTAAAACTTTTACCACTCTATCGTAAGTTACATCTTTATCTATTCTTACTATTACAGGTTTGTTTTTTTTAATAATATTTGAAAGTTTATCATCAAATTGTTCAAAAGATAACTCAACTCCAAGATAAGCTAATGTTGTTTTTGATAGTTCTATATTTAGTTGTTTTACTTCAACTTCTAACTCTTTTGCACTAGAGCTTGGTAGTGTTAAGTCAAGAACCAGTTCCTCTTTTTTAAAAACAGAACTAACAATAAAAAATATCAATAAAATAAATACAATATCAATTAGTGGTGTTATATCTGGGGTTAAAAGTTCTCTTTTTTTTCTCATAATTTATAATATGTCAAATTTTATCTAGAATTATTTTTTCTAGTTTTATCTCCATATTATCCAAAGCCCCTATAAAATAGTTATATCCTATATAGTGTGGAATAGCAACAATTAGACCAGCAACAGTAGTAATAAGTGCAACACTAATACCACCAGAAAATACAGTAGGATCACCAAGTCCCATATGACTAATAGAATCAAATGAGTTTAATATCCCTATTACTGTTCCAAGTAGTCCAATAAGTGGAGATATAGAAGCTATAAGTTTTACAGTATTTAGCCCCGATTCTAATGATTTTACTTTAAGTGCAACAAGTGATTGTATTTGTGCAACTTGAAAGTGGGTAGAATTTTTTATATTGTTTATTATTTCATCTGAAATAGTATCAATATTTTTATTTGCTAGGAAAAAAATAAAACTTTTCCAAAGCATAATAGTAAATCCAATAATATTCATAAATATTAAGATATTTACTATTATTCCACCTCTTTGTATATAAGTTAATAGTTCCATATTATTTATTTAGAAATAATCTCCAAGAAATCTTTTGGATTTTTAAATCCTATCATCCTTTTATGCTTTTCCTCTTTCCCGTCTTTATAAAAAATCATGGCTGGTGGTCCAAAAAGATTGAACTTTTTCATCAACTCTTTATCTCTATCTGTATTTTCTGTAACATCTACTTTTAGCAAAGTATATTTAGAAAGCTCATCTAAAACAGCCTTATCTTTAAAAGTAATTTTATCAAACTCTATACAACTTACACACCAAGTAGCCCAGAAATCAATCATAATTGGTTTTTTAGAGTGGGCAGTTATTATCTCTAACTCTTGTACTGTTTTTACATATTTAAATGGTAATTTAGCACTATTAGCATCATCTATACTTGTTTTCATAAATATCATTGAAATTACTATAAGAAGAAGTGCTACTAATTTTCCAAATTTATTACCATTTTTTATAAGATAAAATGCACTTCCCATAAGAAGCATAGTAACTAAACCAATAGTAACAGCAAAAGGTACAATTCTATCAAGCATCCATATTGCAATAGCTAACATCACTACACCAAATACTTGAGATACAATCATCATCCACCCACCAGGTTTTGGCATATATTTTCCAGCTCCAATTCCTATAGCAAGTAGAGGCATACCCATACCAATACTCATAACAAATAGTGCTAATCCACCTAAAACTGCATCACCTGTTTGTCCAATATAAACTAAAGCACCTGCAAGAGGTGGTGCAACACAAGGACCAACTATAAGTGCAGATAAAAATCCCATAATAGCAATACCAGCTATACCGTGATGTTTTTTTTCTTCCTCATCACTTGTTTTGCTTAATGCGGATTGCCAAGAAGATGGAAGAGCAATCTCGTAATAACCAAACATTGAAAATGCTAAAGCTACAAAAATAGCTGAAAATCCAATTATCACAAATGTATTTTGTAACATTGCTTGAATATTTGCTCCAAATAACCCTGCAAGTACTCCAGCAACAGTATATGCAACACTCATAGATAGTACATAAACTAAAGACAACATAAAACCTTTAGATGCAGACATTTTTCCGCCATCTTTATTTGAATGTTGTACTATAATACTTGATAAAATTGGAATCATAGGGAAAATACATGGAGTAAGTGCAAGTAAAAGTCCAAATCCAAAAAATGTGATAAGAACTAAAAATAAACTTCCTGTTTGTAAAGTTTGAGTAATAGTATCAGTTTCATTTACAGGTTTACTTTTAGAACTAGTTGTTTTTGATTTAGAATCAGAGTTCCCATTTTTTACTGAAATATCTTTTGATTCATAAGACTTAGACATAGGGGAATAACAAAGCCCTTTTTTAGAACATCCTTGATATTCAAGCTCTACTTTAAAACTATTTTTACCAATCTTTTCCTCTACTAAACTTAAAGGAACATCTATAGTAAAACTACCAAAATGAACCACAAAACCATCATATTTAGTAGGTTTTGGTAATTTTAATTCTTTTGTAATATCTATTTTTTCAGGGGTTACAATAGATACTTTTAAAAATTCATCGTATAGATATATTGTTTTATCTAAAGTTATTTTAAACTCTATATCACTTTGTGTTTTAGTTACTTCTACATTAAAAGCTTTATCTGGTTCTAAAAAATCATTATTTGAAAACAGTGATGTGACAAATAATAAGATTATTAAAATACTTTTCATATTCTACCTTGGTATTAAATTTTATGCATATTATCATATTAATATTAATATAAAATGAATATATTATAGTAAAGTAATATTAGTTATTTTTATACTTCTATATTTTATAGATAAACTATTTCGCTTTTTGCAATGCCTTTATAACATCATCTAAATTTTCTTTTGGAATATGAACTTTCCATTCAACTTCATCCCCAACAAGTGAGATACCTATACTTGTAACTTCATTTGTATTTGCACCATAAGGTTCAGTGATATTTGCAATACTTATTGTACCTTTTTTTGTTCCTGCTAGTTCTATTGTTTCGATTTGTGTTGTATTTGACATAATTTGTCCTTTGATTTTTGTTTTGATAATATTACCATAATTATGTTAGAATTTCATAATAAATCAGACAGAAAGAAGAGAAAAGAAAATATTATGAGCAAAGAACATTTAAAAAATTTTATAGGTTTTGGAGTAGCAGGTAATTTTGCACACCATTTAGAACAAGCTGGAGAAGCTAGTGATTTTGTAGATGTTAAAGTAGAAGATGAAAATGCACCAAAAGGGATATTTCCTTTTTATATTCCAAATAGTGAAAACTTTTTAGGTATATATCCACTTTCAAGTCAAAATATAAATCATCCTAGAACTAAAGATGGTAATCTTCAAATGGAACCAGAAGTTGCTTTGATTTGTGAAATAGAATATGAAAATAATAAAGTAAAAAATATAATACCAAATTTTTTTACAGCATACAATGATTGTAGTATCAGAAAAGAGAATGCAAAAAAGATAAGTGAAAAAAAGAATTGGGGAGAGGAAACTAAAGGTATATCATCTGAAATAATTGCTATAGATAAGTTTGAAAAAGGTGGCTGTATGGATAGTTTTCATATAGCTTCTTTTTTAAAAAGAGATGGTATTGTTCATCCATATGGTGAAGATAGTCCTGTGCAAACTTACAACTATTTTTATGGTCAGTTAAAAGATTGGATTATAGAAAAGTTAAATAGTCAAAAAGATAATGGACCACTCGAAGATTTAAATATGCACTTAAAAAATAGCCAATATCCTGAAGGTATGGTTATAAGTATTGGAGCTACAAGTTATACTCAGTTTGGAGAGAGTACCTTTTTGGAAATTGATGATGAGATATTTGTGTATGTTTATGATTCAAACAGATATAGTTTTGAGGATATTTTTGAGCATGCAAAAAGTGACAATAAAAATGAATTAGATGGGTGTTCGTTGTTGCATCAAAATATAGTTTAAGTTATGATTATTATAAGAGTAATATCTGCAAGAGCAATGAATAAAAAAGAGAGGAAAATATATGAAGAATTTAAAAACAATTCCTAATTTTAAAAATGAAGATTATTTAAATTCATCGAATTTCTTTAAAAAGTATCTATAATGAGATTATCAAAAAGAATCATAAATATATTACAAAACAATATAAAAAAGAGTTTTGGAGATGTTAATATTTATCTATTTGGAAGTAGAACAGATGACACTAAAAAAGGTGGAGATATTGATTTAGCTATTGATACAAATATATCAAAACAAGAATTTAGAAAAAAGAAATCCCTATTTTTAGCTCTTTTAATGAGGATTGATTTTGACTATAAAATCGATATAGTAAATTTTAATACAAAAGATGAATTGCTATACAATGAGATACAACAAAATAACATAAAAATATCAAATTTATAACATATACTACATATTTTAATATTAAATTTATATTTTTAGAAATATTTTGATATAATATGCACTATACTACATTATAGGCTTATACCATGGATAAAAAACAGATAGCAACACTTATAAAAAAAAGAAGAAAACAACTTGAGCTTAATCAGCAAGATCTAGCACAATTAAGTGGTGTAAGTACAAGAAAAATATCTGATATAGAAACTGCAAATACAACTACCACAATTGATACGCTGAATAAAGTGTGTGATATTTTGGGATTGGAACTAATTATAAAAATCAAAGGGATTGATTTATGATACAAGTTGAGATATTAGATAGTGGAGTAAAAGCGGGTACTTTAACATATGATGATGAAAAATATATCTTTACTTATGATGATATATTTTTACAAATTAGAGATACTACAGCTATAAGTTTAACCATCCCGAAACAAAAAGAACCATTTATTTCAAACACTTTACACCCTTTCTTTAGTGGATTATTAGCTGAAGGAAGTTTAAAAGAGTTGCAATGTAAAAAATTAAAAATTGATGAAAACGATGATTTTAAAAGACTAATCTACACAGCAAAAGATGATACTATAGGGACTATTACTATAGGAAATATATTATGAGATGCTTTGGTTGTTTTAAATCTACAAAAAGTGTATATTGTTCTAAATGTAAAAAAGAACTTTTTGATAATCAAAAAATTGATTATAAACTTGATTTTGATAAAAAAGAGTTTTTATCTACAAAGATAGAATTATCAGACAAGATGAGTATTAGCGGAGTTCAGGATAAAATAGCTCTTAAAATTGAAAACAAAAAACTGATACCTGTTATTAAAGATAGTCAATATTTACTCAAACCAATCCCACTTATGGATTATGGACAGTTGCTAAGTGATGTGGCTTGTAATGAACATTTTACTATGCAACTAGCTAAACAAATATATAAAATACAAACTGCTACAAATGCACTTATATCATTTAGTGATGGAGAACTTGCGTATATAACCAAACGATTTGATAGGATAAATGGGATAAAAATAAAGCAAGAAGATTTCGCTTCACTTGATATGAGAAGTGAAATAACACATGGAATAAACTATAAATATGACTATAGCTATCAACAAATTGCAATGCTTATTAAAAAATATCTTCCTGCTTACAAACTAGAAATTATAAAATTTTTTAAACAGATTATTTTTAACTATCTAATTGGTAACGGCGATGCTCATATTAAAAACTTTTCAGCAATTCAAAGAGAAACAAAAGATTATACTTTGAGTCCTGCTTATGACTTATTATCGTCAACAGTACATATTCCAAATGAGTCAAGAACTGCGTTAGAGTTGTTTGATGACTACAATACACCATCATTTAATGCAAATGGTTTTTATAGTTTTGACGACTTTATAAAATTTGCACAAATGACAGGAATAGATGAAAAAATAGCAAATAATATTATAGAAGAGTTTATATCTCATGAAAGCAAAACGCTTAAATTACTAGAAATTTCCTTCTTAAGTGATAAAGGAAAAGTAAGATATGAAAATCTTTATCTTGATAGATTGAAAGCTCTTAAGTATAAATATATGGAGCAGTTAAAATGAGAAAAATATCTACTTCACAGTAGCAATAATATCTCCAAATCTCACCTTATTATTAACTATATTTTCCAATTCAACCATATCTTTTTCCCAAAACATTAATACAGTAGAACCCATCTCAAAGTAACCTAAACAATCACCTTTTTGAATATGTAAATCATCATATTGATAAACTTGAGTGTTAAAAGTGTCACTATTTGTATTTACTTTTTCTTCAAAGTTAAATATCATCTTACCTACATTTAAAGCACCTATAAACACCATGTAAAATAGTCTATCATCAGTAGTTTTACACTCTAAGATCACTCTTTCATTTTCTATAAATAAGTTCTCTTGTTTATTTAAATAGGTAAAATTTACAGGGTAAAGTTTACCAGGTACATGAATTAGCTTTGTTATTTGGCAACTAAAATTTGCATGATATCTATGATAGTCTTTAGGGCTTAGATAAAAGTTCATAAACTTTCCATCTTTTAATCTTTGAAAATCATCATATTTAATCTCATCTGTTAACAACTCTTTTAGATTATAACTCATACCTTTTATTTGTAAAACTGTTTCATTTTTTATATCACCAGCTTCACTTACAAAACTATCTGCTGGAGATATAAAATTATCTAAGCTATGGTCAATATTTCGTTGAACTCTAAGCTCTCTTGTAAATAACTTATTTAATGTTTTATAACTATCTGGATCATGAAATTCTGACATATCAAGTCCAAGAAGTTTTACATATCCATTGTTTATGATACTTTGAATTGATGGTGAAAATTCTTTAGTGGCAAACTTGTGAAAAATATTTGAGACTTTATTTGTAATATGCATGTTTTAATCCTTATTTATACTATCTATATTTTGTAAATTATTTGGTATTAATATATATAATTTACCCTCTTGTTTCATTTTTCCTGCTAACTCTTCAGCTGTATCTCCATTTCCAAAGAAAAAGTCAGCTCTTATATCACCTTTTATAGCACCACCTGTATCAGCTGCTATCATAAGTTGATTTATCTCTATTTTATCTATAGGATTGGTTGTATTTATAAATACTGGAAATCCAAGTGGTATAAAACTTCTATCAACTGCTAAGTTTCTATTTGCTACAAGTTGTGTGCCTAAACTTCCTGTCGCACTTTTATCACTTTTAGTAAAAAATACATAGCTTTTATTTAAGTTTAATATTTCATCTATTTTTTCTAAATTTTTATCTAACCATTCTCTAATTGCTTGAAGTGACATATCTTTTTTTGATATAACACCTAGTTCAATTAGCTTTCTCCCTATAGGGTAATATTTTCTACCATTTTGTTGTGCGTAACCAATATTTAAAACTTCACCATTTTCTAATTTAACTTTTCCACTACCTTGGATTTGTAAAAAAAATAGATCTATTTTGTTATCTACAAAACATATTGGTTTAAGATGTTTACTATTGGTTTTTTCTATATCTTCTCTTGTATCATATGGTACAATTTTATTATTAACTATCTTACCTCTTAATCTATACTTTTTAAGTTCTGGATAAACTTCACTTAAATCTATTGTTAGTAAATCTTTTGGTACAGAATATATTGGGTATCTATATCTATCTGTTTTAGTTAGACTACCATATAATAATGGCTCATAATATCCAGTTATCAATCCTGTGTCTTTATTTTCATCTGATATCAATTTATATGGAATAAAATTTGTTTTAAAAAACTCTTTTGAATCTTTACTATTTGTAGTTAGACCGCATATATTTTTTAAATTTTTAAATCTTTTTGAAGATACACAATCTTTTTCAAATACTTTAAATGCTAAATCTAAATTATCTTTTTCAAAACCTTTAATATCATCCCATTTTACTTTTTGTAGATTTGCATCTGATATATTTGGAATTTTTTCTACTTTTTGGGAACAACCAATAAAAAATATTGACAATACTAAAGAGATAAAAATATTGTTTTTAAATAACCTATTTATCATTTAAAAATTAACTAACTCTTTTTTTATTTTTTCTTGATTTAATTTTAAAACTGTTTGTTTTTTAATCTCTTCAAATCTATCTTTATCACAATTTAACTCTTTTGCTATCGCTTTTTCATCCAGCTTTTCAATTTTAAGTTTATAGTATTTAAATTCTTTTTTTGTAAGTTTTCTTTTTAAAATTTCAGTTAGCTGTTCCTCGTTTTTTAAATTGCCTATTAATTTTTTAATATCTTTTGTTAACTCTTCTTGTACATTAGTTAATATTATCATCTATTTTATCCATTCTTTTAATTTATCTATATCATTATAGCTTGTCATATCTAATTGTATCGGTGTGATTGATACGAAGTTGTCTTTTACTGCTTCAAAATCACAACTTTTAGTTTCACTTGATTTCCAAATAAGAGGGTGCAATCCTATCCAATATACCTCTTCACCTCTAGGTGATGAATATCTATGGGAATCATTTCCATATTCTCTATATCCTGCATTTGTTATTTTTATACCTTTGCACTCTTCTATACTACAAGGTGGAATATTAATATTTAGTAGTTTTCGTTCACCTAAAGGGAAATCGCCATCTAAAATTTTAATAGCTAACTCTTTTATAGTTTTCATAGCTAGTTCATATTCCCAAGCATTTTTATTTGCCCCGTTTTGAGAGTTTAAGTCGTTGAATACTTGTGAAATAGAGATAGCAGGTACACCTTGAAGAACAGCTTCTGAAGCCCCTGCTACTGTACCACTATAAGTTATATCTTCCCCCATATTTGAACCAATATTTATACCACTTATTACTAAATCTGGTTTATCTAATTCATTATAAAGATTATTTAGTCCTACAAATACACAATCTGTAGGAGTACCATCATCCATTTTATAAAAATCATCATCAACACCTATTAGTTTCAATGGACGCGTAAGTGTCATACTATGTGCAGATGCTGATTTTTCTGTTGCAGGTGCAACAATGATTAACTGTGCAATTGGGTTTAAAGCCTCTATTAGTTTTTTTAAACCTTTTGCATCCCAACCATCATCATTTGTTAAAAATATTTTTTTTTTCAATATTTAAATTCCTTCTTTTATTAGATAAATAATACCACAAATGTAGTAAATTCGAGGTTAAAGAGTAAATTAGGTATAATCCAAATAAAATATTTAAGGTGTTATTAGATGAAAATTAATGTATCAATAGTTGGTGCTACTGGATATACTGGGCTAGAACTTGTAAAAATACTTCATACACATCCACAGTTTAATATAACATATATTGCAAATAGTGAAGGTGGAACTACAATAGATAAGCTACATCCATGCTTAACAGATGTTATTGATATGGAAGTTCAAAAAGCAGATGCTAAAAGTATAGAAGATGCGTCTGAACTTTGTTTTTTGGCCCTTCCACATAAGACATCTATGGGATTTGCAAAACAACTTTTAAAGCTTGGTGTTAAAGTTGTAGATTTAAGTGCTGATTATCGTTTAGAATTAGATACTTATGAAAAACATTATTGTCCACATGAAGATAAAGAAAACTTACCAAAATCTGTTTATGGACTTCCAGAATTTTATGAAGATGATATCAAAAAAGCATCATTAGTAGCAAATCCAGGTTGTTACCCAACAGCTTCATTATTGGCTCTTATACCATTTGTAAAATATATAGATAATAGTGCAAATGTATTTGTAGATGCAAAAAGTGGAGTAAGTGGAGCTGGTAAAAAGTTATCCGAATTAACACAATTTGTAACTGTAAATGATAATATGTTTTCATATAACCCTATGAAACATCGACATATGCCAGAGATAGAAGAGAAAATAAAACTTATTGAAAATAAAGATTTAAATATAAACTTTGTACCACATCTTATTCCTGTAACACGAGGTATGTTAATAAGTGTATATTGTACTTTAAATCAAAAAATAGATGCAAAAAAAGTACTTGAAGAGTTTTATAAAGATGAAGAGTTTATAAGAGTTAAAAATAATCCAGTAGATTTAAAATCAACTGCAGGAACTAATTTTTGTGATATTTTTGTAGAGCAAAATGGAACAGCACTTTTTATAAGTAGTAGTATAGATAATCTACTTCGAGGAGCATCATCTCAAGCAGTTGTAAATGCAAATCTTATGTGTGGACTTGAGGCAAATTTAGGGATAAATAAAATATCTTATGTCCCTTAATTCCCTTCATTAGTCTTGTATGGTGTAGCTAAAGTAATTTTTTAGCAAAATCTATAGCTTCAAGAGTGATATTCTCTCCACTTATCATTCTTGCTATCTCATCTACCCTTTGCTCTTTATTTAAAAGCTTAACTGTAGATATTTCATTCTCTTTTTTTACTAAAAAATGTTGATGTGCTATCGCACTTAATTGTGGCTGGTGAGAGATCGTAAATATTTGATAGTTTTTAGATAATTGCTCTAATACTTTTGCTATACTTTGTGACTCTTTTCCACTTAAGTTTGCATCTATCTCATCTAAAAATAGTATCCCATTTGTATTGATTTCATATATACTTCTTGTAGTTAATAGTGCAAGTCTAAGACGGTTAAATTCACCACTACTAATTTTTGATAAAGTTGTATTGTTTAAAAAAAATTCAATAGTGTCCATACCTGTACTATCAAGTGATTTTGGATTTATATTTATTGTTAAATTTTCTAAATATAAGTATTTTAAGTACTCATTTATTTTATCAACTAAAATTGGTAAGTTTTCTTTTCTTTTGCTAGATATATTTTTAGATAATTCTTCTAGCTCCAAATATAATTTAGTTACATTTTTTTCTAGTATTGCCTTCTCAAAAGATATATTTTCATACCCTTCAAGCTCTAATTCTTTTTGTTTTTTGTATTCTAAAGCCTCTTTAATCCCACCATATTTTTTATTTAATGATGATAAATCTTCAATTCTTGTAAGTACTTTTTCTATATCAGTATCATCCATACTAGTCACACTATCATAGAATTTTTCAAAACTACTATTAACTTCATTTATTGCATCATCAAAAAAACTACTATCTATATCTAAAATATTTAACGCACTTGATATTTTGTGAGTATTGTTTAAAAAAGGTTTGGCATCTTCAAGTATCTCTTCTATTTTATCTTTTTTAGATAGATTATTTTTAACAGATTTAAGCTCATCAAATTCATCCTCTTTTGGATCAATATTAGATATTTTTTCTATCTCAAATTTTGTATATTCTATTAAGCTATCAAGGTCTTGTTCATCTTGTATTATCTTGTCTAGTTTTTTCTTTGTTGTATTGTATTGTTCAAAATTTTCTTGAAATTTAGTTAGTAAACTCTTAAATTGTAAATCATTTTTAGAACATAATAAATCTAAAAATGTTATGATTTTATCACTATCAAAATCACTTGTATCTTTTAGATGTAGATGTTTAGAAAAGTTTGATGTAAATTGTTTTAGATTTTTTTTAGATATTGTTTGATTGTTTAAAAGGTATCTAGTTTTAGATGTTGTATTTTGTTTTATAACTATATCATCATCAATATCTATATCATAGTTTTCCTCTTCTAAATTTAAATCTTCTAAAGTTATTTCACTCAAATTTGCTTTTGTATCTGTTGTGCCAAAAAGTGCTAAAATAGAGTTCATAAGTACAGACTTACCCGCTCCACTAGCTCCTGTAAATACAACTAATCCTTTGTTAAATTCTAAATCTATCTGTTCAAACGATAAATAGTTTTTTAAATAAAACCTACCAATCATTTTGCACCCCAGTGAAGTTTTTGATTTAATACATCAAAATAGTTTCTCTCAATTCTATGGATTAGTTTTGCTTTTGACTCAGCTACTTTAATAGTGATGATATCATTATATTTAAGCTCATAAATATCTTGTCCATCAATAATTACATTTGCTGTTTCTTTATTTTTATTTTCAAAACTTATTTGAAAATCTACTGGCAATACAAGAGGTCTTTGTGTTAATGAATGTGCAGATACAGGAGTAACAATAAATGCTTCAGTAAGAGGATAGACAACAGGACCATTACATGAAAGATTATATGCTGTTGAGCCTGTTGGTGTTGATATCACTACACCATCTCCATTATATTTGTTAAATAATCTATCATTTACTTTTGCATCAATATTTACCATACCTGCAATTGTTTGACGACTAATTACTATATCATTGAAAGCTACTACATCTTTACCATTTACATTAACTGTAATCATCATACGATTATCAATTCTATAATGATTATTTTTAAATTTTTCTAAAAATGTATTTAATTCATCTGGCATAATATCTGTTAAAAACCCAAGAGTTCCCAAGTTTATACCCATTACAGCTTTTTGGTATTTAAATGATCTTCTCGCAACAGATATAAGAGTACCATCTCCACCTAAAGTTACTAAAAAATCAGATTTTATACAAAGTTCATCAAAACCTAAACCACTATCAATTCCAATCTGTTTTGCTCCAGAAGTATCAATTAAAACTTCTATATTAAAATTTTCAAATATCTCTTTAATCTCTAAATATATATTTTTTATATCAGTTGAATTTGGTTTTAAAATAAAACCAGCAACATTAGTTTTTTCTAAAAGTGCATTATTTTGTGTAATATTCATATATCAGCCTCTTAATCTTTCTGCTTCATCTCGAGCTAAAAAATCACATCTTTCATTTTGGGGATGTCCAGCATGACCTTTTACCCATATAGCAGTTATGTTATGTTTTTTTGAAACTTCAAGATATTCTTTCCATAGTTCTAAATTTTTTACTGGTTTTTTTGAAGCTGTTTTCCAATTATTTTTTTCCCAGTTTTTTAGCCATTCATTTATCCCTTGAACCACATATTTACTGTCACTTACAAGTTCTATATTACAAGGTTCTTTTAATGCTTTTATACCCTCAATAGCACCTTTTAACTCCATAATATTATTTGTAGTATTATGTTCGGCACCACTTAACTCTTTAGTGTGTCCATTAAACTCTAAAACTGTACCCCATCCACCATATCCAGGGTTACCTAAACTTGAACCATCACTATATATTTTTATATTTTTCATTGTATTTCTTTTATACTAAACTTGCTAGATTAATTGTTGGACGACCTAACTTTGGTTCAACTATAAATGATAATATATCACTACAATGGGGGCATCTTGATTCAAAAATAGGATGTACTTTTTTACATTTTGAACATATAAATTCAAAGTTAAGATCTATATCTGATTTAGTTGTAGAGTTTTGAACTGATATTAAAGTATTAAGTTCAAAATTGTCACTTTGTTTTGAACTTTGGATATATCCTTTTGCACTATAAATATCTTCTAAAATTTTATTGTTGTTTACCACTTCCCAATCAATATCATCAAAATCTAGATACCAAAGAAAATCTATTATATTCATTGGATTAAAGTTATCCATTTTTTCCCATAAAAGTTTTTTATTAAATTTTATTAGAAATGCAGCAACAACTCTTTCAAGTTTATTGTTTTTTGTAAAGTCACTATACAATTGAAGAGATTTTTTTTCAAAGCTTAAAATTGGTTCGTTAATTATTTGTAAAACTTTTAGATAAATTCTCTCTTTTTTAGTATCCTCATCTAACTCTTCAAGTGCGTCAAGAACCTCTAATGATTTAGAATATTCATTTAAATTTTGAAATATTAAAAGTAGGTTGTGAAGTGCTATTTTATTCCTTGGACTAAATTTTAATATTTTTAGATAAATATCTTTACTTCTTTGTAACATCCCACTTTTAAAATATGCACCACCCAACAACTCAAGAAGTTCCTCTTTTTTTACAGGTTCTTTTACATGTTCAAGCAGTGCAAGATAAACAGAAATTGCTTTATTGTTTTTTCCCTGATGTAAAAATGATGATGCCAAAAGTATAATTGAATCAAAAGGCAAGTTATATGTAGAGTAAAGGTGGATATAATCTTCCTCTTTTAGTGTACCTAGCTCAAATCTTTGTAATAATTTTCTATACTCTTTTCTTGATTTTCTCTCGTTATATATACCTACAGTATAAGTTAAAAATGATGCTATAAATATAAAAGCAAATATGGTAATAATACCAATTAAAGGATCTCTATAATCTAACATTTCAGTACTAAACATCTATTTAAACCTATATCTATCTAATTTTATGATCGTATCTTCTGCAATATTTAACATAGAGATATTGAGATTTTTATATTCTAAATTATTTGTATTTAAAAGTAGCTTATCATAAATTTCACTATAAGGGTATAAACAAAAGTATAAAAATTCTTTCTCATTTTTACCTATACTTAACTCTGCAAACCAAGTAGATAGTAAAGAGAAACATAACATTGTAGGGTTGAACTTATCTCCATCCTTTAACAACTTAGAGATATTTTTATTTATATAGTTGTAAGTAGTTAATATTAGAGAGATTCTTGATACTTTACTGTTTCGGATATAGTAATCTATTGGTTGTACAGTTGTATTTATCGCTTTATTTAATTGATCTATTTGTTTATCTGTAAAATCTGTTATTTCACTTGATACAGAAAAAAGTTGATCTTTGTTATTCTTATATGAATCTATTAAATCTCTACAAAATAACAATAAAGCTTCAGATTTTACTTTAGATAAATTTACAACCATGATATTTTTAGTAATATAACCTAATTAAAAAACTTACAAAGTCTTTATCTACATTTTTATCACTAATCTCTTCATTTTCATGAACTGATTTATTTATTAAAATAGACATTTGATCTACAAGATATGCTAAATCATGAGGAGAAAGTTTATTTATATTTGCCACTAAAGTTTGTTTCACATCATACGCATCCATATTCTCTTTTTGTGATATACCAAATGCCATATTATCTAGTGTTGATATAATATGTGGTGGTAAATTATTAAAAGATGGGGCTGTATCTTGTGACGATAATTGTTGTTGTAAAAGTTGTTCGTGTAAAATGATATATCCTTTTTAACTATTTAATTTAAAAACTATTTGAAATTACAAGTGCTAGAACGGTCATCATAACTATACCAGCACTCTTATTATACAATTTATTTGCTGTAATAAATACTAACATTACAGATACGATAAGTGCAGCCATAATATCAAAGAAATTTGCACTTAAATCTACATTTAATGGATTTATAATTGAACTTAAGCCCAAAACCATTGTAAAATTTGCTACATTGCTTCCTATAATTGCACCTATTGCCATATCGGCATTATTTGCTCTAGCTGCTTTTATTGCAACGGTAAGTTCAGGTAAACTAGTACCAAATGCAACTAAAAACAATCCAATAACCCATTCACTTACACCAAAATCCCTAGCAATATTACCAGCACTCTCTATTGCAAAGTTTGCACCACCTACAACAAATATAAATCCAAGAAAAAGTAGAATTAATGTTTTTCCCCACGCAAACTTAGAATCATCTATATGGTTTTCTAACTCCTCAACTTGATTACTTTGAATAAGAAAGAGTAGATATGCACCCATTAAAATAAGAAACAATACTCCATCAAGCTGACTTAACTTTCCATCTATTCCCATAAGTATAAATATTAGAATTGGAAATAGTGACCAAGCAGAATCTTTAACAAATAGATCTCGTTCTGGATTTATATTTTTAGCTATTAAAAATACAACACCTAAAACTAAAGATATATTAAATATTGTACTTCCTATAACATTTGCAACGGCTATATCACCACTACCTTGCATAGAGGCACTCATACTTACAGCCATCTCTGGTAAGCTTGTACCAAGTGCAATTAGTGTTGCACCTATTATAAATGCAGATATATTAAAATGAAGTGCAATTTTTTCACTCTCTTCTATTATAAAATCAGCACCATAAATTAATGCACTCATTGAAACTATAAATATAAAAATATCCATATACTATTATCCCTTACTTGTTCTAACTATCAAACTATCAGGAAGATTAAATTTTTTTATCATCTCTTCCTCTTTTTTTCTATGTTCACCATTATCAACTTCATGATCATACCCAGCTAAATGTAACATACCATGTATAAATAGTAGTGATAATTCATCATCAAAACTATGATTATATTGTTCTGCTTTCTCTTTTACAAAATCTGAAGATATTACAATTGAACCCAGTGGGGTATTTGGCATATCATCATAAGGAAAACTTAATACATCTGTTGGTTTATCTATTCCTCTAGTTGTTAAGTTTATCTCTTGTATTTCTGAATTATTTGTAAGAATAAATTCTATCTCTTTATTTGAAATACTTTTTGCAATATTATTTAAAAATTCTTTATCTATTTTATAAGGTGTTTCATTTTCAAAAACTATATTGAACAATTACTAATCCCAAGTTCCTTCATAAGTGTTTCACAAAAATCACCCGCATCTCTAGGTATCCCTTCTGTTCCAAACTCTACAGAAAAGTTACCAGCACTATCGTTAATAGCTCTTCTTATAACACTTGGATATACACCCATCTCTTTTTCTACTGTTGCTATTGCAGCTTGTATTTTTGCTTTACTTTCATCATTGTTATATTCGATACTCATTCTCATATAACCCTCTTCCATTTTCACATCTGCACACATATCTCTTGACATATTTTTTATCCTTAATTTTAATTATTTAGTTGTAGCTTTATCTTCATAATCTTCTCTATCGTTTTCATAATTTACAATATGTTTAGAAAATACCTCTAGCCAATTCCAATATGATTGGATATGTTGATGTTCAACTTTATTTTCAATATTTTTAAGAACCTCTTCCCAGCAACCTAGCCATTCTATTCTTGCTTTATCAGGAATAGAAAACATCTCATGTGTTTTGATTTGATCAAATGTACCACCATATTTTGATAAGTATCTCTCATCTCCTCCACACATCATCATAAAATATGAACCATTTCTTTTTTTTATTAGTTCTATCTCTTCTGGATCATCTGGAAAATAGTGTGCAATATCACTATCTAAAACGATTCCATAAAATTCATTAATCATATCAGTAAAACCAACCACTGTTAATTGTTCCAAAAACTCTTTGTTTGGATTTATAACTTTTGGTCTTTCCCCCATAACTGCATTTGTGTAATAGTAATCTACCATATTAAACCTCTTATATATTATCTTTAATTTATAGGCATTTTATCTAAAATCTACTAAAAAAGTTCTAACATCTTTGTAACTTCATCTACTTCAAAACATTTTAGATTGGTTTTTGTTGATGGTTTAGTTGCGATAATCGCTTTTGTGATACCTTGAGATGATGATTCATTTAGCCTTGATTCCATACTATATACATCTTTTATCTCACCAGTTAAACTAACTTCTCCTATAAAAACAGTTTCTTTAGAGATAGGACGGTTTCTAAAACTACTAATAATTGCAGCAATTACAGCTAAATCACATGAACTCTCTTTTACTTTTATACCACCACTAATATTTATAAATACATCATAAGAGTTAAGTGGTAAATCTAGCTTTTTTTCTAGCAAAGCTAAAAGCATATTTAGTCTATTTGTATCAAATCCTGTAGCACTTCTTTTTGGATTTGGATAGGTTGATTCTGTTACAAGTGCTTGAACTTCAACAATTAAAGCACGACTACCCTCAACTGATACTGTTAAACAACTCCCACTTTGCGGATTAGTTGAGTCAAAAAATCTCCTATTGATATCTTTTGCACTCTCTAAACCTTTGGCTGTCATCTCAAATATTCCAATTTCACTTGTACTTCCAAAACGATTTTTAAATCCCCTTAGCATTCTTATCTCTTTACTACTTTCCCCTTCAAAATACAAAACAGTATCAACCATATGCTCTAAAACTCTAGGACCAGCAATAGATCCATCTTTTGTTATATGTCCAATAATAAACATTGCAATCTCTGATTCTTTTGCTTTTCTCATAAGTTCAAATGTTATCTCTCGTACCTGAGATACACTTCCTGGTGCTGATGTTAGTTTATCTGAATATATGGTTTGAATAGAGTCAATTATTGCAACCTCATAATCTTGCCTTAAAAGTTCATCTTGAATAGATTCAAGAGATATCTCTGAGAGTAAAAAAAGATCCTCCTCATTTGCATCAAGCCTAGTAGCTCTCATTTTTATTTGTCCTGCAGATTCTTCCCCTGATACATATAAAACTTTTTTACCACTTTTTGCTAAATTTCCAGCAATTTTTAATAATAGTGTTGATTTTCCGACACCTGGACTTCCCCCAATTAATGTAAGACTTCCAGGAACTAAACCCCCACCTAAAACTAAGTCAAACTCATCATTGTATGTAGAAAATCTTGTGATATTGTCTTGTTTTATTTCAGTTATAGATGTTGCTTTTGAAGTTTGAGAGGTAGCTTTCGCAACTTTAGCTATAACCTCTTTTTGTTCATTTGTTAATTCAACAAAGCTATCCCAACCTCCACAGCTTGGACATTTTCCTAACCATTTTGCACTTTGCTCTCCACAATGTTGACATTCAAATGTAGATGATTTTTTCTTTGCCATTAAGTAACCTTTTTAATTTCAGTATTATAAAAGAATTATAATATAAATATTGGTTTTTTAATAAAAAGATTGCATATTGTTAATTTTACTGCTTCATTGCCTCTAGAACTTCTATTTTAGCTTTTTTATATTGTAAATATGGTGTTTCAATATTATGTTTATGTTCAAATTTACTAAAATTTTCTTGGCTAGTGATATCTTTTACTATTTTTTCCATATTTTTTAGGTTTTGTATATCTAATTGTTCCTCAAGACCTGTATGATGTTTCATTAAAGTATCAAATGCAAAGTTAAACTCAAATGCCAATGCCCCTTTTTTATTTAAAAGTTTTTTTATAAATACCCAGTTTGCAAATATTGTACCCCAAGCCTTTTTTTGTTCTGCTGTTATACAAAGAGACTGTACTATTGCTTTCCATTTGTATAATCCAAAATATGCTTGATGGTTGTACCACAGTTCATTTATCCACCAATCTTCATATTTAGGCAAACCTTTAAAAGATGCAAGCTTTTCATCTTTTATATTTTCTTCAATATTAGATATAAGTATACAGAGATGAAGTACCAAAATTGGTATGTGGATTTCAAGCATACCTAATCTACCAATATCTTCATTTTTTACATTTTTAAGTAGCTCTTGAAAATCAATTTTTATCTCTTTTAATTGTTCATCAAGTTCATCATGAGTTCTTAAGTCTAATTTAATAGTAGTTTCTGCAATATTAAAAACATCAGAGTCTTCTAAACTTACATCAGATGGTAGCTCATCAACTATCATCATAGCTTCTAGTTTTTGACTATCACTTTTATTTATATCTCGTTTAATTCTTATTTTTTGAAATTTATAATAGTTATTTCTTTTTATAGCTTCTTTTATTCTGTTTTCTTTCTCTAGCTCCATCGCGTCATATTTTTGAAGCTCTTTAAGAATCATCTCATTTTTTTCTAATGCCTCTTTTGATTTTTCTATACTATTTTCAGTTGAAGCTTTAGCCATCTTCGATAGTTTTCTTACCCCTGACTCATGATCTTTTAGTTGGTTTTTGAGTATATTAACCCTCTCATTATTTTGCTTGATTAAGTCTTGTACTGCAATGATGGCATTCATTATTTATTTTTTCCCTTTGATATCTTTATAGTCTAATTGTTTTCTTTTAAATAGTACATATGGTGTTATGATGGCATGATTTAAAGAATTTTTAGTAAAATCCTCTTTTTGCGTTAGTTTTGCCATCAGTTTTTTCATCGTATCTAGGCTAGTAGTTGCTAACTCTTCTTCTAATCCACAATGGGTTCTCATGACAGTGTCAAATGCATAGTTATATTTAAATGCTAACATCCCTTTATTTGATATAGTTTTTTTTATAGATATCCAATTTGAGGATATAACTTCCCATGCTTTTTTTTGATCCGTTGAGATACAAATATGAGATATAATCTCTTTCCACTTATACAACCCAAGATATGCTTGATGACTTTGCCATAGTTCTGTTATCCACCAATCTTCAAATTTAGGTAAACCTCTAAATTCTGGTAATTCTTCCTCTTTTCTATTCTCTTTAATATTTTCTATTAAAGTAGAGAATTGTAAGATTATTATAGGTATTTGATAGTTAAGCATCTGCATATCTTTTATATCATCATCTTTTAAGTCTTTAATCAAATCATCAAATTCTTTTTTTATTTCAGATAACTTTTCATGTAAATTTTCGTGTAAAGATAGATTGAGTTTCAATGATCTTGCCGCAACATCAAATAACTCTTTATCTTCTAAATCTATCTCTTGCGGTAACTCATCTATTATTAACATAGCTTCTATTTTTTCATCGTTACTTCTTGTGATATCTCTTTTTAGTCTTGTTTTTTGAAAATCATAATAGTTTTTTCTTTTAATTGCTTCTTTTATTTTTTCACTTTTTTCTAACTCTTGAAGATCTTGTTTTTTAAATTCTGCAAGCTTTTCACGATGTTTTTCTAGATTTTCACTAACCTCTTCTTGTGCAGATTCTGTAGAAGCTAAAACCATTTTAGATAGTTTATTTTCACCAGATTCATGTTCTGATAATTGTTTTTTAATCAATTTAATACGAGCTTCACCCTCTTTGACAAGTTCCTCTAATGCAATAAGTGCTTTCATATATTATCCCTTACTAGTATCACTCCAGATTCAATATGATTAGAGTATGCAAACTGATCAAACAGTGCAAAGTGTTTAATAGTATGTGTTTTTGTTAATATTTCTAAATCTCTATGTAAAGTTTCAGGATTGCAAGATATATAAACAATCTCATTAAATTGGGTAGAAAGTTTAGTTGTAGTTTCATCAAGTCCAGCTCTTGGTGGATCTAAAAATATTGTACTAAAATTGTAACTATCCAAATCTATATCTTTAAGCCGTGTAAAATCTCTTACTTTATCTCTAGCTTCCACAAACTCTTCACTACTCATTCTTATAAAATCGATATTTGTAATATCATTAAGTTCACAGTTTATTCTTGCAGATTTTATAGATGTTTTACTTATCTCTGTTGCTAATACTTTGTTAAATCTTTTTGATAATGGTATTGTAAAGTTTCCACCACCACAATATAACTCACAAAGATCATTTTCTTTGTTTTGTTCATCAATATTATCCAAAACCCATTCAATCATCTTTATATTTACATTTTGATTTGGTTGAGTAAATCCACCCTCTTTGTATTTAATTTTAAATGTAGAATTTTTAATTTTCAATTCTTCATTTATAGTATCATCACTTATAACAATTTTTTGTTTTCTGCTTCGTCCAATTATTTTAATATTTAATTTTTTTTCTAACTCTTTTGCTTTTAAACTCCAGTTTTCATCTAATTTTCTATGATATATCAAAGTTACTAACATATCTTCAATAGTTGACGATAGAAATTCGATTGTAAATAATTTAAAACTTAGATCTTTGTCACTATCTAACTCTTCTAATAGTATTGGCATAAGGTTTGATATGTTCGAGTTTACTATGCTACAGTTTTGGATAGTTAATATTTTTTTATCAATATCATTCATAGCATAGTGTAATTTATAGTTTTCAGATATATCTGTATCAAATATTTTCCATATTCTAAACTCTGCACGATCTCTAAAAGCACCATCACCACTTTTTATAATAGCTATATCTTTATTGTACAAATTTTTAAATCTATCTATCTGCTTTGATACTTTTATGTTAAGTTGCTCCTCATAACTTTTTCCACCAAGGGTACAACTGCCACAAATTCCAAAGTAATCACACTTCATCATTAACCTTATATATTTTATATGCTATTATATCACAAAATTATTATATGTAAGGTATCAACTTTGAAACAAACATTTCAAGAACAGTTAAATTCACTTTTAAATTGTGACATTAAAGAATTATATCCAATAGCAAGGGAATTAAACAGAAAATTATTTTTTTATGTTGGACCTACAAATAGTGGTAAAACATATCAAGCGATGCAAGAGTTAAAAAAAGCTGATACAGGTACATATCTAGCACCATTAAGACTTCTTGCTTTAGAAAATTATGAATCATTAAAGCAAAATAACACTCCAGCATCTTTAATAACTGGTGAAGAGGAGATATTTGATGAGGAAGCAGGGCATATATGCTCAACAATAGAGATGATAAATTTTAACCTAGAAGTTGATGTTTGTGTAATAGATGAAGTTCAGATGCTAGATGATGATGACAGAGGTTGGGCTTGGGTAAATGCAATACTTGGTTCACCTGCACAAAAAGTAATTATGACAGGAAGTGTAAATGCTCTTGATATTATTAAAAAAATTGCAACTTATCTAGGTGAAGAGTTAGAGATAGTTAGGTTTAAAAGAAAAAACCCACTAAAAGTTGATTTTCAACAAACAGTTTTAAGAGATATAAAAAAATCAACAGCACTTATAGCTTTTAGTAGAAAAGATGTTTTAGCTTTAAAAAGCAAACTAAGTAAGTTTCATACTGTTTCAGTTTTATATGGAAATCTATCTCCAGAGGTGCGAAAAGAGGAAGCAAAAAGGTTTAGAAGTGGAGAAAGCGATATTTTAGTTGCTACAGATGCAATTGCTATGGGACTAAATCTTCCTATAAAACATCTTTTATTTACAACAGATACAAAATTTGATGGTATTAGTAAAAGAAAACTATTGCCAAATGAAGTTATACAAATAGCAGGAAGAGCAGGGCGATATGGTCATCATGAAATAGGACACATAGGAGCTACTTCAAAATCTGTACTAAATCATATAGGAGATATGTTTAGCTCACCTATGGCAACAATCAAACCTCCTGTAAAAGTAAAAGCCACATCTATTCAAGTTGAAGAGTTAGCAGTTCATCTAAATACAAAAAGTTTAACAAAAATATTAAAATATTTTTTAAAGCATATGAAATTTGATGGACCATTTGAAGCCACAAATATAAAAACTATGCTTGAGTTAGCTTCAATACTTGACCAAAAATCAAATTTAAGTTTAGAAGATAAATATATGTTGAGTTCTGCTCCAATTAATACTCGTTCACCATTGATTAAAAATGGTTATCTAAAATATGTAAATGCAGTTCTAAATCATAAAGTTATGAGATATAAAATATCATCAAAAATCACAGGTATAGCAAAAACTCAACTAGAACTTCTCCAAGCAGAAGATGAGGTTAAAAAAATATCACTATATCTATGGTTAGCATATAAACTACCAGAACTTTTTCCAGATAAACAAAAAGCAGAACAGATAAGAGTAGAGGTAAATAATTTTTGTGAAAATTCTTTAAAATCAAATAGATCATTAAGACCTATGCAAAGAGATAGACAAAATTTCAATAGAAATAAAAAAACAAATGATGAAAATAAAAGAGGTGGGTATAGAAGAAGCAGAAGAGGGGATAAAAACTAATAAATGTAGTATATCTCTATACTACATTTAGAGGTGATCTTTTATAGATATTATTTCAAATATTTACAATGAGATGTTAAAATACCATTAAGGTCATCAAACACTTCAATAGTCTCCTCTTCAATAAGTTTAGCAATATTTGCTAACTCTTCATTTGATGCTTTTTGTGCATTTTGATCTACATAAGATTGAACGCCACTATGTACTTTTTCATGTATAACTTTTAATTTACTCCATGCTGTACTTTGTGTAAATCCTGCTTGATTTTTCTCTTGTTCATCTATCCATTTACCCATTTTACACTCATGATGGTTTGTAACTTTAAATTTTGTAAAAGTATCAAGTTTTTCAAATTGTTTTGCTTTAAAATTAATATGATCAGTTTTATACCCTGAAATAGTAGCCGTCATAGTTGGGTCACAAACTTGCTTTTTAGCATCTTCATTGAATGTTACACCCTCTATAACTGATTCTAGATTAAGTGTTAGTTTTTCTATTTCACTTGAGATTGATTCTAACTCATTAGAGGCACTTGCATTTTCTTGTGTAACTTTATCTAGACTATTTACCGCATCATTTATCTGTATGATACCTGTTTGTTGCTCTTTAGATGCAACTGCAACATCATCTATGATAGTTTTAGTTTCATTTATCTTAGAACTTAAGTCATTATAACCTTCTATCATATCAGAGGCTATTTTTTTACCATTGTTTGCTTTTGAAGCAGCATTTTCAACCAATGCTTTTATCTCATTTGCAGCTTCTGCTGATCTTGAAGCTAAGTTTCTAACCTCTTGTGCAACTACGGCGAAACCTTTTCCAGCTTCACCTGCTGTTGCTGCTTCAACGGCAGCATTTAGAGATAATATATTTGTTTGGAATGCGATTTGATCAATGATACCAATCGCTTCACTAATAGCATTTACCTCAGTATCTATCTCATCCATAGATGTAGAAGTTTGCATAGCAAGTTTTTGACCATCTTGTGATGAACTATGAAGTTTATCTGCTAAACTAGACATATTTGATACATTTTGAGAACTTTTTTTGATATTTGATGTTATCTCTTCAATAGACGCAGCTGTTTCCTCTAGTGATGCTGCTTGTGTATTTGAACTATTTGAAATAGTTGATGCTGTAGATGTTAATATACCTGTGTTGTTGTTTAAATTGTCAATCGCATTTGAAAACAGTGCAAGTAGATTAGATATATCATGCCCTAGAGATGATAGTCCTGTAGTTAGTGTTCCAAAGTCACCATATAAACCAATTTTTTGTTGTTCATTTAGTCTATAAGTATAACTACCTTTTCCATATTCATTTAAAACTATATTCATATTGTCAAGTTTTGCTTTTGTATCTTTTAACATTTTATTTATATTGGTTCTTAAGTTTTCAACCTCATTTGTAGCACCTTTTTCATGGATAGTATATGTAAAAAATCCATTTCCAACCTTTTGCATCACATCATCTATCTCTTGAACTACTTTTTTATCTTGTTCGATTATAAATGTTGTTTTTTCAATTCCTGTGTTCATATCCATAGTCATCTGAGCAAACTCATCTTTTCCGTTTATTGGCATAGGTTTCATATAATCTTTCTCTCTTACAGCATAAGCAAAAAAGAAGTTTAATCCCTCTTTAAAGCTATTTAAATTATTTACAATACCAGTTGTAATAAGGTATGACATAAAAGCAACTATTGCGTGTATAAAAATAGAAGCGATTAGATCTGTGTACATCGCTACATTTGCTTTAGATTCAAGTTCGGAAAGTTTGTCAAGTAATCTTTTAGATAAATAATCATCAACTTGTTTTAATTTATCTATTTTTACTGTGATATGATTGAACCATTTATTTGAATCCTCTCCAAAACCACCAATAGTAGTAGCTTTAAAAGCTATATCTCTCATTCTATTTACTTCATCTACAGCTTTACCTTGAACTGTCTTTTTGTAAAAGTTACCAAATTTATCTCTACTTGCAACTATAAATGTAGCTAAATAAGCATTTTGTTCAGTTACAAGACGGGTAAATTTTACTTTAACCCCTGGTAAAAATTTATTTCTTGCAAAACTATTTGCCATAACAGCTCGCTCGATTCCTGCTCTCTCTTTAGACATAAGAAAATTATAGTAAGAGTTTAAATCTTTAGCTTCATTTGCATTTGTTGCCATTTGTGCAATTTTTCCAATAGTATTTAAAAAACTTGCATTCATACCTGTATAATATTTAATAGCAGCAGGTGCAGATATATTTAATGCTGAAACTTTTACCCGCATACTTTTTATCTTCTTAAGATTTTCAAGCCCATATTTTATAGCTTTTTTATAATTAGACGGGAAATTTTTTGTATCTATTTGTTTTAATGTATCATAAAGTTTAGCAATTCTTCCATCTGTAAGTTTTCTTTGATTTGGTAATGTTTTTACAAATTTAGTCCCTTTACTACCAATAAACCCAGCAGTTGCACCTCTCTCTTTTTGTGTCTCATGCAATAGATTTGATAAAGCTGATGCTATTTTAGAAGCATCTTTTACTTTTGGGTTTGTTATGTGCATATTGTCTCTTATATAGTTTTCTACTTTTTTAAGAAGTCCAATTTTTGTTGTGATTGTTTTAAACCAATATTCAGAATCAATATTAAAACCACCTTGTTGCGATGAATCTAACATAACTCTTCTTATACGATCAACTTCATCAACATCTGCACCACTTACTGTTTTTGCATAATATCCACTTTCTACAGGTGTAGAGTATCCTTGAAATGTTTTAAGAAATGAATTTTGTGCTGATATAAGGTTTGATAGTTTTTCTCTCGCCCCTTTACCAAATTTATCTTGTGCTAATGTATTTGTTCCAACAGCTCGCTCTATCCCTGCACGCTCTTTTGCTTGAAGAAATGCACTAAAAGCTGCAATATCTTTTGTAGTTTCGGCAACTCTACCAAGCTTTACAGATACACTTACGATATCTAAATAGATACTATTCATTTTTGTATAGTATCCGATCGCATCTTTTGCAGATATACTGAAACTATCTACTTTAGATCTAACATCTCCTATATTTTGCATCATAGCTTTTGCTTTGTCTCTTTTTGCTTTAAATCTTTTTGGGTAGATAGTAAAGTCCATAGTTTCACCAAACGAAACAAGAGTTTTAAATGCTTTATCCGCTTTTTTTCTTTGCTCTATAAGTTTTGAGCCAAACTTTTTCCCTTTGCTCCCTAAAAATCCAGCAGTCATACCTCTCTCTTTTTGAGTCTCATGAAGAAGTGCTGATATTTTAACATCCATACCCACTAGTAGGTTTGCATTTTTTACATTTTCACCAGTTTTATATGAGTTATAGACAGATTGCCCAGAAAAATACAATAGCCCAATAAGTGGGAAACTTACAAGCAGAAGTAGCTTGTTTTTAATCATTATGTTGTTTAAAAAATTCATTCAAAATCCTTGGTTTGTCATATAGATAACACTTTTTATACATTATTATATAACTCTTTAAGTTAAACTTATATAAATTATTAAAAAAACACTATATCATAATTTTAAAGTGATTTTAGATACAATGCAAAAAAATAGAATCATCATAAAAGGTTAAAAATGTCAAATAAAACACTAGTTATAACAGGAGCCACAAAAGGTATAGGGAAAGCAACTGCATATAGATTTGCAAAAGAGGGTATAAATATCGCTTTTACATACAATTCAAATGAAGATAGTGCAAAAGAGATTGCAGCTGATTTGGAAACTAAATTTGGTATAAAAGCTAGGTATTATCCATTTAATATTTTAGAGCCAGAAACTGCAAAAGAGTTGTTTTTAGAAATAGATAAAGATTTTGATAAAGTTGATTATTTCATCTCAAATGCTATGATTTATGGTAGAGCAGTAGTTGGTGGATACAATAAGTTTATGAAACTAAAACCAAGAGGATTAAACAATATCTATACAGCAACAGTTGATGCTTTTGTTACATGTTCTCAACAAGCTGCAAAAAGGATGAGTGATGGTGGTGCAATAGTTAGTTTAAGTAGTACAGGAAACCTAGTTTATATAGAAAACTATGCAGGTCATGGTACAAATAAAGCAGCTGTTGAAGCGATGGTAAGATATGCTGCAACTGAGCTTGGGCAAGATGGTATAAGAGTTAATGCTGTAAGTGGTGGACCTATTGATACTGATGCATTAAAAGCATTTACAAACTATGAAGAGGTTGCGGCTAAAACAGCTGAATTATCTCCTTTAAATAGAATGGGACAACCTGATGATTTAGCTTCAGCATGCTACTTTTTATGTAGTGATGAAGCTTCTTGGATAACAGGAACTACTCTTATTGTTGATGGTGGGACAACTTTTAAAAAATAGATGAAAGAAAATAACTTAAACTTACCAAATATATTAGCAGCCTTTAGGATACTATTAGCACCCTTAATGTTATGGTTTATGGTTGATCAATCCAATCCAATATTTCAAGGGTGGCATCCTAGTTGGTTTGATTATTTTGCTGGTTTGATTTTTGTTATCGCTTCTATTACTGATTTTTTCGATGGTTATATAGCAAGAAATTGGAATCAGATGACAAAACTTGGATCTATTCTTGATCCATTAGCAGATAAGATGCTAATACTTGCAGGATTATTGGGACTTATGGTTTTAGATCGTGCTAGTGCTTTTGCTGTATTTCTTATACTTTCAAGAGAGTTTTTTATAACAGGATTGAGAGTTGTAGCTGTGAGTGAAGGTAAAGAAGTTGCTTCAACTTTGAGTGGAAAAGTAAAAACTGTTGTACAGATGATAGCAATAGGTTTTTTACTTATGAATTGGCCAATGGCAACGGAACTTTTATGGTTGGCAGTTGCTTTAACATTGTATTCTGGATATGAATATATTCGTGATTATTTAAAATAGATAGGATTTTGTATTGACATTGAAAAATATATTTGTTATACTTACGCAGTAACATCGTAGCACCTTTAGACAAGTTGGTTACTTGTCATTATAAAAGGGAAGTTAGAAGGCAAGGATTTTATCCTTGCCTTTTTTTATTAGTGGGAATTTTGTATAAAATTAAGTGGTGGAGCTTTTTATGAAAGGAAAGCTACGATGACAAAGCTAATAATAGTCTTTGTAGTGGTTGGATTTATCCTAGTAGTACCACTTTACTAAAACTATATTGGAGAAACTAACCATTTCTCCTAATTACAATAATTTAAATAGGATTTTATATTGGGTTTTTTTACATTTCTGATTGTTTTATCAATCTTAGTTTTTATACATGAGCTTGGACATTTTACCGTAGCTCGTTTACTTGGCGTGAAAGTTTATGTTTTTTCAATAGGTTTTGGAAAAAAGCTTATAACAAAACAGTGGAAAGGGACACAATGGACTTTTTCACTTATTCCTCTTGGTGGATATGTAAAGATGAAAGGTCAAGAGGATATAAATCCTGCTTTGGTAAACAATGACCCAGATAGTTACAATAGTAAAACCCCTTTTCAAAGAATACTTATACTTTTAGCTGGTCCATTAGCAAACTTTTTACTAGCATTTGTAGTATATATTATGATTGGACTTTTAGGAAACAATCATCTATCTCCTACAATTGGAAAAGTTGTAGAAAATTCCCCTGCACAAAAAGCAGGAATAATCGCAAATGATAAAATACTTAAAATAAATGATATAGAGATAAAAACATGGGATGATTTAAGTGGAATTATCAAAAATGCAGAGGGGGTTTTGAAGTTTTATATCCAAAGAGATGGAAAAATAAAAAGTATTATAGTTCGTCCTAAAATGAGTGATTCTGTAAATATGTTTAAAGAGAAAATTAAAAAGAAGATGATAGGAATCGCTCCTGCTCCTAAACTTGTAAAAATTTACTATTCACCACTAGAATCTATAGAGTTTGCATATCATAAAACAATTGAAGCAAGTAAAATGATATTTTTAGGTGTACAAAAACTTATTCAAGGGATAGTTCCAAGTAGTGAAATAGGTGGAGTTATAACAATAGGTACAGTTATATCTGATGCTAGCCAATCAAGCTTTGTAGCACTTTTAACAATTATGGCACTTATTTCTGTAAACCTTGGAGTGTTAAATCTACTTCCAATACCTGCACTTGATGGTGGACATATTATGTTTAATCTATATGAGATGTTTACAGGACTAAAACCAAGTGAAAAGGTACTTGTAGTGTTAACAGTTGCTGGTTGGGTTATCTTACTTGGACTTATGTCACTTGGTCTGTATAATGATATAAATAGACTTATGGGATAATTTTTAGCTAATTTTTAAAAATTATTGATACAATAATGTAAAATAAAATAGGGGAGTTAGTTTATGTTAGCATTAAATATTAATAATCCAACTGTAGAAAAATTTTATAAACAAGAGTGTGATAATGATGAAAATAAATTTATCAATAGTATTATGCACTATATTGAAACTTACAACATTAAACAAAGTGTTAAAAAAGGTTTAGAAGAAGTAAGCCTCCAAAATAATGGACAATTAGAAAAGAGAGAATTGAAGCATATTTTAGATGAATTATAAAGTCATACCTACACCAGAATTTATTAAAAATCTTAAATCATTAAGTAAAAAATATAAAAACATTAAAAAAGATGTTTTAGAACTAGCAAATCAACTTGAAACAAATCCAACCATTGGTACAGAATTAGGAAATAATACTTTTAAAATTAGAGTTAAGAATAGTGATAATAACAAAGGTAAAAGTGCAGGATACAGAGTAGTCACATATTGTATCAATGAACTAAAAGAGATAAATTTAGTCACAATTTATACAAAATCAGAAAAAGAAAATATCTTAGACTTAGAGCTAATTGAACTTATAAAACAAATCAAGCAAAACAAATCGTAGCACACTTTAATAGTAAAAATAAAATAAAATTTACATAGACTTATGGGTTAATTTTTATGAATCAAATTGTCTAAGACAATGTGTGATATAATGCGAAAAATAAGATAATAACAATACAGATAAAAAGGTAATAATTAAATGGTAAAAATTGTAAATCTAAAAAAGACTTTTGGTTCAAGAGTTTTATTTCAAGATATAAATATATCACTAGATGTAAATAAAAGATATGGTTTAATTGGTGCAAATGGTGCTGGTAAAACAACTTTTTTAAATATGTTAAGTGGAACAGAAGAGATAACTGATGGTGAAGTGCAAGTACAAACTGGTAAAAAAGTTGGAGTACTTAGTCAAAATCAATTTGCATATGAAGACTTTACTTTAGCTGATACAGTTTTATATGGAAATAAAAGACTTTATGATGCAATCAAAGAGAAAGAAAAGTTATATCTTGAAGAATATACTGATGCAATTGGTGATAGACTTGGTGAATTAGAGATAGTATGTTGTGAAGAGGATCCAACATATGAGTATGATGTAAAAATCACTAAAATTCTTGAGTCACTTGGATTTGCCGCCGAAACACATGGTGAACTTATGAGTACAATTACAGGTGGAGATAAATTTAAAGTTTTACTTGCACAAGTTTTATACCCTAAACCTGATGTATTGTTTCTTGATGAGCCAACAAATAATCTTGATATGGCAACTATCTCATGGCTTGAAAATCAACTTCAACATCATGATGGAACACTTGTAGTTATATCTCATGATAGACACTTTTTAAATGCAGTTTGTACACATATTTTAGATGTTGATTTTAAACAAATTAGAGAGTTTACAGGTACTTATGATGATTGGTATATCGCTTCAACAGTTATAGCTAAACAAGCATCTGTAGATAGAGATAAAAAACTTAAAGAGAAAGAGGAGCTTGAAGCTTTTGTTAGAAGATTTAGTGCAAATGCATCTAAAGCAAAACAAGCAACATCAAGACAAAAACAACTTGATAAACTAGACATTGGAGCAATCTCAGTAAGTTCTAGAAGAGATCCATCTATTGTATTTAAACAAGAAAAACCAATAAGTAAAGAGGTTTTGGAGTTTAAAAATATCACTAAATCTTATGATGGTGAAGTTGTACTAAATGATATTAGTTTAATGTTAGAGAAAAAAGATAAAATAGCATTAATTGGACCAAATGGTGCAGGTAAAACAACACTATGTGAAATATTGATGGAAAATATACAACCAGATAGTGGTGAAGTAAAATGGGGAGCAACTGCACAAGTTAGTTATTTTCCACAAAATACCACAGACTTAATAGAGGGTGATATAACTTTATATAATTGGTTAAGAGATTTTGATAGAGATGCAGATATTAGTGAGATAAGAAACTGTTTAGGTAGAATGCTTTTTAATGGTGAAGAGCAAGAAAAATCAGTTGTAAACTGTTCTGGTGGTGAAAAACACAGAATGATGCTTAGTAAAATTATGCTTGAAAAAAGAAATTTTCTAGTTTTAGATGAGCCTACAAATCATCTTGATTTAGAAGCTATTATCGCTTTAGGTGAAGGTTTATTGGCATATGAGGGTACTGTTATTTGTGTATCTCACGATAGAGAGTTACTTGATGCATACGCAAATAGAATTATAGAAATTCAAGAAGATGGTAGTATAATAGACTTTGATGGTACATATGAAGAGTTTTTGGAATCAAAAGAGCAATAAACTAATACAGTAGGATTTTAAAATGAATGAGTTGATGTTTGTAGTAAGTTTAGCAGTATTAATAACTATATTTTTCTCAAGACATAAAATTGTAGAGTATCTTGATGAACAATTTTATATACAATTAGATAGTGAGATAATAGTTTATATCTTAACAGTATTATTTATTGCAGTTATTGCAGCTGGTATGCTTTTAGATGATACAAAAGCAAAATATAGCAACATAAGTGAAAACTACGATAAAATGAGACCAAAAGGTCCAAGTGAAGCTGATAAAAGACCACATAGGTATTTTGATGTTAATACATACGATTAGTATTGTATAAAGAATAATTTAAGTAGATTTTAGATAAAATTCCGAATAATTTACACGCAAGGAAATAAAAATGGCAAGAAGATGTATGCTTTCTGGTAAGGGTCCAATGTCTGGAAATAACGTGAGTCACGCGAAAAACAGAACAAAAAGAAAATTTTTACCAAACTTAAGAACAGTTAGAATAACATTAGAAGATGGTACAACTAAGAAAATTAGAATTTGTGCAAAAGAACTTAGAACTCTTAAAAAGAATTCATAAAATAAACTCAAAGATGTTTTTATGAATCACATAAGAAACATCAAAAAAGCTCTTGGTTGGGAATATAGAAATACCAAACCAGAGTTTGACTTAAACAAAGAGATTTACTCTCAATTTAGACACTTTAGACTTCCTCTAATTTTACTACAAGTTATCATGATGGTTGGCACCATTGGTTATATGTTAATTGATGATTTTCCAATACTTGATGCTATATATCAAACAGGTATAACATTTACTACCGTTGGATTTGGAGAAATAGAGAAAATATCAAATGCAGGAAGATTGTTTACAATTACACTAATCATATTTGGTTTTTTAATTTTTACACTATCTATTACAGCACTTATTCAAGTCTTAGTTAAAGGTAAATTTTTAGATTTATACAAGGAGAGAGATATGTTATATAAAATAGCACGACTTCAAAATCATTTTGTGATATTTAATCACAATGAATACACAGTACAATTAGCAGATCAATTCAAACAAAATCATATACCGTTTGTTATAGTTGATCCAAGTGATGATATGGAAAAAATAGCACTAAAACATAATTATCCATACTATATAAAAGAGGAAACATATACCGAAAGAGCTTTTTTAAAATCACATTTATCAAGTGCAAAAGGTGTAATATCTTTATCAAAAAATATATCTGATTCTATTACTATTATAGCTTCTATTAGACTTTATGAAAAAGAGTTAGGTAGAAAAAAACCTTTTCTTATAATCTGTAACGCAGAATCAAAAAAAGATGTAGAGCAGCTGAAAAAACTTGGAGCCGATAAAGTTGTAGCACCTCCAGAACTTATGGCGAAAAGAGTAAGTGCTATGGCAATTCGTCCTGATATGGAAAATGTATTAGAGGAGTTTTTATATAAAAAAGATACACCTATTGATATGGAAGAGATATATGTTGATGATAATAGTTGGTTTTTAGATAAAGCTATAAAAGATGCACATTTAAGAGATTTTCTAAAAGTAAGTATCGTTGGAATTACACTAGAAAATGGAAAATTTGTACAAACTCCAAAAGGTAGTACAAAAGTTAGACAAGGGTGTAAACTTTTAGTAATAGGAAATCAAAATGGTATTGCTAAAGCAAAAAAACTTATCAATAATCCAACTATACCAAAACATTTAGAAAATATTGATACAAAGGATATGACATATGTTTAGTATTTTTCCAATAAAAGGTACAATATCTGATATAGATGGCTTCTATTGTGATGGTATTGCTGGTGGATTAAAGCCGAAAAATGCTTTAGATATGGGATTTATTTATAGTGATACTTTATGTGAAGTTGAAGCTATATTTACATCAAATAACTTTAAAGCTGCACCATTGCGACACTATTTAAATTATGAAAATAATTTTCAAACAAATTTTGTATTGATAAATTCTAAAAATGCAAATGCAATGACTGGAAAAAATGGGATAGATGATATAGATGAGATTTTTTCTAATTTAAAAGAAAAATTTACTAATATCAAAAATCCAATAATGAGTAGCACAGGTGTAATAGGTGTACCAATTCCAAAAGAAAAGATTCTAAATAATGCTATTAATTTTGATTTAACTGCTAAAAATGGACAAAATTTATCAGAAGCAATTATGACAACAGATAGTTATGCTAAAAATTGTTTTTATGAAGTTAAACTTGAAAATGGAGATAGTTTTAAAATAGGTGCAATATCAAAAGGTGCAGGGATGATAAATCCAAATCTTGCAACAATGCTTTGTTTTATCTGTACAGATGCAAATATTCCTGCTAAAGATATGAAAGAGTTACTACAAAAGAACTCTAAAACTACATTTAATGCTATTAGTGTAGATGGAGATACATCTACGAATGATACAGTATTGTTACTATCAAATAAAAAGTCAAATGTATATGATAAAATAGCTTTTGCAGAGGCTTTAAGAATGGTGATGCAAGATATGGCTATGATGATGGTTTCAGATGGTGAGGGTGCAAAAAAATCAGTTGCTTTTGAAGTAAATGGTGCAAAAAACGACGAAGAAGCAGAGATAATTGCAAAAGCACTTTCAAATTCATTGTTAGTAAAAACTGCACTTTTTGGTGAAGACCCAAATTGGGGTAGAATAGCATCAACTATTGGAGCATCAGGTGCATCTTGCGATGAATCATCTTTAACTATAACTTTTGGTGATATACTTGTGTATAATAAAGGTGAGATATTGTTTACATCAAAGATAGAGCAAGAAGCTTCTAATATTTTAAAGCAAAAAAGTTTTAAAATAATATCTGATTTAGGTATCTCAAATGGTTCATTTACAGCTTGGGGATGTGATCTTGGATATGACTATGTTAAAATCAATGCAGACTACAGAACATAACTTAATATAAATAATATATGATAAGAGAAGTAAACGAAAAAACAATAAGGCTTAGATTTATAAGGCTATTGGAAAAGTTCAATACAAAAGCTATCACACTTTTAAAGTATGATAACTTTGATTTAGAATTATATAAAAAAGCAACATTAAAAAGCTATGAAGTTTTACAAAAATCACAAAGTTGTGATCTTTATAGCGAATATACAATTGCACTAAAAGATCTATCTCAAACTATTATAGATACAATCTCAAATCATTCAAAAACTTTTGAAGATGAGAAAGCACTTATTTTAAAAAAATCAAATCTATTAGCAAAATTCAAAAATAATAATAGATACAAAAAAGATAAGCATAAACATAAAAAGTTTAATGATGGATATTAACTAAAAATAGACTATAATGCAGAAGAGGATAAAAGAATGTTAGTAACTTTAGATATAAAAAATGAATCTATGAAAGATAGTTTTTTAAATTTTGTAAGAACACTGGATTATATTGATATAAAAAGCGATACCCTTCAAAATGACAAACAACATAAAAATAATAAAGATAAATTTAGTCAATTTGCGGGCATGTGGGAAAATAGTGATATAAACATAGACAGTATTAGAGAAAAAGCTTGGAAAAGGTAATTCTTGATACAAATATCTTAATCGAGATATTAAAAAATAATAAAGTAGCAATTAAAGAGGTTGAAAAGTTTGATATTCACTATATAAGTGAAGTTACAAAAATGGAACTTTTTTATGGTGCTTTAAATAAAGTAGAATTAGAAAAATTAAATAAATTTGTATCTCTATTTGAAATTATTTCAATAGATAAAGCTATATCAAATATGGCAAGTGATTTAATATATAAATATTCTAAAAGTCATAATCTAAATATTCCTGATGGATTAATTGCTGCAACATCTTTGATGAAAAATATTTCCCTATATACATATAATCTAAAAGATTTTAAATATATTGATAAAATAAATCTAGTTAGTATATAAATGGATGCTAACGAATCATTCAAGCTATCAGGTACATTAAAAAAAATACTCTTCTACAATGAAGAAAACAATTATTATATTGCTGTATTAGATAATGATCAAAAAATATGTGGACAATATTTTGATACAGATTTATCAAAACTTGTAGGGGAAGAGGTAGTTATAACTGGTGTCTGGAATACGCATAAAAAATATGGTGTTCAGTTTGTATTTACATCTATGGAGCTTAAAGAAGCAGAGATATATTTTTTCTTAACTAAAATAGTAAAAGGTATCTCAAAAAAACTTGCACATGAACTTACTAAAAAGTATGATGAGGATGAGCTTTGTGATATTTTGGATAATACCCCTGCTAAATTACTTGAATTTAAAGGGATAAAAGAGAAAAAATTAACACAAATAGTTATGTCGTGGAATAAATTTAAACATCTTCGTGAACTTGGAAGTTTTTTAGCTCAATTTGGAGTTACTAGTAATCTTATAAATAAAATATATCAACAGTTTGGTGAAGTTGAAAATTTAATAGAAAAAATACAAGAAAATCCTTATCTATTAACATCTATAAAAGGTATTGGTTTTAAAAGAGCAGATGAGATAGGAACTAAACTAGGAATTGATAAACTTAGTAATTTTAGAATAACTGCATGTATGAATTATACTTTAAGAGAATTTTGTGAAGCAAATGGTAATAGCTCTATATCTAAAGATCAACTTTTTACTCTACTTGATGGTGCTTTGAATTTTGATGATAAAGATAACTTATATGAGGAAGCTTTAATATCTCTTTTAGCCAAAGATGAGATACATGAAACTATAAAAGATAAATTTTCACCAAGTATATATTTTAATTGTGAAACAAAAATATTGGATTTTTTTGAAAATAGAAAAAAATATAACAATAACCCTAAAATAATTAAAAACTTTTCAAAATATATAGAAAAAAAGCAAGAAACTTTAGGTTTTACATTAAGCACTGAACAACAAAAAGCAGTTAAACTTATAAATAATGGTGAAAATACTATTTTACTTATAGGTTATGCTGGAACTGGTAAATCTACATCAAGTAGGGCTATTTTAGAGCTTCTTGAAGAGATTATTAGCTTTGAAGATATACATTGTATCGCTTTAAGTGGAATCGCTTCACAGCGTATATCTGAAACAACAGGATACAACAGTAGTACAATACAATCATCTTTAGTAAAAATAGAAAATAGTGATAATGATTATTTTAAATATAAAGCTATTTTAATAGATGAAGCAAGTATGATAAATAGCGTTACTTTTTATAAAGTTTTATCATATATAGATCCAGATACCTATCTTATAATTGTAGGAGATGATGGTCAGCTTCCTGCTATTGGAGCTGGAGATATTTTAAGGGATGCTATTAAGTATGATTTGGCACCAATTTGTAAACTAACAAAAATTTATAGACAAAATGAACATCAAGCAATTGCAACAATTGCAAATGAGATAAGAAAAGGTAAAGTACCTAAATATAAACAGGAGTATGATGATTTTGAATTTGTAGATAAATCTATCCCAAACTATTATGCACAAAAAGCTATTTTAAGTGACTATGAGATAAATAGTTTAAGAAATGAAAATAACTATAAAATTTTGCACAATATTTTAAATATCACATCTCAATATATTGAACCTATGTATAAGTTTATACAGCAAAAAGAGATAGCCTCATTTCTGACACTTTTTCAAGTAATTACACCTATAAAAAGTGGTACGCTGGGTGTTGAAAATTTAAATATGAATCTACAAAAACTTATCAATAATACAAATTCAAAAGGGATACAAAAAAAACTTTATGAGTATAAATTAGCAGATAAAGTTATCCATATAAAAAATGAAAATATGAAAGCCCAATCTATGAAATTATATAAAAGTGGCAGCTTAGATTTTGTAGAAAAAAGAGTTTTTAATGGTCAGTTAGGGATGGTTATAAAAGTAGATCATGAAAAATCTAAACTTATAATATTGTACCCAAATGATGATATGGTGGTATTTTATGATTTTGATACTTTGGATAATCTAATATCATTAGCGTATTGTTTAACTATACATAAAACTCAAGGGATGGAATACGATACAGCACTTATCCCTATAACATTTAGCCATTTTATTATGCATAATACAAAGCTACTTTATACTGCAATTACAAGAGCAAAAAATATGTGTTATGTTGTTGGTGAAGATGAGGCATTTCAAAGTGCCTGTAAAAAGTTAGAGATAACAAACCGTCAAACTGTTATTGATGATTTGTTATCTGTAAAGTAGGTACACTTATATTTTCATCAAGCTTATCTCTATCATTAAATTTTTAATCAATATCATCAATCAAAAAGTATAGCCAACCATCTCCAAATTCTTCAAACCCAAATTCAATATAAATTTTTGATACACATTCATTAATTGGATTTAAAATAACAGCATCTAATTGTGAAACTTTATTCATCTCAACTGCTTGCATAAGTGCAAATTCTAAGAGATATGCAGATATTTTGGAATCTATTTCATTTATAAAAATTCCTCTATAATTCTTTGATATAAAAATAAAGTCAATAGATAAGGCTGAAAAATCTCCAACTACTTCAAAATTTAATGCTAATAATCCGCAAGGTATAGATTTTGATATATCTCTTTCATCATAAAGTATATGTAGTTTCGTTTTATTTTCTATAGCTCTTTGAATAATATTATCAAGTAGCTGTTTCTCTATCTCTTCACTTTTATTAAGTTCATAACAAGAACTATCTTTATTATCTGATATTTCAAATTGTTTAAGTAATTTTTGTAGATAATCTACATTAGTAGATTTAAGTGTTTTAAGTTTAAATGACATTTAAACTATGAAGCGATTTCATGATTGAATTTTACTTTTAATGCTTTTTGTAAAACTTCTTTTTGTTTTTTAGTATTACCCTTAGAGATAACTTTTCTAATAGTTTCTTCACTCATTGTTAAATGCTTTTCAAAAACTTTACCATCTTTATCAATTGCTAAAGCCATGTCAATCCTTTCTTTAATTTTAAACATTATAGCATAATTTAGCTTTTTCATTAAAAATATTTTGTTTTTGAACCCAAATTATAACCCCAACTTTTTTATAGATGAAATTATATCTGAAAACCTTCAAGGGCAAATACAATAGGCAAGTTTTTAAAAACTTGCCCATTCATCGTCACTATTATTTGATACGACTGGTTTGATTGTTTGTTTTACTTGTTTTGTTGATGATGTAGTAGGTGTTGGTTTTTTAGCTGCTTTTGTAGGTGTTGGTGCAGGTGTAATTGTTTTAGCTTTTGTTACAACTTTACCTTTTCCTATAAACTCTTTATTGTTTGTATCATCTACAATCTCTTGAGCTATATTTTGTGTTTGTGAAGCTATAGTTTTTGTTTGAGCTGCTACAGAAGCATTTTGTTGAGTTTGGTGGTCAAGAGTACTAATTGTATTGTTGATTTGTTCAATACCAATTTGTTGCTCTTTAGATGCTGTTTCAACAGTTGATATAAGATCTATTGTTTTAGATATATTTTCATTTAATGAAGTATATCCATCTATCATCTCATCTGCTATTTTTTTACCACTATTTGCTTTATCATTTGCATTTTGTACAAGTGCTTTTATCTCATTTGCTGCTTCTGCTGATCTTGAAGCTAGATTTCTAACCTCTTGTGCAACTACGGCAAAACCTTTTCCAGCTTCACCTGCTGTTGCAGCTTCAACTGCTGCATTTAGACTTAAAATATTTGTTTGGAATGCGATTTGATCAATAACTGTAATAGCTTCACTAATAGCTGTTACTTCTGTATTTATCTCATCCATAGCATTTGTTGTTTGGTTTGCTAGGCTTTGACCCTGTGCAACTGAACTTGTAACCTCTTTTGCATAGGAAGCCATCTGTACAACATTTTGAGTGCTACTTGATACATTTGATGTTATCTCTTCAATAGCTGCTGATGTTTCTTCTAAAGATACTGCAGCTTCATTTGATGCAGTATTTAGTGTATCAACATTTGATAGTAACTCATCAGCACTTGTTTGAAGAGTAGAACCATTTGTTTGGTTTTCCATTAACATTTTTGTAATAGCATCTTTTAATCTGTTGATATCTATAGTAAGTGTATCAAAAACACCACCTTGTTGTATACCATCTATTGTTAAAGTTTTTGTATAGTTGTAGTTACAATACTCTTTTAGTATATTATTCATAGATATAAACTTGTTTTTTAAATTGTCTAAGGCATTGTTTATTGTAGACTTTAATTGTTGAAGACTTTCACTGTTCGTATCTACTGTGATTTGCTGAGAGAACCAAGCATTTCCAACTTTAGACATAACTGATTGAGTATCAGCAATAAATTTATTGTCATCTTCGATTTTTTGTTTAGCTTGGACAATATTATCATTTATAAGGATTGACATTTTACCTAACTCATCATTGCTATCTACTTGTATATTTTCTACAGTTGATGACTTTCCATTTAAAAATTCAAAAAATGAGTTTAGTCCATTTTGAAGATTTGATACTGACCCTAAAATAGATTTTGTGATCATCATAGAATATATAATCGCAATAAGCATTATGATAGCTATTAACGATAGTATCATATATAATATACTTGTATTACCCTCTTCATACTCTTTTGTAGATTTATCATCTTTCTTTTTACTTTTTGCTTTATATTTTTTTAATGCACCTTTAAATGGTCGCCACTCTTTTACAATATGATTTGAAATATCTTTATCTGTCAATTGTTTATTCTTGAACTTAACAATTAATCTATTGATACCCTCTTTATATTTTTGGTGAAGAGGTAAAATATTGAACTTTGCTACACCTTGAGAAAGTTTTTTGTATTTGTCAGAATTTAAAGAATCTATATTTTTACCCATAGAAACTAAAGCTTTTTCCATATTTTTAAGTGTTTTTATATCTTTATTATTTATATAGATACCTCTTAAAGCGGAAGTTATTTGTAAACCATTTGTAAGTGTACCAACTACTTTCCCTCTTATATCCACTAGAGTTAATGATTCATTGTATTTCTGTTGCTGATTATCTAATTTAATATCTATAAAAGCTAAAAGAATAACTAAAGATATAAGAAACATACCTGCCAATGAGTAAAGTTTACCCTTGATACTTAAATTTTTCAACATAAAAATTCCTTGTAATTTATTTATAGTGATTATACTTATAATTATCTATATTTATACTTAAATATCTAAAGTTAGTGATACTTCATCACATATAGGAAAATGCTTACACTTTATACAATCTGCCCATATTTTGGTTTCTGGGATAGATTCTTTTGCAATTTCAATAAAATCAAATGATTCAAATAGCTCTTTTTTATAGGTTAAAACCAATAATCTTTTTAAGTGTATAGTTTTTGCTTCATCTATAGCTTTTTGAATCAATATTTTTGCTATTCCATGTTTTCTAAAATTTTCTTTTACAACTAAACTTCGAATCTCTGCTAAATCTATAGTGTGAATATGTAGTGCAACAAATCCAATAATTTCATCATTATTTTCTGTTTTTACAGCAATATATGAACGGATTGTTGTAGCCATCTCATTTGAATTTCTATCTAAAATATTTCCATTTTCTACATCTACAGATACAAGTTTTTGCATAGATTCTATATCTAATACATTTGGTTTAAAATATATTAAATTTTCCATCTATTCTCCAAACAAATAGGTGGCAATCTTTTTTTCTAGCTGTTGTACACCTCTGTTTTTTAAGTTACTTATAAAGATACCATCTGGATATTCTCTTTTTAGTTTTTGTAAATCAGTTTGTTTTAGTTTATCAATCTTTGTAAAAGCATTTAAAATAATTTGATCGCCTCTTTTGATATGGTTTAGAAATTCATCAACATTTTTATCTATATCAAGTGTTGAGTGTCTAGCATCTATTAGATGTACAAATATCTGTAAAGATGGTCTCTGTTCTAAAAAATCTGTTAAGTTTTTATGCCAATTCTTTTTTAATGATTTAGATACTTTTGCATATCCAAAACCTGGAAGATCTACAAATCTTGCATAATAATTTTCATCTGCACCCTCACTATAATCTTTAAAAGTTATATCAAAATAGTTTATAAGTTGTGTTTTACCAGGTGTTGAAGATGATTTTGCAAGTGTTTTTCTTTTTGTAAGAGAGTTTAAAAGTGAACTTTTACCCACATTACTTCTACCTAAAAAAGCAATTTCTGCTTTGTCTGGTGGTGGAGAATCTTCCAATCTTTGAGCAGATGTAAAAAACTGGGCATTTACAATTTTGAGATCTTTCACTTGGTTTCCTTAGTTTCATTTTTATCGTTACTATTACCAAGTTTAAGTCTAAATTTCACTGGTTTATCTTTGTCTCCATCAATTTTAGCATGACCTGTAAGTTCATCTATATATATTTTATTTGCAGTTATCTTTTTACCCTCTTTTATATCTTCAAGATAGCCATTTCCAATGATGATATATTTTTGTTTTAAAGGATAGTAAAAAACAGTGTCACCTTTACCTTTTAAGGTGTTGTCTTCTGTATATATTATAAAAGAAACATCACCTGTTGCAGTATAATCTTTTGGGATTTGTTTCGTTGGATCTTCTTTTGAGGGCATAGTGTTTATGATTAAACTTTGGCATAAAATTTCATCTTTATTTTTGGTCATTTTCACATCACCTTTAAAGTATAATATTTGTTGCTTTTCATCAGCTTCAAAAAATATCGCATCTATATTTAAATAATTCTCTTCGGCATTTAAATTTCCCATTATGATTGTTGATATAAAAATCATTATAATATAAATCTTACTATTTTTTTTCATCTGAAACCTTTAATTTTATTTTTGCATTTTTTGCAATTATATGATTGTTTTGCCCATCTAAATATAGATTATCACCTATAAAGTTTGATTCATCTTTTGTCATCTCAAAAGCGATACTATTTTTAGCTATTTGTGATTTTGTATTGTACTCTAACTGTTCTGTTTTTAAATCAATAGAGTTGTCAAGTTGAAGATGTACATTGCCATCTAAAAATACATCATTTTTAATTTTTATTATATAATCAGCTTTAACAACATTTACACCATCTTCTATATCATCTTCTTTTGTTTCTGTTTTAGTGATAATTAAACCATTTACTAACTCTTCTCTATCGTTATAAATATAGGCTTCTGATGACTGTATCATTTGATTTACATTTTTAGTTGTAATATCATACATAACAGAGTCATAAAAACTTACTTTTGGTTTCTCTTCATTGGTAGTTTCTATAATAACTTCTTCTTTTTCAATCATTAAAAAAACTATCGCTATTGCAAATAAAGAGTAGAAAAATTTATTTATTGCCATAACTCTTTTAAGTCCTTATGAGAATCGTAAGTTAAAATATATTCAATCATCTCTCTTACGGCACCATCACCACCATTTTTATCACACACTACATTTACTAAAGATTTTATATCATCAACAGCATCTCCTACAGCAAATGATAGTTCCACTTTTTTTAACATCTTATAGTCGTTTAAATCATCACCAATAGCAGCTGTATTTTCCCAACTTAAATTTTCTTCTTTTAAAATATTTTCTATTATTTCATCTTTATTATCATAACCTTGATAAATATGTGTGATACCCAACTCTTTTGCTCTTTTTTCAACAAGTTTAGATTTTCTTCCTGTAACAATAGCTATTTTTTTATTTAACTTTTTTACCCAAGATGCTATGGCTAAGCCATCTTTTACATCAAAGTTTTTTAACTCATCTCCAGAAGAGGTATATATAATTTTTCCATCTGTTAATGTTCCATCAACATCTAAAATAATTAATTCTATCATCTTATAATATACCTTTAGTACTAGGTATTCCAAGCTTTAAGTTTTGCATCAAGGCTCTTCTAAGTGCTACTGCAAAAGCTTTAAAACTAGCTTCAATAATATGGTGTTTGTTTCTACCTCTATCTTGAATAATATGACAAGTTATACCACAATTATTTACAATAGCATGAAAAAATTCCTCCACAAGTTCAACATCAAACTCCCCAACTTTTCCAAATATATCAGCTTGATAAACTAAATATGGTCTATTACTTAAATCTAACGCACAAGTTACACTTGCTTCATCCATAACAACAGTTGCATTTCCATATCTTTCTACATTTTGTATTGGAAAAATCTCTTTTTTTAGTAGTTGTCCAAGAACTATACCACAATCTTCAACACTATGATGATCATCTACATGTAGATCACCTTCACAAGATAAATTTATATCAATTCCACTATGTTTACTAAATGCTTCTAGCATATGATCAAAAAAACCAATACCTGTATTTATGATAGACTTTCCTGTTCCATCTTTATTGATACTACAAGTTATATTTGTTTCTTTTGTTGTTCTAGTTAATTCTTGCATATTATTACCCCTATTGTGCTATTATCATCGCAGTTGATAATCCATTGTTTTCTTTAAAATCTCTAGCTTCATCTTCACTTCTAAATCCACTTATCCAAACTCTAGTGATCTTTTTATCATCTAGCTTATCATCTTTTAAAACAACTCTATATTTATCTTCATCTAAAATCATCTCAAATTTTCTTTTTGTTGTTTTTGCCCCTTCAACTTTAGAAAATACTCCCACTTGAACATAGTAGTTCCCTACACTTGCTGTTTGTTGCTTTTCTTCAAATGTTTTTGCAATTTTACCATTAAATCCAAGTACTGTTAGTTTCACTTTTACTGTGCCTGTTTTTACCATATCTATTTTGTGAGCTGCTTTATTTGATAGGTCAATAATTCTACCTGCTACAAATGGACCTCTATCATTTATACGAACAATTATTGTTTTTCCATTTACCATATTTTCAACTTGAACTACAGTATTCATTGGCAAAGTTTTGTGAGCTGCTGTCATAGCGTACATATTGTAAATTTCACCATTGCTTGTTTTTTTAGCGTGAAAGTTTGGTCCATACCATGAGGCTATACCATGAAAGTTATCCCCAATATGTGCTAATGTTGGATAATATTTTTTATTGAAAACTACATAGGGTCTCATTGTAGCTCTGTGCATAGCTTTACTATCTCTTATTTTTCCATTGTTTGGTATAGTTTTTCTAGTTTGTTTGTCTGAATATGAAGATGAATGGTAACTCTTATTTGTATATCCATATTTTGAACCACAACCTGTAAATAGTAAGATAATTACTAAAAGGGATAATCTACCTAAATTTAATAACAATTTTATCTCCTATGTTTATCATACTAGTTTTTAAGTTGTTGTCACTCATCATCTTTTTTAAATCTATTTTATGTTTATTTGCAATTCTACTTAAAGTATCGCCAACTTTTACTACATAATTAATAGGTCTTTTGTAAAGGTCAGGGTTTATTGGAATTATCAGCTCTTGATTTATACCTATAAGATTGTTTTTTAACTTATTATGTTTCTTAATCACTCTATAGTTAAGTTTGTATATTCTACCAATTGATGCCAAAGTATCACCACTTTTAACTTTGTGTATCTCATATTGTGTTGCTTTTAGATTATGTTTATTTGCATTGTATCTTGAAAGTTTTGAATAAGGGATATATAATGTGTACATTTTTTTATCTAAAGGTAACATATCTCGTTTTATATGTTGATTTAACTCTTTTAGTTTGTTTTTATTTATACCAATCACTTCAGCAACATTTCGAAGTAGTACACCACTTTTTACATCAATATTTGCAATTGGGTCACTTATCCCTCTATTTAAAAGGTGTGTATTTTCATCTTGAATTAAAAAGTCACTATTGTTCATCATAGCTAGAGCTATTATTTTTCTAATATATCCACGACTCTCTTCAGGTATATATTGTCTTTTTACATTCTCTTGTACTACTAAAAGTTTATCAATATCTGGTTTGTATTTCCATTTTTTAACTTCTCTATATATTTTACCTATTTTACGAAATTTAACTCTTTTAGCTTGATAATCTTTAATAGTTTGCCTAAATAGATTTATCTTTTTCTCTTTTCTACAAACTTTATAACCCACATCTTCACAATACATATCAATTGTAGCTCGAGTTAAACCTTCTATAACTCTACCCTCTCCACAATTATAAGCAACAGCTGCTAAATACCATTTATCAAACATACCATGTAATCTTTTAAGATAAGTTACTGCTGCTTTTGTAGATTTTACTATATCCATTCTCTCATCAATAAACTCATTGGTATCGAGTCCATAGTGATTTGCAGTAGGTTTCATAAACTGCCAAAGCCCTTTTGCACTTTTATAAGATGAAGCATTTAAAATGAAATTTGATTCTGCCATAACTAGATATAAAAATGCAGATGGAACCTCATTTTCCCTTAATACTTTTTTTATTTTTGGGATAAATAAGTGTGCATTATTTAGCTTTTGAGTATATCTTTTTTTACTATACTTTAATCTTTTTTGAAACTCTTTTTGTAGTTTATAGTCTGTGATATATTCAGAACTAATGTCTAGTTCCTCTAAAACTTTTAGATCGTTATTGACAAATGAAGTGCTAACCAATGTTGCGTATGAAAATGTTGCTGTAAAAAATAATAATATGATTTTTAAAAATAAATTCAAATAGATACCTTTTTTATAAATTAGGTATATATTTTAGCTAATTTTTGCTATTAAACTCTTTAAATAATTTTTTTGCATTATTTGTAGTTAAATTTTCTATATCTTCTTTTGTTTTGGATAATATTTCTGCTATTTTTTCCACTACATTATTGGTGTATTTTGGTTCGTTTCTTGTACCTCTAAAAGGGTGTGGGGTAAGGTATGGTCCATCTGTTTCAACTATTATTTTATGTTCGGGAATTTTTGGTAATATTTCAACTAATTTTTTCGCATTTTTAAATGTCACCACACCACCAATACCAAAATAAAAATTATGATCGGCAAGCTCAAGTAGATGTTCACTAGCATTAAAACAATGTAAAACTCCACCTACCTCTTTTGCATTATGATCTATTAAAATTTTTTTACTATCATTTGAAGCATCTCGTATGTGTATAATAAGAGGTTTTTTTACTTTCTTTGCAAAATTTATTTGAGATATAAAAACCTCTTTTTGTAGTTTAATATTTTTTTCTTTTTCAATATCATTTTCTGGTAATCTATAGTAATCTAATCCACACTCTCCAATAGCAATACATTTTGGATGATTTACATATTGTTCTAGAGTTTCTAAATTGTAATTTTCTATATCGTAAGGGTGAACACCAACAGCAAAAAAAACTTCATCAAACTTTTCACTTAGTTCAACTGCTTTTGGTAAATCTTTTGGATTGGCACCTGGTATCAAAAAAGATTCAATACCATCATCTAGTGCTGTTTTTATCACCTCTTCAATATCATCTTTATATTGTATATGATCAAGGTGACAATGTGTATCAATAATCGCCATATAATTTGTAGTTAAGCAGCCATTCTTGTTTTTACTTCATCTAAAAGCTCTGGTAATTTAGATATATCATCTCTTTTTATCCAAGCTGTAATACCAAAATTTTTAAATGCATCATAATCAGTAGGATCATCAATAATTGCTATTGATGTAAATTTTTCGTTACATGAATCATGCTTTTTTTCCTCATAATCAAAGATACTATTTATATCTAAAATTATTACATCTGCTTTATCTGAACAACCACTATGGATAAAACATATCTCATAACCAGCTGCTTCTACATCTTCAAAACTTGTAATTTTCATAATTTATTCTCCAAAATTATTTATTGTGCTATAGTGTAACCAAAAATATCTTATGTAACTATAAAATATGTTTATAATATATACCTTGCTGTATCTTCATTTTGTGCTATATCTTCAAGTTTCTCATGAACAAGTTCTTGATCAACAGTTATAGTCTCCCCTTTATGTTCATCTGCATCAAAGCTAATATCTTCTAGTACTTTTTCTATAACAGTATGTAGCCTTCTAGCACCAATATCTTCTGCTTTTTCATTTGCACTAACAGATAATTTAGCAAATGCTCTAGTTGCTTCATCTGTAAATACCAAATTTACACCCTCTACATCTAAAAGTGCTTCATATTGTCTTAACAAAGAGTTCTTTGTATTAGTAAGTATTTTGTATAATGCTTCCTCATCTAAAGGATTTAGTTCTACTCTAAGTGGAAATCTACCTTGTAGTTCTGGTAGTAAATCACTTGGTTTACTTACATGAAATGCACCAGCTGCTATAAATAATATATGATCAGTTTTTATTTGTCCATATTTTGTATGTACACTTGAACCTTCAACTATTGGTAAAAGATCTCTTTGAACCCCCTCTTTACTTGGGTCTTGGTTTTTATTGTTACTCCCTGTAGCAATTTTATCTATCTCATCAAGAAAAATAATACCACCATTTTCACATCTTTTAACTGCTTCATTTCTTATAGTTTCTTTATCGAGTAAATTATCACTAGCTAATCCTCTTAAAAGCTTTTTAGCTTCCTTTATAGTTACCTCTTTTTCAATCTTCTCTTTACCCATTTTCCCTATCATATTATTGATACTTTCACTAATGCTACTCATATCCATAGGTAGATTACTATCAACTATCTCAACTTGTGTAGTTTTAGGTAGAGATATTGTTATTTTTTTATCATCCATATCTCCATTTTGTACCTTTTTTTCCATTAGGTTATATGTTTTTATAAATGATTCTTTTGCATTTTCGCTTGCTGTTTCAGGCAATGGGGGAACTAAAATCTCTACAATTTGTTTTATAACTTCACTATCTATAGAGTCTTCTATTTTATTTTCATACTCTTTTGTTACAAGACTATGTGCTTCATAAGCTAAATCTTTGATCATAGATTCAACCTCTCGACCAACATAACCAACTTCAGTATATTTACTAGCTTCAACTTTTACAAAAGGTAAGCTCATCATTTTTGCCATTCTTCTTGCTATTTCAGTTTTACCAACACCAGTGCTACCTATCATAAGTATATTTTTTGGCATAATATCTTCTTGAAGTTCATCACTTAGTTGCATTCTTCTGTATCTATTTCGTAAAGCAATTGCTATAGTTTTTTTTGCATCATTTTGACCTATAATATAATCATCAAGATAAGCTACTATCTCTTTTGGAGTCATATCCATTATTTTTTATCCCCATTTTCATTTTTATCTAATTCTAAAGTTTTAATATTTTGATTTGTATATATACAAAGTTCACCTGCTGTCATTAGTGATTCTTTTACAAGTTCTAAAGGCTCTAGGTTTGAGTGTTTTTTCAATGCTCTTGCTGCTGCAATTGCAAAGTTTCCACCACTTCCTATACTTGCTAAAGATCCATCTTCTGGTTCTACAACATCACCTGTTCCGCTAAGTATAAATATATGCTTTTCATTTAAAACTAACATCATCGCTTCTAATTGTCTAAGGTGTTTGTCTTTTCTCCACTCTTTAGAAAAGTTAACTACCGCTTTAAGTAGGTCACCTTTAGAATTTTCTAAATGGTTTTCAAACATATCAAAAAGATTAAAAGCATCAGCAGTGCTTCCTGCAAATCCTGCTAAAACTTCATTTTTAGCACCCACTTTTCTTATTTTTGTTGCATTATTTTTAAGTACAGTATCTCCAAAAGTTACCTGACCATCACCACCAATTACAGCTTTTCCATCTTCACTTTTATATGCAAGTATTGTTGTAGCATCAAACATTAATAAAGCCCTTTATATTTCAGCTATAACATCTATTTTAGCAATAGCATGTATGCCGTTTCCAAGTTTACAATCTGCTTCAAATATACCGATAGTTTTAATTTTAGTTTTTAATGTAATCTGTTTTTTATCTATTGCGATTTGGGCTTGTTCATACATGATTTGTTGAACCTCTTTATTTGTAACACTTCCAATTAGATGTCCATTTGCTCCAACTCTATGTTTTACAGTAAATTTAAAACTATCTATTTTTTCTTTTATCTCATTTGCTTCTTTAATCTCTGCGGCTAAAATATCTTTTAAGTTTTGTTGATCTATTTTCCATTGTTCAATCACTTCAGGAGTTGCATGTTTTGCAAAACCTTTTCCAATTAAGAAGTTTTTACCATAACCATCTTTTACCTCTTTTACTTCACCAGTTTTTCCTAAAGACTTTACATCTTTTATTAATAATACTTTCATATTTATATCCTATTTGTTTTATTTGCTATTATACCATATTTTATAATGAGGTTAGTTTTAGTGTAATATTTTTTTCAATACAACTAATAATTCATCTTTATTTATAGGTTTATGTAGCCAAGCTTTGGCTTCTATATCTTTTCCATATTGCTTTAAGTTTTTATCTATTTTATCAACTAACATCACTATTGGTGTTAGGTCATAACGAATATTAGATCTTATATTGTTTATAAATTCTTTTATATCAATATCTTTAGTAACTAAATCACAAAATACTAAATCAATCTCATTATTTTCTATTTTATTAAATGCATCAATTTCATTGTCAGAAATAAATACACTGTATCCCTCTTCTTGTGCAAACTGTTTAATTGTATATCTAGTAATAGTAGAACTATCTACAACTAAAATAGTTTTTAAATCTACTTTTGTTGACTCACCTGTTTGTAGTTTTTGTAAACATATAGTAAACTCTTTATCAAAATAAATTGCCAAAGTTTCAGATGCTGTATCATCAAAAACACCAGCAGAAGTATTTTCAACCATTAGTGATATATAATCTTTAAACTCTAGAAACAATAAACAAAGTTTAGAATCCATCGCAAGGTCATTGTGTCTTATCTCATCAAGAATATCTTCAGATTTATGTGTAAGTCTTACAACATCAAACATATACAATAAATCTGCAGCACCTTTTATAGTATGAATTGATCTAAAAACTTCATTTATATTTTCTTCACTACTTTTTCCATCTTTTATCTCATTTAATGCTTTTTCTAAGAGATATAACTTGTCGTTAAATTCATCATAAATTATATTTTGATCTATATCCATAAGTTTTCATCCACTTTTAATTAATTACAGATATTATACTACAAAAGGTATAAATAATGAAAATGATAAAAATCATAAATGAAAGATTGGTAGAAATTAGAGCTGAAGTTTTAGCTTTAGTTGACAATCAAAGTATAAGTTTAACTGATAAAAATGCTTTAATGCAGCCATTAGTTGAAGAAAAAAAAGTTATGGAACATACATTGGTTTATCTAGAGAAAATAGACAATACAAACTATAAAGGTTTATGTGGAGGTGGTTAATTGTAGGAGATTATCCTACAATTATTTTCTACAGTTTTCTGTTTTTACAATATCAAGAGCATTAAATACTGTTGTTACAGCTTCTGTTAAAGCTTCCGCTTCATTACGAAGTTCAAAATTTGATTCTTTTCTTGAATCCATATTTATATATTCTTGCACTCCATCATGAACTTTTGCATGTGATATTTTAAGTTGTTTCCAGTTTTCTGTTTGAGTATATGACTTAGAATTTTGTTCTGACTCTATAATCCACTTACCAAGGTTACAATTAGAATCTTTTGTTACATCCCATGTTTTAAAATCACCCAATTTAGAGAAGTTTTTATCTATAAACTCAATATGATTATTTTTAAGCATCGCAATACTATTTATAAGTTCAATATCACAAACTGAATTTTTTATATCTTCATCAAATTTTGCATGGGAAGAAGCTTCTATTAAATTTTCTGATAAAACTTTAACTTCAGATGCTAAGTTATCAATTTGAGATGACGAGTGTGCATTTTCTTGTGTTACTTTATCTAATGAATTTATAGCATTGTTAATTTGTGACATACCTGTTTCTTGCTCTTTTGATGCAACTAAAACTTTATCTATCATCTCTTTTGTTTTAATAATTTTTTGGTTTAAGTTTCCATAACCATCTATCATCTCATCTGCAATTTTTTTACCACTAACTGTAGTTTCATTTGCACTTTCTACAAGTGCTTTTATCTCATTTGCAGCTTCTGCTGATCTGCTTGCAAGGTTTCTAACTTCTTGTGCAACAACAGCGAAACCTTTTCCAGCTTCACCAGCAGTTGCAGCTTCAACTGCAGCATTAAGTGAAAGAATATTTGTTTGAAATGCAATTTGATCTATCACACTAATAGATTCATTAATTGCAGTTACTTTTTCATTTATCTCATCCATAGATCCTAAAGTTTTATTTGCTAATGTTTCACCCTCATTTGCTGATGATGTTACTTCATCTGAAAGATTTGACATCATTGATACATTTTGACTACTTTGATTTATAGTTGATGTTATCTCTTCAACAGCAGCAGCAGTTTCCTCTAATGATGCTGCTTGTTGATTTGATGATTGTGCAAGATTTCTTGATGATGATGTAAGTATATTTGTATTTTCATTAAGAGATGTACCTGCATTTGATATCTGTGCTAATAGTTCTGATATATTTGTACCAAGTATTTGCGTAGAATTTAATAATGATCCAAAATCACCATACATACCATTTACTGTTATTTTATCTGGTGTATAATCAAAATTACCTTTTCCATAATTATCAAGAATTTTATTTACAACAGTAAACTTTCTTTTTGCGTCTATAATCATTGTATTTATATTGTGTCTTAATTTTTCAACTTCACTAGTAGCACCTTTACTATGTACTTTGTAGCCATAAAAACCATTTGAAACTTTACCCATAATATCATCTATTTCATTTACAACTATTCTATCTTGTTCTATTATATGCTCTGTTTGTTTTATCTTTTCATTTATATGCATTGTCATTTGTGCAAATTCGTCAGTTCCTCTTACCTCAATTGGTTTTATATAATCTTTCTCTCTTATTGCATATTGCATAAAGAAACCTAAACCAACTTCAAATATATTTAACGATTTTTGAATTCTAGAAACTATAATTATTGTTGTTATAACAACAATAATAATTCCTATTAAAGCACTAGCAATAACAAAGTATAACATCATCAATGATTGATTTTTTAGTTCTTGTACATCTTGTAGCAATGCATTTGCAAGCTTATCATCAACTTTTTTTAATTTATTTATTTTTTTAGTAATCTCACCAAACCAATATCCACCATCTACACCAAAACCACCAATAGTTTTAGCTCCCATAGATATAGCTCTCATTCTTTTTACTTCATCTACAGCTTTCCCTTTTAAAGTATCACTATAAAACTGTATAAAAGATGGTCTAGCACTTGCTTTAAATGAAACTATAAAAGCATCTTGTTCTGTTATAAGTTTAGTCCATTTCTCTTTCATACCAAATAGAAATTTATTTCTAGCAAATGTATTAGACCCAACAGCTCGCTCAATTCCTGCTCTCTCTTTTGACATAAGAAAATTATAAAAAGAATTTAGATCTTTAGTCTCATCTACATTTGTAGCAAGTCTAGATACTGCTTTTACAAAATCTAAAAATGATGAATTCATACTAGTATAGTATCCTATAGCAGCACCAGCTCCAATTTTTAAAGCTGTAACATCTTTTCTCATTTTTTGAAGCTTGCTTAACTTATCTAGTGCCATATTTAGGTTTGTTTTTATAGATTTTGGATAGTTATTTAAGTTGTATTTTGTAAGTGATTTTTTTAATATTGCAATTCTTTTATCAGTTAATTTTCTTTGATTTGGTAGCTTGTTTGCAAATTTTTTACCCTTACTTCCTATAAAACCAGCTGTTGCACCTCTCTCTTTTTGAGTTTCGTGCAATAGATTTGATACATTACTTGCAATTACAACAGAGGCGATCACTTTTTTATTGGTTAATCTTAAATTATCCCTTATATGGTTTTCAATCTGTTTTAGTTTACCAATTTTTTTGGTAATTGTATCAAACCAATATTCACCATCGATACCAAATCCACCAATATCAGTAGCTTCTAGCATAATTTTTCTTATACGGTTTACTTCATCTACTGATGGACCTTGTAAAGTATCTTTATAAAACTTATTGTTTTCCTCTGTTGCATAGTATGAAAATGTTTTTAGATATGAATTTTGAGAAGATATCAATTCATTTAATTTTTCTCTCATCCCTTGCCCAAATTTATCGCCACTTAGTGTATTTGTCCCAACAGCTCTTTCTATTCCAGCTCTCTCTTTAGATAGTAAAAAACTAGAATAAGCAGTAAGGTCTTGTGTTATTGAAGCATCATCAGAAAGTTTTGCAATAGCAACAACTTCATCTAAAAATAAGCTATTCATTTTAGTATAATAACCTATAGCTGCACCAGCTTTTATTGATAAAGTGTTAACCTTATCTCTTATTGAATTAATATTTTCAAATTTATCAGTTGCTTTATATATATGTTGTTTAAATTCATTTGGATAGATATTAAAGTCAATAGTGTTGATAAAACTCTTCATATCTTTAAATTTTGTATTTGATAATTCTCTTTGATTTGGTAGTTTATCTGCAAATTTTTTACCAGAACTTCCTATAAAGCCTGCAGTCATACCTCTCTCTTTTTGTGTTTCATGAACAAAAGCAGATATCTTAGTAGCTAGTGTTGCTAAAGTTTCTATCTTATTCATTTGAGAATATCTTTGATAGTTTTGTAAACCTTGCATACCACTAAAAACAAGTAGCCCCACAACTGGAAATGCTAATAGAAGCATCAATTTTAACTTTAATGATAAGTTATCTAAAAATTTCATATCTAATCCTTGTATATTTTAACTATGTTTGATATAATACAGAAAAAATTATTATATTAAGGTATAAAAATGAAAAAGATAGCAATAATTGATGATGAAAATGATATATTAGATGTTTTAGAAAAATTTTTATCAAGATTTGATAGTTTAGATATAGATACTTTTAACAATCCTGTTGATGCTCTTGATAAAGTGAAAAATGGTGGTTATGACTTACTTTTATTGGATATTATGATGCCACAAATGGATGGTATAGAATTTTTAAAAAAGATAAGAGAAACAGATCCAAACCAAACAGTAATTATGATGACAGCTTATACTACATTAGAGCGAACAATTGAGGCTCATAAGTATGGAGCAAAAAATTATTTAACGAAACCATTTAAAAGTTTAAAAGAGGTTAAAGAGAAAATTGATAAAGAATTGGTTTAGTTTTAAAAAAGCTTAAGCAAGTTTATATCTTTAATTAAATATAATTCGCGTTCCATTTGTAAATATACTTTACATTTGAGATTATATACCACTCAGGAGGCTATTATGGCTTTAGATCTGGACGTAAAACAAGCAATTGTTGCTAAACACCAAAGAGATACAAAAGATACAGGTTCGACAGAAGTACAAATTGCGATATTAAGCGCACAAATTACAAGACTTACTGATCACTTAAAAGAGAATCATAAAGATCATCATTCAAGATTAGGTCTATTAAAAATGGTTGGAAAAAGAAAAAGACTTCTTAAATATTTAAGAAGAACAGATTTCGCTAAATTCCAAGCACTTGTTGCTGATTTAGGTATCAGAGCAAAATAATTTTAATTTAATTAAAATCAATTTAAATAAAAAAGGGGATAAGTTTTAGCTTATCCCCTTTTTTAATGGTTAATAATTATCATTAACCTATCTATTAAAAATATTTAAGTACAATAACTACTATTATATATAATAATTTAGGAATCAAATGTTATTAACAAAAAAAAGCGAATATGCTTTACTCTCTTTAGTAAGTATTGCAAATAGTGATGAACCAAAAAATGTTGATGCTTTATCAACAGAATTCAATATATCAAGATCTTTTTTAGCAAAAATATTACAAAATCAAGCTAGACATGGTATTTTAAATTCATTTAAAGGAAATAATGGTGGATTTACTTTAAAAAAAACTTGCGAAGAGTTAACTATTCTAGAGATAATACAAATAGCAGAAGAGAAAATTCCAACTGTTTTTGAGTGTACTACAGAGCATGGAACTTGTAGTGCTAGTATAGATGGAAAGTGTACAATATTTCCACTTCTAAATAATTTACAAGTGAAAATAGATGGTTTCTTATCTAATTTAACTTTGAAGGATATTTTATAAAATGAGATTTTTTCATATATCACATACTGATTTAGATGGGTATGGTTGTCAACTTATAACAAAAAAAGTTTTTCCAGATGCAGTATTTTATAATGCTAACTATGGATTAGAGGTTAAATTATTTTTAAAAGATGCTTTAGAAAAAATTGAACTTATCGATAAAAACATAGAGATATTTTTGCTTATTACTGATCTAAATCTTACTACTGATGAAGCAAAAAAACTCCATAGAGATATAACAAGATTAAATGATAATGGTCATAATATAAAGCTTCAATTACTAGATCATCATGGAACTGGACAAAAAAGTGCAGATAAATTTGATTGGTATTATCTTGATACATCAAGAAGTGCTACAAAAATAACTTATGATTATTTTATGCAAAACTATAGTGATTTTAAAGATAAATGTGAAGATAACTTCGAACAATTAATAGATGCAATAAATGCAGTCGATATTTGGCTAGATGAAGATCAATTATTTGAGTTTGGAAAAGTTTGTTTAACGATGATATCAAAATCATATGAGATAAATAACTTACTTTTTTCAACAAAAAGTAGAAACTTTAAATTTCATCTATTATCAAGTGCATTAAAATATGTTTCTCTTCCAAATGGACATATTAAACTTGATGAAAATATATATTATATAAAAAAAGAGTATTTAAATATATCATCAAATGATGATACAATTGAAAACCTAAGTTCAAACTATTTAGTTAATTCTCTTGAAAATATAAAAGATAGCTTAACGGTTTATTATAAAGAGCATAAAGGTTTATTAACTTATGGGCTGGGTGGTATATCTATACCTGCAAATGCATTTTTAAAAGCAAATTTGGATTATCATTTTTTCATAGATATAAGTAAAAGAGGTAGATCTGGAATAAGAGCAAACAATCAACTTGATGTATCAGTTTTAGCACAAAAACTAGCAGGTGGAGGTGGTCATCCTAATGCAAGTGGTATGGCATTTAAAGATTTTAAAGAAACAGTTATTTACGATGAGGTAAAAGATTTTATGCAAAACAAACTGGATAACTGTGGATAAAAAATGAAAAAGTTTATTGCCAATTCTGAAACCTCTAAAAAAATATTAAATATTGCACAATTATCTTCAAGTATGCCTGTAAATATTATGATTATAGGAGAGATAGGGGTTGGTAAAACACTTTTGTCTCAATATATTTTGCCAAATGCAACAATATATGATGCAAAATTTTTAGAAAACTCTATTGTTCAAAATAGTATTAATTTAGAACAATATAATGAATTGATTATTTTAAATATTGAATTGGTATTAAATAAAAAAGAGTTTTTGAAAAATTTATCAGGGATAAAATTAGTTGCAACATCAAATATGACTTTAGGGGATATAGATGAACAATTTGCAATAAAAATTGATATTCCAACTCTTGAAGAGCGTTCTGAAGATTTAAACGAACTTATTGAAGTTTATGTAGATGAAGCAAAAAACATATATGATAGCAATATTGATATAAAAAATATAGATATAGATTTATCTCAAAATGGAATATCACTTAAAAAATCAATTTATAAATCAGTTTTATTAAAATCTTTAAATGATGATGATATGAAAAATACTTTAGAGTATTTTATAGAAAAAAAACTTGAAGAAGGGAAAGATTATAGAGGATTATTGGAATTTTTTGAGGTACCATTGCTAAATGCGGCAAAAACAAAATTTAAATCACAACTAAAAATGGCAACTAAACTAAATATAAATAGAATAACCTTACGAAAAAAACTTGAACAATATTTTGGAAACTAAATTATGAATGAATTTTATGAACAATTATTAGAAAATGATCTAAACCCTTATTTACTTTTTGATTCAAATGGAAAAGTTAAAAGCTATAATAAAGAAGCAGAATTTTTGCTAAACTTTGTAGGTGTTAAAGAGTTGTTTGAACTGGCAGTCTCAAATGCTAGCAATACATTTGGTTTCAATCAAAAATATATATCTCTAAAATATAATAAACAATCATACTACGCAATTTTAGTTGGGTATATAAGTGAAGATGAGATAGCACTTAGATTATATAAAGTTGTATCAAATCAAATAAATACCATAAATAGTGAAAAGTTAAAGTTAGTAAATATTTTCTCTCTTATAGAGTTATCAAAAAATAGTACACTATTAAATTCAAATTTAAAAATAGATGAACTATACGATGTATCAATCCCAGAGATGAAGATAAATATAAATGATTTTTTATTGTGTTTAAATGATTGTTTTTTATATTTTTCAAGAGAAGATAAAATTACTCTTCAAGTACAAATTAAAATAGGCGAATATGAAGTTATAGATAACAAAAAATATAAAATAGTAGCTTTAGAATTTACATCTAACGAAAAAGTAGAAATAGAATCTATATTGGAGCAAAAGGCAACAAAAGCAAATGCAAATATATTTTTTAACCACAATAAACTAAAGTTAGAACTACCAATGATACAATAGTGTATATTTTATAATTTAAACATATCATTACTTTCTTTATTTATATTAGTTGGTTCTACGCCCCAAATACTATTTGAATCTTTTTCAAATCCTGAATTTTTATAAAGCATTGTATTGATATCTACTCTATTATCATCCCAATTGATTGAGTTAGTTATTTTATACGCTTTAATCAATGCAGATATAATTGGTTTAGAATTGCCCTGATGCGAAAATCCTTTTAAGGCAGTAATATAATCATCTCTAAACACTGTTGGAATAACAATATGAGATAAATTAGCTTTAGAGAGTTCATTATTCATAAATATTCTACTCAATCGTCCATTACCATCATCAAATGGATGCACTTCAGCAATAAGAAGATGAATAAAAATAGCCTTATGAAACGGGTCATAAAGTTTATTATATATTTTAAAGCCCTCTTCAAGTGTTTTATTTACCAAAGATGGTAAAACAAATCTCATACTGCCTGATACATTAACTTTTTGTTTAAATTCTCCAACCAATATTTGTTCGCTTCTATGTCTCATTAGTCTTGTATGTATATCTTTTAATGCTTTTATAAATTCCTGAAAGTTATTAAAAATCATAGGATTATGATAAATATCACTTACTATTTCATATGTTCTTTTTATATCATGTCCATCTTGATGTCGTTCATATTTATATTTTGCATTAAATACAATATTTTCAGCAACTTCTACTTCAAACTCTGTTCCCTCTATGTAGTTACTAAAATATGCTTCATAAAATAAAATATTTTCATTTGTCTTTTTATAATGCGCTGGAGGTGTTATTAATAATTGTGAATATAGATTTTTAAACATTTCTATTCTTTTTGTATCAAAGTCTTTATAGTGAGCTTTATAGTACTCTTCAAAATATTTACTTAATAATTCATATTCTTCAACCATATCAACAGATACTGCATATTTTTTAATACTATTTAAATATATACCTTTATGTTCTATATCTTTAAAAGAATTTAATATATCTTGTATTATTAAATCACATACTAAGTCTTTATTTGACCGCTTACTAAACACTGAACTTTTTGTAAAATTAAGAAGATATCCATACTCTTTTTTAGGAATAAGTAGTTTTTCATTTTTAACAGCAGTAATTAATTCTCTAGTTTTAATATTAAACTTAGGTGACATTTTTAAAAGTATTATTTTAAAGTTATTATTTCCCAATATAATAGCTTTATTTGTAGTTTTTGATAGTATATATATTGTATCTTCTGTAATGTTTGAATCATATTCAATTGCACTTTTATAAAATAAAACACCACTTTCAATCCCTAGTTTATCAATTATGGCTGAAATATTGATTTTTATATCTTCAATTTTATCTATATAAATACCCTTATATATTTTTTGTATTAAACCTTTAGATGATTTTGTAGATAATTTTCTTGTATTTAGACTCGTTGCAAAATAAATCATACTAATCCTTTAATTTCTTTTAGTATACTTAAATTATGTTGTTATTGACATAAAAATACTATATTATTATTTAATAATTCAATAATTACTTTAATAACTACATAACTTAAGTTAATATTAAGTAATAAAGTATGAATACAAATATATTTTTTAACCACAATAAACTAAAGTTAGAACTACCAATGATACAATAGTGTATATTTTATATACAATTTTTCTATAAAATAAAAAATTAATTATGTTAAAGTAGTATACTTTATTTTAGGAGAGAGATATGACACCAGAAGTTTCTTATGTGATTGATACATTTTTTGCAATATTTGCATTTGTATTGATCATATTTATGGTACCAGGTTTTGCTATGTTGGAAGCAGGACTTGTAAGAACAAAAAATGTTACAGCTGTATTGATGATGAATACAATGATTTATGCAATAGCATCTATGGCATTTTTATTAATAGGTTACTCAATCGCATTTGGTGATTTTGGAGCAGATAGTATGAGTAAATGGGCTGCTTTTTTATTCCAAATGGCATTTGTTGGTAAAATTATAAATATTGTAAGTGGTGGAGTTAGTGAAAGAGCTAGAATAATACCATTTGTATTTTTTGCTATTATTATGGCTGGATTTATTTATCCAACAGTAGTAAACTGGTCGTGGGGTTCTGATATGTTGGAAGGAACTATGCTTGATCTTACTATGTATGATTTAGCAGGATCTACTGTAATTCACTCAACTGGTGGATGGGCTTTACTTGCTGCTATTTTAATAATTGGTGCAAGAAAAGGTAGATACCCAAAAGGGGGTGGAGTTAGAGTTATCCCTGCTTCAAATGTTCCATTAGTAACTTTAGGTGCATTTCTTTTATGGATCGGTTGGTTTGGTTTCAATGGAGGAAGTGTAGGAAGTATAGCTTCAAAAGAGAATGCAGACTTAGTTGCACTTACAATTTTAAATACAAACACAGCAGGACTAGCAGGTGCAATAACTGTTGGACTTATGATGTATTTAAAGTATAAAAAACTAGATATTACTATGGTTTTAAATGGTGCTTTAGGTGGACTTGTAGCAATAACTGCTGGACCTGATTTATATAATATCTATCAACCTATCTTAATAGGTGCTATTGGTGGTATGTTGGTTGTTGTATTTGTACCATTATTTGATAAGTTTAGACTTGATGATCCTGTAGGTGCTTTATCTGTTCATCTTGTAAATGGTATCTGGGGAACTTTAGCTGTTGGTATATTTGCAAGTGATCCTGCTAATGGAATAACATTTATGGGACAGTTAAAAGGTGTAATTGTTGTAGCAATATTTGCTTTTGTAAGTAGCTATATTGTATTATTCGTTATCAATAAAATGATGCCATTAAAATCAACTTCAGATGAAGAGATGGAAGGCTTAGATGTAAATGAATGTGGACTTGAAGCTTATCCTGAATTTAAACGAGCATTTTAGGAGGTGGGGAGTTTAAAAACATCCCCAAGGTTTCAATAAAGTTTTGTTACTATTACTAGTAGCAGAACTATAATTACTAAAAGATTGTTCATTTCGCCTCCTTTCGTATGAACTTTGAAAGCATAAAAAAAGCGAGGAGCTACCTCGCAAATTTATACTCTCTTTCATTCATACGAAAGAACAATCTTTTAGTTCGAGTAAAGTATATAATAAAATAAAATAAAAGTCAAGGAATAAAATATGAAAAGAATTGAAGCGGTTATCAAACCATTTAAACTAGAAGATGTAAAAGATGCTTTAACAGAAGCAGGTATTACTGGTATGACTGTATCAGATGTAAAAGGTTACGGAAGACAGCAAGGTCATAGTGAACTGTATAGAGGTGCTGAATATGTTGTAGATTTTTTACCAAAAATCAAACTAGATTTAGTTGTATCTAGTGAAGATGTAGATGATGTAGTTAAGCTTATTTCAGATGCTGCAAAAACAGGTAAAATTGGTGATGGAAAAATTTTCGTATCTGATATTCAAAGAATAATAAGAATCAGAACTGGAGAAGAGGACGAAGAGGCTATATAGATAGCCTCAGAGAAAGCAATATGACTAGATGTCATTAGATAGCTTCTGAATGTCATTAAAATATTAACTTTAGTATTTCCAAATCAAAATATATCAAAAATAAAAATAAAGCAGTACTTACAAAAACAACTGCTGTAACATCATAAGGTTTACAGTTATAAAGTGCTGCGATATTTACATTGTTTACTGCAAGTGGAGTAAGTAACGATATCATTAAAATTGTTGCTATCTCATTTGATAATCCAGAAAATTGTATAACTATCATCCCTACAAATGGCAAAAATATTAACTTTACAAAGCTCACATTGATACTTAGTTTATAGTTATGTGATTTTATTTGAATTTTAGCTAAATATACACCAAATATAACTAACTGTAAAACTATAGTAGCATAAGCACCCATTTGTAAAACCAATTCAAGTTGAGGATGGATTGAAAACTGCATATAGTTAAATAGCAGTGCGAAAATAGCAAACCAAATTATAGGTATTTTTACCATTGAGATTAAAGAATCTTTAAAACTAAAAGAACTTTTCGCATAAAAATATATACCAACTGTATATATAAAAAACACATTTGCTATATTTATGATACTTGTATATGGCACACTAGATTCCCCAAAAAGTGCAATACCAAGAGGTATACCAAGATTTCCAGTATTTCCTATAAGTGAAGCTGCTATAAATATAGATTTATCTTTTTCATCATCAAAAATATAATTTGACACAACAACTAAAATCATTAGAACTATGGTAACTATTATAAAATATAAAAATGGTGTAAAGATAAGATTATAATCTATAGGTGAGCGTGTAAGCCCCCAAAAAGTAAGCATTGGTTGTAAAAAATATATAGAGATAAGGATAAGTGTTTTCTCATCAATCTCATCTTTAAATACTTTTTTAGCCATAAAACCTATAAATATAAAAAGATATATAGATGTTATAGCTAATAAGGTTGACAAATTATATCATTCTTTTTAATGTAGGTATGATATCCTCAATTGATAGATCTGATTTTTCTCCAGTTTTCCTGTTTACTAATTCCACTAAACCATCTGATAACTTTTTACCAATGATTAATGCATAAGGGAAACCAATAAGTTCAAAATCACCCATTTTAAAACCAAATCTCTCTTTTTTCCTATCATCAATAATTGCTTCGATTCCATTATCTTTTAGTTGGTCATAGATAGCCATTCCAACCTCTAACTCTTCCTCTTTTTTTGCATTTGAAACTATAACATCTACAAAATAGGGTGCAGTCTCTTTTGTCCAGATACAGCCTCTATCATCATAACTTTGTTCAATTACAGCTGCTACTAATCTACTTACCCCAATACCAAATGTAGCCATCTGAAATAGTTGAGATTTTCCATTAGAATCTAAAAAATTTGCTTCCAATGCTTCACTATATTTAGTTCCAAGTTGAAAAATATGTCCAGCTTCAATACCTTTTGTGTAAGATAGTTCTCCCCCACATTTACATTTTTCATCTATTTTTTTAGTTTTTAACTCTTCATATGAAAGTTGATTAAATTCATCTTCATCTATACTTTCAAGAGTTTCAATATTTGCACCATACTGACAACTATCACATACAACAATAGTATCTTCACCACTATTTGCAATAATATGAAACTCTTTACTTCCTGTTCCACCTATTGCACCACTGTCAGCTTGAACTACTCTAAAGTCAAGCCCAAGTCTAGTAAATATTTTTTTATATGTCTCCTCCATAAGGTCAAATTCTCTAATCATATCTTCTTTAGATTCATGAAAAGAGTAACCATCTTTCATAAGAAACTCTCTACCTCTCATTAAACCAAATCTAGGTCTTGCTTCATCTCTAAACTTTGTATTTATTTGATATAAATTAATAGGTAAATCTCTATAGCTTTTTACTCTGTTTTTAACTAACTCAACCATAGCTTCTTCATTTGTAGGGCTTAAAACAAAGCTATTTTGATGTCTATCTTGAATTTTTAACATCTCTTTTCCCATAGTTTCTGATCTGCCACTTTTTTCCCATAACTCATATGGTGTAACAAAACCTAATTGAACTTCAATACAACCTGCATTATCAAGTTCCTCTTTTACAACTTTTCTAATTTTTTCTAATACAATTTTACCTAATGGTAAATAGTTATAAAGTCCACTACCTTGTTGGTTTATAAATCCTGCTCTAACTAAAAACTGATGTGATGGAAGTGTTGCGTCTGCTGGTGTTTCTTTTGTTGTTGGTATAAAACTTTTTGAAAATTTCATTTGGGCGTGCCTTAAATATATATTTTTTGTATTTTACTAAAATATAGCTTATTTAGTGGTATTTAGATTCTATTTCATCTTTTAGTAGCTTGATTTTATGATTTAAACCCAAAATTATTTTTTCATCTGTACTATTCTCTATTTTATTAGTTAATCTTTTTATCTCAATATGAATACTGTTTAGGTCTTGTGTAATTATATCTTTTTTAACTTTTTTATACAGTAGTAGAGATATTATAATTGTAATTAGCATTAAAATATATAATACTATTTGAGTTGTTATACCAACATTATCATTTATTTGTAGATAAGAGATACAAAGAAAAATGATAATTGAAGGTATAAGTATAAACATAGCTACATTATAGCTAAAGTAACCCTATAAGCTATAAAACTCATAATCCAAGCTACAGCAGTAGTCATAATAAATAGATTGATTAGATGTTTATATCCCCCAGCCTCTTTTACAAAAACCATAGAAGCCGCAAAACATGGAAGATATATCATAACAAAAACTATAAATGATACAGCACTAGCAAATGGGATCTGTTTTTTTATCTCAGCTAGTAATGATTCGCTAGTTTCATCTAAATCTTCACCAACATTATACAGTATTCCTAAAGTAGCTACAACTACCTCTTTTGCTGCAAGTCCTGTTTCTAATGCTATTGTTTGTCTCCAGTCAAGTCCAATAGGATCAAATAAAAACTGTGTTGATTTACCAATTTGTCCTAAATAACTTTGCTCAAGTTGTGCTTTAGGTGATGGATCATCTATTTTTGGATAGTTTGAAGCAAACCAAATTAAAATTGTAGCTGCTAATATAAATGTACCAGCTTTCTTTAGATACATCCAAGCCTCTTTTGAAACTATAAACCAAAGAAGTTTTAGTGTTGGCATTCTGTATTTAGGCATCTCCATTACAAATGGTTCATCTTCCCCTTTAAATGCAGTAACTCTTAAAACCTTTGCCATAACCAATCCCATTAAAGCACCTAAAATATAGATAGCAAATATCACATTTCCAGCTTGATCTGCAGCAAAAAATGCACCTGCAAAAAGTACATAAATAGGAAGCCTAGCTCCACAACTCATAAAGCCAAGTATATAAAGTGTTATAAGTCTATCTTTCTCATTTTTTAAAGTTCTTGTAGCCATATAAGCTGGAACCGTACAACCAAATCCTGTTACAAGTGGTATAAAACTTTTCCCATGAAGTCCAAATTTATGAAAAAAACCATCAAGTAAAAAAGCAACTCTGCTCATATATCCAGTAGTTTCAAGAAGTGCAATACCTATATAAAGTATGATAATATTTGGTAAAAACATAAGTACTGCACCAACACCATTTATAATACCATCAACTATTAATGAACGAAGCTCTTCGTGTGCTATACTTGCACCAACTGCCTCACCAAACCAGCCAATCCCAGCATCAATATAATCCATAGGAATTGCACCTAATTCAAAAGTAAGTTGAAATAATCCCCACATAAAAAATAAAAATATTGGAAGACCAACAAATTTGTTTATAAGAATATCATCTATTTTTTTTGTTAATTTTTTTGGTGATTTTTTATCTGCTCTTTTTAAAGTTTCAGCTCTAATACCTCTTGAAATTGCATGATGCTCTTGAGATTGTATCTCAATAATATCTTTTGTTTCATAGTATGTATATATATAGTTTACTTGCTTAACTACAATTGGTTGTAGTTCCATAAAAATTGGTTTATCATGTATAGCTTTAAAAAACTCTTTATCTTCAATAATAAGTTTTATAGCCATCTCTCTAGTTGTTAAGTCATTATATTTGTAGTTTTTACTATCCAAAAACTCTTTAATTCTAAATATTCCATTTTCAATAGCATCGCTATAGCTTATATTTGACTTTAATCTTTTTTCATCATCATAAATATGATGTACAGTATCAAGAAGCTCATCAATACCCTCTTTAGTAGTTGCAGATACTGCAATAGTAGGAATCCCTGTAATTGCTTCAATCTGTTTTACATCAATATTGATGCCATCTTTTTGTGCTTCATCATACATATTTAAAGCTAAAACCATTTTTTGGTTTAGGTTTAATAGTTCTAAAGTTAAAAGTAGATTTCGAGTAAGATGAGTTGAGTCAATAACATTTATAATTACATCATATTTTTCATGAAGTAGATAGTTTCTAGCAACTTTTTCCTCATGAGAAAAACCATTTACACTATAAGTACCAGGTAGATCAATCATCTCAATTTGATGACAATGATGCTCAAAACAAATTTCAGTTTTTTCAACAGTAACACCACTAAAATTCCCAACTTTAAGTCGTGAATCTGACATAGCATTTATAAGTGAAGATTTACCAACATTTGGTTGTCCAGCAAGGACTATTTTCATTGCTGTAAGCGAATTATTACATGACTCCATTATTTTACCTCTACTTCAATAGCATTTGCTTCTTCAACTCTTATACCAATAGATGTATCTTCAACATTTATCTCCATAGTGTTTTTTGCTAAACTTATCGCTTCTACAAAAACTGTAGCACCTTTTATAATGCCAAATGAATAAAATCTTTGTTTTAAATCATCTGAACACTCAACTTTTGTAATTATTGCATCTTTATCTATTGGTAAATCTGATAGTTTCATAACTATTCCTATATTAATTTTGCAAATGATAACTATTATCAACTTAAGAAATGATTAAAGTGATAATAATTATCAACCTATATTATATATAATTTTGATACAATAGATTTATATTAAATAAATAAGGATTTAGAATGTATGATGTACTAATAATAGGTGGTGGAGCTGCTGGTTATGGCTGTGCTTTAACTTTAACATCAGTTGAGGATAAATTTGAATGGGCAAAAGATAAAAAATATCTTATGATAGACAATGGTAAAAGTGATATCTTAAATGCAAGTTTTTTCAATCTTGCTGGAGTACAGTTTGGTATAGGGGGAGATGAACTTTTATCTAATATGGAAAAACAATTAGCAAATTTTAAAAGTTGTAATACTATTAATGATACAGTTACTAAGATTACAAAAACTGAAAATGGGTATGAAGTTGTATCTGAAGAAAATAGTTATAATGCTAAAATTGTACTAATTGCAACAGGTATGCATAAATTTGATATAGAGTGTGACTTAACAAATATATTAGACCATAACGATATTATGAAACCAAATAAAGTATGCTTAGAAAATCAAAATAATAAAATTGCAGATAATTTATATGTAGCAGGATTGGCAAGTGGAGCAAAAACAATGTTTGCTATTGCAAACGGTGAGGGTGCCAAAGTAGCTTGTGATATTTTTAAGTTATGGACAGGTAAAAGTGCTGTTGCTCATGATACTATAAAAGATAAAATTTAATCAAAATAGATTGTATCTCTACCAGCCTCTTTAGCTTTATATAGTAAAGAATCAGCACTTTCTAGTGTTTCTTGAAAACTATTATATTTATCTCTAGATGCTATACCCGCACTAAATTTTAATTCTATATCTTTATGCTCTTTGTAGTTAAATTTATTTGTATCTACAGTTTTTTTAACTCTTTGTATATATTTTGCAAGCTCATCTTTTTTATTATAATTTAGAAGCACTACAAACTCTTCTCCGCCATATCTAGCAACGATATCTTCTTCTCTAGATAGATCTTTTAATATACCAGCAAAAGTTCTTAAAATAGCATCACCACAATCGTGTCCATAAGTATCATTTATTTTTTTAAAATAATCTATATCATAGAAAACAATTGCGTAATTTCCATCAAATAGGGAAAATGTTTTATCAAACTTTTCTATTTCGACATCAAAAGCTCTTCTATTTAAAACATTCGTTAAGTAATCAGTTTTATTTTCCTCTTTGGCATTTTCTATATCTTCTTGTAGTTTTTTTATTGTTTCTTCTAACTTAGAGAAGTGAGATTGGTTACTAATAAGTTCCTCTTTACTATTCTCTAAAGCCATTTCAATACTATGTATAGAACTAATTAGTTTCCCATGCAATATACCTAATTCTCTTTTAGAATTACTAGAAATACTTAACTCTTCTAACTCCTCTTTAATATTATTTACTATAGCTGATGAATTTCCACTTTCTAAGAGTAATTTATTGAAATACTTACCCATTAGAGTTGCAATTTTATTAAAATCTTTGGACTTATTTTTTATAACTTCTTTATCATTTATAATTCTATTTCTTACAATATTTTGTATTTGATTCATAGTCTTTTGATCTAAAATACTTTCATAGTTATTGTTTATATAGTTAATTAATTTATCTATATCTTTATCAACTTTTGTATCAATAGATGGGGCTAAAATATCTTTTAAAATTAATGGTAAATCTTTAGTTATTCTATCAATGATTATTTTTTCTTCATCTTTTATATCTACTAGGCGTGATTGTAATATAAATTCTTTATAATAGTTTTTTGGAGTTGCAAGAAGATCTTTTTTCTTTAATTGAGTTAATGTATTTTTAATGATATTTTTAATATTGATCAATTTTAATCCTCATTGTTTTATGACAATAATATTATAAAAAAAAGCTAAGCCTAAGCTTAACCTTCTTATATAATTTATAGACTAGTTGTATTATTATTCTACCTCAGCATCAATAATATCGTCGTCGTCCTTTTTCTTTTTCTTTACAGCAGGATCTTCAGTAGGATTTGCACCAGCATCTCCACCCTCTTTTTTATACATAGCTTCTGCTAATTTATGAGAAACTTCTGTAAGTTTTTTAAGAGATTCTTCAATTTGCTCTTTAGAAGCACTTTCATCTTTTAATAACTCTTCAAGTTGTGCAGCTGCATCAACAATTGCTTGCTCTTCCTCTTCACTTACAACACCTTTATTTTCTTCTAAAGATTTTTTAGTTGAATGAAGCATAGCTTCTGCTTGATTTTTAACTTCGATTAATTCTTTTTTCTTCTCATCAGCATCTTTATTTGCTTCTGCTTCATTTACCATTTTTTCAATCTCATCATCACTTAATCCAGATGAACCAGAGATAGTAATCTTATTCTCTTTACCAGTACCTTTATCTTTTGCAGATACATTTAAAACACCATTTGCATCTATATCAAATGTTACCTCAATTTGTGGTACACCTCTTGGAGCTGCTGGGATATCAGAAAGTTCAAATTGACCTAAAGATTTATTATCTTTGATAAATTCTCTCTCACCTTGCCCAACCATAATAGAAACAGCTGGTTGATTATCTTGAGCTGTTGAGAAAACTTGAGATTTTTTAACAGGAATTGTTGTACCTTTCTCAATTAACTTAGTCATAACTCCACCTAAAGTTTCAAGTCCAAGTGATAATGGTGTAACATCTAGTAAAAGTACATCTTTAACATCACCTTTTAAAACTCCACCTTGAATAGCAGCACCAGCAGCAACAACTTCATCAGGATTTACAGAATTATTTAACTCTTTTCCAAAATAAGCTTTTACAACTTCTTGAGCTTTAGGGATTCTAGTAGATCCACCTACCATAATGATTTCATCAATCTCATCGTTATCAAGTCCAGCATCACTCATAGCAACTTTAATGTGATCTAATGTTTCAGCTACTAAATCTTCAGTCATAGCTTCAAATTTTGCTCTACTTAATGATTTTACTAAATGTTTTGGTCCAGTTGCATCAGCAGTAATAAATGGTAAGTTTATCTCTGTTTCATTTGTAGAACTTAACTCTTTTTTAGCTTTTTCTGCTTCATCTTTAAGTCTTTGATGTGCCATTTTATCATCTCTTAAATCTACACCAAATTCTGATTTAAAGTCATCTGCTAACCAATCAATAATAACATTATCAAAGTCATCTCCACCTAAGAAAGCATTACCATCTGTAGAAAGTACTTCAAATGTACCATCACCAATCTCTAGAACAGTAACATCAAATGTACCACCACCTAAATCATAAACTATAACTTTCTCTTCACCTTTTTTATCAAGTCCATATGCTAGTGCAGCTGCTGTTGGCTCATTGATAATTCTTAATACATTAAGACCAGCAATTGTACCAGACTCTTGAGTTGCTTTTCTTTGTGCATCATTAAAGTAAGCAGGAACTGTAATAACAGCATCAGTTACCTCTTGTCCTAAATATGCTTCCGCATCTACTTTTAGTTTTCCTAAAATTTTTGCAGAGATCTCTTGAGGAGTATATGTTTTACCATCAATCTCAACAGCAGCAGCTCCACTTCTGTTTACAATTTTATAACCAACTTTATCCATAGCATCTTTTGCATGCTCCTCATCCATCATAAGACCCATAATTCTTTTGATAGAATATATTGTTTTTTCCGGATTTGTTATAGCTTGTCTTTTAGCACTATCACCAACTAAAACATCACCTTTATCTGTAAAAGCTACAATACTTGGAGTAGTGTTTTTACCCTCTTTATTTGCTATAATTTTAGCTTCCCCACCTTCGTAAACTGATACACAACTATTTGTTGTCCCTAAATCTATTCCTATTGTTGCACCCATGGTGACTCCTCTTTTATTATTAATTTTTTATTTATATAATCAATAGTTTTTTGTCTTTGCGGACAATTTAACTAACTATTTAGTTAGCAACACTAACCATTGCCTCTCTTAAAAGTCTATCTTTAAATTGATAACCTTTTTGCATAACCATTACAATGTTTCCGGACTCAACTTCTTCACTATCAACTTTTTGTACAGCGTTGTGATATTCTGGATTGAACTCTTCATATTCAACTTCAGTAATATCATGCTTTTCAAATGCAGTATTAAATGCTTTTATTGTTAGATCAAATCCCTCTTTTAGTTTTGCAACTAAATCTTCTGCTGGTATTTCTGCATTTGCACTTAAAATTGCCATCTGCATTGCATCAATAGGAGCAAGTAGATCTTTAGCGAATTTTTCACTTGCGTAGTCTATTGCACTATATTTCTCTTTCTCTAATCTCTTCTTAAAATTTTCTAAATCTGCATGGGCTCTTATAAACTTATCTTCAGCCTCTTTTTGTTTTGCCTCTGCTTGGGCAACCTTAGCTTCCATTTTTGATTTGAATTCTGCATCTAAAGATTCAAACTTTTCTGCATCGTCTAATTCAACTTCAGAAGTTTCAGGTGTTGTTTCAGCTTCATTTATCTCTGATTCTAATTCAGTTTCTACTTTTTCATTCTCTTTTTGTTCCATTTTTTACATAATCCCTTTATAAAAATATTCATAATCTTTTGATAACTCACCAATAATCAACATTTTGTATTTTTTATTATTTATAATTACATCATGAGTTATACCCATATATTGATGTGGTAAAATCTGATTTAAACCATCATTTCCATGAAAATAGATACCTTTTTCTAGTTTATCCATAATATTTCCATGTAAAAATTTGTTTATATCTGCCTCTTCTAAATTATAATCAACACATAAACGCAAAAACTCTTTGATATTTATAATCTCAAAATCTTTATTGAAAAGATATTTGTCAAGCTCTATATATAAATCAGTTGCACCAACTTGTGCAGCAACTTCAAGTATGCTTGTAGCTTCAAGTTCACACATATCTAATAAAAATTTATACAATGCATTATTGTATTTTATAGTTATAGAAAATGATGTAAACTCCAATAAAAGATATAAATTCTCAATATTTAATACTCTATTTAGTATTTGAGTTTGTTGCTCTTTTAAAAATACTGTTAGTCCTATTTGGCGACTTAATATATTTAGTCTATTATAATCAACAATATTAAGTTTAAAATCTAATCTACTATTCCAATACTCTTTCAATGCTTCAGTTGTAGGAGTTCTACCACTACTTGCATGTTCTTGAGCTAAATATCCCTCATCTCCAAGCTTTTTAAAGTAACCTCTAATAGTTGCAGGGGAATAAGCTATATCATACATAGTTTTTAACTGTCCAGAACCAATAGGCTCAAGGTGAGCTATATACGCTTTGATAATAGAATCTAATAAAAACTCTTTTTTGTCAATCATAAATTATATTTAACCATTCTTTTCTCTTAATTTGGCACTATTAATCTTTGAGTGCTAATAAAATTATAGCATATGAGTGGATGTTTGTCAAGTGTGATATACCTAATATTGTAATTTTTAGCATATAATGTGTTTGAGTGCTAGTATTTAATATGATAAAATAAAAGGACTTATTTATCATCATTAGTATATAATTTCCGATGCAATTTTTATATCCAAATGTTTTTTTTATGATGTTTATACCTTTATTAGTATTGATAGTTCTAGTTCTTACATCTAAAGAAAATATGCAACAATACTTCTCAAAAGAGATACTAGATAAATTAAGTGTTGGTGGTAGATCTTTAGATAAAACTACAAGAAATGGGCTTTTTTTTATAACTTTAATACTTTTTATATTTGCACTTGGGCGACCTGTGATGAATGAAAAAGAGCAATCCTTGCAACAAAATCTTATACCAATAGTAATAGCACTTGATGTATCAAAATCGATGTTAGCAGAAGATATATACCCAAATAGAATATCATTGGCAAAAGAGAAATTAAAAGATATTATAGAATTGGCAGAAAACTCAACAATAGGTATATTGCTTTTTGCAAAAGATTCTTTTATATTAAGTCCTGTAACAGAAGACTTTATATCTTTAAAATATATAGTTGAAAACCTTGATACAAATTTAGATTTTACAAATGGTTCAAATATCTATGCAACACTTGAAACCACATCTTATATGCTTGAAGAGTTTAAGGTAAAAAACTTAATCATACTGAGTGACGGTGGAAATGACAATGGATATACCAAAGAGTTGGAGTTTGCAAAAGAAAACAACATAGAGATATATAGTATAGGGATAGCCACCAAAAAAGGTGCACCAATTCCACAAAAAAATGGATACTTAACCAATAAAGAGGGAAATATAGTAAGTGTAAAACTAAATGAATCTATAAAAAATCTTAGTTTAAAAAGTGGTGGGGGATATATAGATTTTACTATAAATAAAAATGATGTGGGAGCTATAATATCAAGGATAAATAAACAATCTAAAAAAGAGGAGCTTACAACTCAAAAAATTAAAACATATACTGAGCTTTTTTACTATCCATTAGGATTGGCACTTTTTGTATTGTTAATAGCGTTGAGCTCATTTCCAAAAATAAATTTTAAAAGAACACAAAGTATAAGTGGTATTATAATTATGATGGTATTTTTTATGATACCTATAGATGGTAAATCTGAAATATTTGAATTTAAAAATATAGAAAAAGCAAATCAACTTTATAACGATAAACAATATAAGGATTCAAGCAATGAATATCGAAAAATATCTGCATCTCCACAAACACTTTATAATCTTGCAAATTCATTATATAAAGATAAAAAATATAAAGAAGCTATAGAAACTTACTCAAAAGTGGTAACTACAAATGAAGAGTTGGAGTCTAAAAAGTTGCATAACATTGGTAATGGTTATGTAAATATAAATAATCTAGAAAAAGCAAAAGAGTTTTATGAAAAAGCGTTAAAAATAAAAGATGATAAACAAACTAAAGAAAATTTAGAGATGGTAAAAAAAGAGTTGGAAAAAAAG
>JAYEIM010000052.1:0-3533 GCA_034660095.1 Campylobacterota bacterium | reverse complement strand
TTAGATATAGGTTTGTTTTTTGCTTCTTTTTGTACTTTTAAAGTGTCTATTTGTAAATTAAGGTTTTTTATTTCACTTTTTTGTTGTTTATAATAATGTTCTGCATCTACAATTCTTTTTTGAATTATTGCAATTTCATCATCTTTTTGTTTAAGTAGTTCAGTATTTTTATTTTCTATTTCCTTGTTAGATTGTTGTTCTTTTTTTAAACTATTTTCAAGTTGTTGATTTAAGTTATCTTTATTAGATATTTGAGTATTAAGATTCTCAATACTTTTAGTTTGTTCTGATACTTTACTAATTAAATTTTCTTTTTCTAAGTTTAGATTTTTACTATTTTCAATTAACTCATATATTTCTTTTCCTAAATCATCTTTTTGTTTTAGAAGTTCAGTATTTTTATTTTCTATCTCTTTACTAGATTGTTGTTCTTTTTTTAAACTATTTTCAAGTTGTTGATTTAAGTTATCTTTATTAGATATTTGAGTATTAAGATTCTCAATACTTTTAGTTTGTTCTGATACTTTACTAATTAAATTTTCTTTTTCTAAGTTTAGATTTTTACTATTTTCAATTAACTCATATATTTCTTTTCCTAAATCATCTTTTTGTTTTAGAAGTTCAGTATTTTTATTTTCTATCTCTTTACTAGATTGTTGTTCTTTTTTTAAACTATTTTCAAGTTGTTGATTTAAGTTATCTTTATTAGATATTTGAGTATTAAGATTCTCAATACTTTTAGTTTGTTCTGATACTTTATTATTTAAGGTTTCTTTTTCTAAGTTTAGATTTTTACTATTTTCAATTAACTCATCTATTTCTTTTCCTAAATCATCTTTTTGTTTTAGAAGTTCAGTATTTTTATGATCTATCTCTTTACTAGATTGTTGTTCTTTTTTAATTTCATCTTTTAATTGTTGATTTAGATTATCTTTTTTTTTTACAATTTCTTCAATAAATAATTTTATTCTATCAAAAAGATTCTTGGCAATCCATCCCTCACTTACTTTTTCTTCAATTGTAGCTAATACTGATTTTTTATTTGTAACAATTGTTTCATCTACTATATGATATGTATCATAATCATAATTAAAAATACTTTCCTTTTTGATTATATTATTTAAATATTGGAATTTATCCGTTGTTTTTATATCATTTATTGCATACTGAAAAACTGACTCTACAGTATATAAATCTAATAATGAATCCATCATAAACTTTACAGTTTTTTCTTTATATCTATTATATAAAGATGAGTAACCATTATTTATTCCAATTAATAACGATATCCCCTCTTGCTTTTCTTTTGGTATCTTTTCTATTAAAAAATCACTAATTAAATCATCAATCGATTTTCTAGTATGACTAAAGGTACTGTAAGTATTTAATATAGAGTAAATGTATGTTTTAGATTGCTTATCTATTTTTGTAAATTCAAAATTACCAGCTATGTCTTTCGAAATATTTATTTTTTCATCATTTGCATATTTGACTATATTTTCATCTGTAATGGTTTCATAAACCAATGCAGCAAAATGTTCCCATTTACCACTACAGTCAAAAACACCATTGTAATGAATATTGAGTTCTTCTTGACTATTATTTAAATATTCTTTTTTTATAACATTATTAAAATATGAAAGTATACTAAAGTAGTTTTTAGTATATTTATTGTTTAAATTATATCTAACAAAAGCTATCCCTCCAAGTATTTGATTAAAAAACTTAATTTTAGATTTTATTTCATCAGAATATAAATACTTATCAATATTTAATTCTGATAAATCTATATTTATAGCATCAAAAGTATTATGAAGTTTTAAATATTTATTATCAATAAAACCTGTTCCTTTATTAATTTGGCTAATTATTATTGTCATATGATCTTTATTTATAAAATTTATTGTTTTAATTCTAGAAATTGGTAAAGGTATATCTAGAAATACAATATGACTATTTTGATCTATACTTTTTAATCTTTTAACTTCACTATCAGTTAAAACTAGTTCTATTGCACAATCAGTAGAGTTTATAAATGGTTTTTTCGATAATAGTATATAATCATAAATATTACTCTGTAAATCAATTACTCTATTTGGATAAAACCTTGTTGGAAGTATTATTGCATATGTGATATAGTTTGATAAACTAGTTCTTGATATAGGTAAATAGTATGTATTTGTCATTTTGCTTTTTTATCCTTATAAATTTAAAATGGTATTGTATCATTTTCTATATCAATAGGGGGTATTGTATCAACTTTTACTCTAGTCATATCTTCTATATTGCATATATTACTATTTACAAAATCAAGCTTTTTGTCACTTAGTAAATATAAATTAAATTTAGTCCTAGTTATTGCAACATAATAATCTTCTTCATTTACTCTTGTAGAATTACTTCTAGTAATAAAGTCTTTACATTTATGAAAAAATGGTATTATGACTGTGTCAAACTCTAACCCTTTTGCCGATTTAAAAGTTGTAACATGAACATTTTCAATGCTTGTTACATCTGTTCTCATCTCATTATAATACTTAGAGCATTTAATGCCCTTTTGTTTTAATAAAGTATGATAATTTTCAACACTTTCCTCTCCTCTATTTCCAAAAGGTAAAAGAATTGCAATACTATGTGCATCTGACTTAAATGCATTTATTATTTCAACTATTTTATCTATTTCAATCTCTTTTTCTTTTATGATGAAGAAGCTAGGTTTTATTCCTGTATTTGGTTGAATATTATTATTTAAGTCACCATTTAAAAGAACATTCAAACTATCTTGACTAATTGAAAATTGAGGTAAGAAGTTTTTCACAAAATTTAATATATGATATGTGTTTCTAAAATTTTGTTGCAATGAGTATGGAGTATTATTATCGAAGTAATCTTCCATCTCATCATATGTTACAGTATTAGAATATAGTTGCTGATTAAAATCAGCACCATAAGATATATTCTCAGCATAATTAGAAATTTCTTTTAGTTTCTCAAATTTTAAATCTTGTGCTTCATCAATAATAATTTCAGCTACTTTCCATTGTCCACTAGGAAAACTTAGAAGATTGAAAACTTGTTTTGACGGAGGTAATATTTGCTTATTTAAAAATATCTCTTTATTTTCAACAGAGTCCAAGCTTTTTTCTATATAAAACCTTAATGTTTTTGTGTATGTAACTATTACAGAGTATTTTCCAAGATTTTCCATCCCTAGTAAATGTCTCCAAATGGAAACTACTGTTTTCCCAGTTCCTGCACCACCAGATAATGCTATTGGGTCTGCTTCAGAAAGAGCTGATTGCTGTTCTGGTGTTAAATCTGTAATTTGAGGTAATTTAAAAAAATATGCCATTTACTTTCCTTGTATAGTGATAGATATTATAACTATAATATATTATATTATCTAATTCTGTTGTAAAGTTTAACATGCAGTAGCAGTAGCCTTTGAATAGTAGCTTTCAAATTGTTTTAGATGATAATTATCACCTTCTTTCCATTCTCTAAGAGGAGTTTGCTCAGATGGAATATTATAC
>JAYEIM010000051.1:0-3534 GCA_034660095.1 Campylobacterota bacterium | reverse complement strand
CTTTTATGTAATTTTTCCCAGCTTTTTAATATTCCTAGTTTCATTTTTTTACTTTATAATTTCATCAATAGTGAAACAAGAGTAAATATTAAATGCACCTGATTTAACGTTTTCAACAAGCTTATTATCTTTTATAATCTTATCATGTAATATATCTTGAGACCAATAAAGAATTTCATCTATAGTCTTTACATTTAAATCTAATTTTTCTGCTATCCATTTAGCTATACACAATCCATAATAAATATCATCATAAAAGAATCTATGATTTTTATTTATTATATATTGATTATTTTGCTTTATTACCGGTGTTTTTATTGCTCCTAATGTTTCAGAATTTACAAATGATTCTTTTATATTCTTATTTGATGAGTTATATGTTAACTGCTCTAGTTGTAAATAATCAAGCATAAAATCATAATTATTTTTACTATATAAAGATTTTATTGCTTCTCTTATTAAGCTATAGTCACTATCTAATTCCTTCAATAAAGTAGCAGATAAGTCATCGTAATCTTTATAAAAATAAGGAACATCACTTTCGTTATTCCATATTCCTTGAGATTTTATATATAGTCCATATAGTCTTGATGTATGAATTATTTGGTTATCCACTGAAAGTGTTAATGAAATAAAATTTTCTGAAAGTTTAAACTTACCTTTTTTAAACCATTTAAAGCATATATCATTAAAAAATTCTTCTAGCTCAGAAAATTTATTTTTATGATCAAACGCAACTATATTTAAATTCTTTGCACCATATGTAATGCCTATTTTACCATATTTCTCAATTCTACATATCCAAGGGATTAATCCAATAGCAAAAGTTGTAATATTTATCAAGTCATACTTATTTTTTATTTCATTTACCATAAAATTAAAAGCACCTTGACCATATATAGTTCCAATTACTGTATTGGGAGATAGATAACTAGCTATATTATCTAATGCTTCACGATACTTATAAACAGGCATACATAATATGATAATATCTGATTTTGGTATTACATCAATTGGTAAATCAGAAACATTATCTAATTGTCCATTAAACTCTTGTAACACATCATTATTTTCATTTCTGTACTCTAATATAATACTACTTTCCCATTCTTCTGGCTTTGATGTCAATAAATTAATTTCACGACTACTACTTGTTAGGAATGGAATCAAAGCATGTGTACTACTACCACCACCAACTATTGTTACATTAGTTTTAGCTAATGTATTTGCTTTATTTTTTAAGTTCATAATAAAACCCTTTTTTTCTTCATATAAAGTACCTCATCAGGCAACAATCCTTCAAATGCTTGTTTCAGTATAACCGTATTTATCATCAATTTATCCCCTCTCTAAACATCTGTAATTTATACTCACTATTACAAGCAAGTCTAGCCACTAGTAAGCCATCAGCATCTTGAAAATTTAGTTTATTTCTTTGCGTAGTGCCTTTTTTTGGTGTTTGTCTAAACAGTTTAAATAACAACCCACGAAAAACCAAATCATTCTCTTTGATATTTATATCGTAAAATAAATTTATCTGTTTTAGTAGATACTCTATAAAGTTTTTACCTGCTTTGATTTGTTTTAGATATGTACCTTCTGATAAAGATTTTAATTCAATAAGTAGTACCACAAATTTATTTTTTTCTTGATATATCAATATACCATCATTCTTTTTTGTAATATTTTCAATAGAATCATTAAAACAATTAAAAACTTTATCTCCACTATCCAAGCTAAAAGCAAAAACTTTTTTTGATGTTTGTATCTCTACTTTTTCACATTTGTTGGGTTCTCTTTGTGGCTCATTAAAAACTATTTTTCCACCACTATTTGAAACTTTGAATTTTGTATCTATAATCTCATCTAGTATTTCAAATAAGCTTTTACTCATCTTCCAAATCTTCCATTTTAGTATAGTAAATATCATCAGATGAAGAGTTTAGTTTATTTATAACATCATCAAAAGTTTTTGCAATGATTCCATCATTTTCAGTAATATTCATAGGTTTTACTTCACCATCTTTTAGTAAATATGAGTAAACATCATCTTTACAAAGTAATTCATCTTCTTTATAGTTATATTGATTCATCAACTTATCTTTTGAATTAAAATCACTTTTAAGCATAATAAGATTATTTAACTCTCTTATTATATAATCACTATGAGTAGAGATAATTACATTTACTCCTGCATTAACTATTTGAGATATTAATCTTGCTGTTTTTCTTTGATTATCAGGGTGCAGATTGAGTTCTGGTTCATCTATAATAAGATAAGCTCCTTTTACAGCCATATGCTCAAGATAAAATTCTAGTGAAAAAAATGTCTTAACGGTTGAGGATGCCATATGTAAATCTATCTTTGATTGATATTCATTACCTTTAAAATATGTTTTATACGGTAAAAAAGATATACCATCACTACTTACTTGATATTTTCCTTTTATTATTTTATTGTGAAGTATATTATTTAACTCTCTAAATTCACTTCTTTTTTTCTTTAAATTTACAGTATCATTTAAAAATTCTATATAATCAGCAATAGGCTGTGGGTACTTAGATACTATCAAGTCTTTTATAACATCTAGTGGATTTATTTTAGATTTTTGTAGATGGTTTATAAGAGCATTTCTATTTATATTTAATTCTTGATAAAAAAGATTAAGTCCAGTTCTTTCTGCTGGTAATAGAAAAGTATCATGAAACATATATGGAAAGATAAATTTAAAAAATAGATTACTTATAAATTCAATATACATATCATCAGGAAGATCTATATCTTTTATGATTATTATAATATTTGTATCATCTTCTTTTGTAATCTCACATACAGTATTATTATTTTTACCTATTGATAGCTCTTCGTTTAGCCGTATGTCTTTACAATACAATTGTGTTTCTTCTATAGTTTGATTTATATTTAGCTTAAAATCTTTAAATGACCCTTGAGTTGTACTAAAAAATCTATCTAAAGATTTCTCAAAATGCTTTTCAAAAGAGGATCTAATCTTTTCAAAATTATTATTTATAAATTCATTTATATCTAATTTAATAGAACCATTTTCCTTAGTATCTTTTACTATGCTTGTAAATATATCATTTCTTAATGTAAATCTTTTATCTAAAAGTTCATATAGTACATAATTTAAGTATGTTTTTCCGCTATTATTTTCACCACAAAAAATAGTTAATTTATTTAACTTTATATTGGCTTCTTTAATATTTCCTAAATTATTTAATTTTATATCTAACATTTTAATTTCTCCTTTTATTTCTTAATCCCATACCCAAATCCTTTTTTACTAGCATAAAGTATCTCATCAGGCAACAATTCTTCAAAGGCTTGTTTTAATATAAGCTTATTGTTTGCTCTACCATCTTTTTTTGCTATTTTCCTATGAGCGTCTATTTTAAATGCCATCTCTATAACTCTATGGTCAAGAAAAGGTGCTCTAGCTTCTATACTATACATCATAGGTGGTAGATCTGTACTTATAGTTATAGAGTGAGCATTTTCACTCATCAGCCCTA
>JAYEIM010000050.1:0-3536 GCA_034660095.1 Campylobacterota bacterium | reverse complement strand
ACTTTAACTCAGATATTTACTCATTAGGTTGTCTTTTTTATTATGCCCTTACAGGTAAAAGCATATATGATATAACTGATGATTCAACACAAGCATCTATTATGATGGCTCATTTACAAAAAGAACCAATCATAGATGAAAATCTAAATCCAAAACTAAAAACAATTATATTAAAAATGCTAGAAAAAGATCCTAATAAAAGAGCTTATGTGGATGAGATATTAGATTTGATTGATGGTAAAGAAGATACATCAGGTACTATTAACAATAAAGAAGAACAAAAAGGTTCTATTGAGTGGTCTAGTGATATGTTGGATGGGTTGTTGGAAGATGTTAATAAGAGTAGTGAAAAAGTAGAAAACTTCACTATAGTAACAAATTACTTTTCTAATGAACAAATAATAAAAATAGATAATGATTTATCCGATGATATACTTATATATACAGGTATTCTAAATAATAATTTTACTTTAATTAAAGAGTATAATTATCAAGCTACATTATTTAATAATGTTAAATCAGTATATAACCAGAAGTTAATAAAAGATGAATTTGAAACTGAAATAGAATATTTAAATAGGCAAAAATCAATTAAAACTAATATAAATTCACACTCAAAAGAATATAAGGAAATTATTCTAAATCATTACCTTGGTGAACAAGAACTCAAAATGAAATATAATCCAGAAAAACAATTATTTGATATCATTCTAGTATCATTAAATATAAATTTTCAACTACAAGTAGGTAGAAATATTGCGAAGAATTTCAAAGAAACAACAAAGTTTTGTAAAGTATATTTAGATTTTAGAACACAGGACATTAGTAATATTATTATTAATTACAATTCTACATCATATGAAGCTATAAATATATCCCAATTAGAGCGAAATATATTTAGAATGATTTTTCCGAATAATAATCTAGATATAATTAAGTACAATGGATTAGAATACAGAGAGATAGAATCTCCACATACAGGAAGAGTATGGTTAGATAGAAATTTAGGAGCTAAAAGAGTTGCAACTTCTATTAATGATAAAGAAGCTTATGGAGACTATTTCCAGTGGGGAAGGGATTCCGATGGTCATGAAAAATATAATAGTGAAGTTCAGAATATTGGTTTGTTTGGTAAAGGATGTCCTTTAGATATACCAAATCATAGTAGATTTATAACACTAAATTTAAATGGACAAGATAGAGATTGGAAAGAACAAAGTAATGATAACTTATGGCAAGGTGCAAATAGTATCAATTGCCCTTGCCCTCAAGGATATAGACTACCGACTATAAATGAATTGAATCAAGAAAGAATTAAACAAAATATTAAAAATAATAAAGAAGCTTTTGATAGCTTTCTAAAATTACCATCAGCTAGCATTCGTTATCCAAAAAATGGTGATATTCCTTTTTTAAATAGTGATGAGTGTTTTTTATGGTCAAGTACAGTATCTTATGAGAGTGCTATGCGTTTAGATTGTAATAATTATCATTGCAGTACAAATAGTATGAATCGTTCACATGGTATCCCAATCCGCTGCATAAAAGATGAAGACTAAAAAATGAAAACACACAAATCCAGTAGAAAAAAATAAACACACAATAGATATATAGGAAAACCAAAATGTCATTTATAAAAAACCTTTTAACAAAAACTTCAACAAATATCAAAGTTCATATTCTTGATCAAAATTTTAAACTACCTACAAAATATATTATAGATGTAGATAATGATTATAAAGTGTTGGATATAAAAAATGGAAAAGATGAGATACAAAGATTGCAAACACTTAAAGATTTGATTTTTTTATTTGAAGATTTTAAAGATTTTGACTTTGAGATTTTAAAAAAACATCAAGTAATTCAAAAAGATATAGAATATTTGAAAAATAATTATGAAAAAATATATCATGATGGTATAAAGGATAGAAAAGGTACAAAAGAGATAAATTATCATCTATATGCTACCCTTAGATATAAGATCATATTATTAATAGAATCTGCTAACTATTACATCGGTATAGAAAATAAAGAATTATTAATGGCACCCATAACAAATTTTAGTTTATCAAAAGGCTCTATGAATTTATCAAATGATATTATGTGTATGTTAAAAGAGAATGATAATATAGTACAAAGTACAAATACTAAAAAAGAGTTATTTTGTTTTGCCCATAAAAAATTTATATACCTACCTATGGCTGGTGCTCATACAAAAACTAAAGAAATATATAAAAACCAGTATAAAAAATATGTTATAGAGTATTATAAAACAATTAAAGAAGAAGATAGAACTCAATCAAATATGATAAACCTTCTAAGACTTAAAAAAGTAAGTAACATTGGAGATATAGAGGATTATGCTGATACTTTAAAATCATCTATACTCCAAAGTATAAAAGATGATATAAAACAAAACTTACCTCAAAATATAAACGAAGCAAGAGAGTATTTGGAGGATTATCTATTTTATAAATTTCATATCGATATTACAGTTTTTATAGATGAGTTACTAAATACTATTGATGACATTCTAAAAAAAGAGGATGAAGTAAGTTTAGCTTTAAATCAGAAGAGACTTTATGGTGCAGAAGAGTTAGCAGATGAACTAAAAGAACTCTATACACAAACACCACAATATGAAGATAAAACTATACTAAATGATGTAGAAGATAGACTAAATACTTATAAATCTAAAATATCAAATGCTTCAACATACCAAGAGTTTCAAGATGCAAAAACTTTATGTATAGATGATAAAGATATAGAACAAAAAGAGCAAAATCTTATAAACTCTATCCTTGAAGACATAAAGTCCTCTTTTACTGAAAATGTAAAAGAAAATCTATCTTCGCTCAAATCTAAACTACAAAATCAACCAAGAGTGATAGTGGAGTATTTTAAAGATATAAAAAAAGAGTTTACTGATACTCTTGCAAATCAAAGAATAGATGAGTGTGAAAAGATAATAAATATTGATGAAAAAATAAAGTTTATAGATACGACCATAGATGAATTTAAACTTTTAGATACAAGCTACCAAGAGTTAGTATCAAAACAACAAGATATACAAAATATCATAAATAGTATAGATATAAAAGCACAAGATATAGATAGTTTAATAGAATCAAAAAAACTATTTGAGGCATTAGAAAAAGCAGAAATATTTAAAAATAACTATGAAAATATCACAGATAAAACTAATACCACTTATGAGTATGCAAATAAAAAGTTAGATATATACAATAGTTCAATAAGTGTCGCTAAATCTATACAAGAGTTCCAAAGTGCCAAAAACTTATGTATAGATGATAAAGATATAAAAACTAAAGAGGATCAGTTTTATAGTGCTATTTTAAAAGATATAAACTCTATAGATGATGTGGCTTTAAGATATGAAAAGTTGGGTATATCTTCAAGATTTGATGAGTATAGAAAAGAGTTACTTAGAGAGTATGGATTAAAAACTATTGATAAGTTTTATATAGATGGTGTAGAGTGTATTAGAAAAGATACCCCATCTTTTCTAATACACT
>JAYEIM010000049.1:0-3551 GCA_034660095.1 Campylobacterota bacterium | reverse complement strand
AAATTAAGTTTTGTTAAGTTTTTCAGTTTAAATAGTTCTTGTGGCAGATGGACTAGATTATTACCTTCAAAGCTTAATTCAGTTAAATTTTTAAATTCAAATACCTCATATGGTATTTTAGTTCGCTTGTTACCATTAAAACTTAATATTTTTAAATTTTTTAGTTTTATTATCTCTTTTGGTAATTTAGTTGCTACTAATCCATTTAAATTAAGCATATTTAAGTTTTCGAGTTGTCCTATTTCTTTTGGCAGCTGCTTGAATCCAATATCATCTAAATTTAATGCTTTTAATTTAGTGAGTTTTCCTATACTCTTTGGTAGATGAGAAAGAAAATTGTAGCTTAAATTAAGTTCGGTTAAACTAGTTAGTTTAGTTATATTTTTTGGTAACTTTTCTAGTCCATTATCTGATAAGTCTAATATTCTTAAATTTGTAAGTTCACCTATGTTTTTTGGTAATGCTATTATCTCATTACCAAATAAACCAATATATATTAGTTTACTAAGTTTCGTTATTTCCTCTGGTAGTTCACTTAATAGATTATAGCTTAAATCAAGTGCCTTTAAATTTTTAAGTTTTAATATCTCTTTTGGTATTTTATCTATCAGTATTTCATTCAAAAAAAGTTGAGTTAACTTTTTAAGTTCACCTATATTTTTATTTAGCTTTATTCCATAATTATCTCCTAAATTAAGTACAGTTAAATTTTTTAGCTTATTTATTTCTTTTGGTAGTTTTTTTAATTGATTTTTTGATACATCAAGCATTCGTATATTAATAAGATTTCCAATTTCTTTTGGAAGATACTTTAAATTATTGTTACTTAAATTAAGCATTTTTAAATTTTTAAGTTTATCTTTTTTTCTTGGTATATTTACTTTAGAAATATTATGTTCATCTGCCCATTTACATATATTCTCAAACCATTTATCATTTTGTCCTGTCATCATTTTTCCTTTTATTTGAGATAGTATATAGTGTTATTTCGACACCTTTATGTCTGCTATGTTACACATATAATATTCATTGCATAATTATCGACTATAATAAAATATTTATTTTCTTATTTGGCAGCCATGATTTTCTAATTCAAGTATCTCTTTTTGAATATTTTTGATTTTATTTCCTGACAAAAAAAGAAAAGATAATTTAGATAAATTACTTATCTCTTTTGGAATTTCTGTAATTTTATTATTTGATAAACACAGAAAATCTAATAAAGATAAATCACCTATCTCTTTTGGAACTTTAACGATATTATTCTCATCAAAATATAGCTCAGTTAAATAAGATAAGTTACTTATCTTATTTGAAATTTGCAACTTCAAAGTATAATTATACTTAAGCTGCAATTCCAACACCATTTTCATACCTAAAAAATCTTCTCATCCACATATCCAAAATCTCTTGTTCTTCAGGTTCTAATGTACTATTATATTTACCACTAGCTTGAATCAATCTACCCTCACATATTTCAACTGCAAATTGAAGAATATCATTATCAAAGAATCCATATATAACTGTTTCATTTTTTTGTATCATATCAAAATATCCTGCCATACAATTATGTAAAGTGTCAGCCCACTCAATAATTTCAGCTCCATTTTGTGGTAATTTAACTTTATAACCTTTAATATCTATACAAGCTTTAGTTTTATTCTTTTGATTATAAAGCTTTTTAGCATATATTCGTTCATATCTTTTTTCTTTTGCTATTTTAACAAACTCATCATGCAAGCATTTAAGCTCACACTTAGTTTTTCTAAATTTTTCATTTATAAAAGTTTTACAATATTCAAACTCACGTACCATATCAAAAAAAATAGTTTGATTTGTTGTATCATAATTTAATTCACTAAAAAGTTTTAAGATTTGTTTATCCAAATATTTAGTTTTTAAAAAATCCAGAAGTAGATTGTAAATACAATCTATATCATATTCTCCAATTTCAATATTATAGAGTTTAAGTTGTAAAAACTTTACTAACATATTTGGGTCTTTTATTTTGTTTGTGAAAATTTGAATAAAAGAATAATGAAACTTTTTCTCATCTTCTATTTGGTTAATAAAATTTTGATACACTGCTTTTTTAACAGATTTTTCTTTTCTATTATTTGCTATTACGCTTAACTCTTCAGTTGTATCTATCTCATTCTTACTATCAAATTGATTTGTATTTTGCCAATAATAAAATTCATATGATTTTAGATGTGGATTTTTTAAGAAAAATGAACCAGTCCTTAAAGTTAATTTTTTATTTTTTGATGTTGGTATATTAAAATAATTTGGATTTTCATTTAAATATTCACCTAATGTTTTTTTTAATTCTGTGAAAATATCATTGTTAAACTTTAATGAAAAATACTCTTTTACATCTCCACTTCTTGAAAAAGAAACAGTATAAATCTCTTTTTTAGAGAAAATTATCTTTTGGGCTACAAAATCAATACCATTTGGAATATGTGTTATATATCTAGCAACCATTTTATCGTTATTGATACATGTATCATAATCATATTTTAATTTTAAATCTTTATGTAAATACATAAAATATTCTATATTTTTCCATGCTATATTAGCATCATAAAAAGTTGTATTTTCACATACAGGACACATATAATCAATATCTTGCCCTTGGTATTTAATTATAAAATCTGTATGACCACAACTACAACTGAAAGTTTCAATTAGATAGTTAGTATCAATAATTTTATAAAAAAGATGATTTTCTTTATTAAAATCTGTTGTATACCTCCAAGGTGTCATATTAAATAAACCCCATCTTTCTACAATTATCCACATTCTTAACAGCAATCTCATCTTCAAGTCTACTTATTAAATCTTTCACATTTTTAACAGGTCTAAATCTATTTTGTCTTACTACTGCTGCAAAATCCCCTGGTGTTAAGTGTCGTAAACTTTCAACACCACTTTTAAAACTAATTGCTGGTTTGCGTATTTTTAACTCTTTACAATAAGACAAAAACATCTCCCAAGCTTGAGCAGGTTTCAGATAATCAAACTCTAGCTTCAAATCAAATCTTCGTAAACTTGCCTTATCAAGATTATCCATTAAATTTGTAGTAGCTATAAATATTCCATCAAAGTTTTCCATCTGTACTAGCATCTCATTTACTTGACTAATTTCCCAAGATGCATTTGCATTTGTTCTATCTTGTAAAAAACTATCAACTTCATCAAATATCAATACAGCATTTTCATCTTTTGCTTCTTCAAATGCACTAGCAATATTCTTTTCACACTCACCTACCCATTTACTTTGTAAATCACTAGCTTTTTTTAATATCACTGTTTTATCTAATGTATCTGCTATATATTTTCCAAATGCACTTTTACCAGTACCAGGTACTCCATGTAAGCATATTCTTGCATTATTTGTTTCTTTTATCCCTAGTGTAAGTTCTTCTAGATTTGTAGTTGTATTTATAAAGTTAGGATTATAAGTATTTGGTAATTCCCTTGTACTATTTTCTTTTACCTCATTGTATCCTTGAGCTTTTAGTGTATTATTTAGTACTTGCTTAAAA